>DOWL01000006.1:459-15861 GCA_003519585.1 Nocardioides sp. | reverse complement strand
GTCGACTTGCCCGCGCCGTTCTGGCCGAGCAGGCAGTGCACCTCGCCCGCACGTACGTCGAGGTCGACACCACCAAGGGCCCGGACCCCGGGGAACTCCTTGACGATGCCGGACATCGTGAGCAGCAGATCGGTCATCGCACGGCCCCTTCTACGACGTCCGCGACGGCACGGCGCGCGACCCGGGTCGGATCGGTGAAGACGCTCTCGAGGGAGAGCTCGGCTCCGCCGCGGACCGAGGCGGTGAACCCCAGGCGCGACAGCTCGACGCGCGTGCCGCCAGCCTCGGGCGCGAGCACCCCGGCGCGCAGCCGGGTCTCGATGGCCGGGCGCATCTGCTCTCCCACGGCGGCGAAGTAGCCGCCGAGCACGACGGCCGCCGGGTTGAGCGCGTTGACCAGCAGCGCGGCACCGGCCCCCACCCAGCCACCCACCTGGGCGAAGGCGTCGAGGGTGCGGATGTCGCCGAGCTCCGCGCGGCGGTTCAGCTCGGCCAGCCGAGCGTCGATCGGGAGCGCGGGGTCACGCACCGGGTCGTCCGGGTCGGCCGCCCGGTCGAGCAAGGCCGGCAGGCCGACGAGGGTCTCCCAGCAGCCGACCCGGCCACAGCCACAACGGCGACCCTGCGGTTCGACGGTCATGTGGCCGAACTCGCCGGCGTATCCGTGGCGCCCGCGGAGCAGCCGGCCTTCGGCCACGATGCCGCCACCGACGCCGACCTCGCCGAAGATCACCAAGACATCCCGTCGGTCCGGGTCACCCGGAGTGGCCTCGGCGATCGCGGCGAGGTTGGCTTCGTTGTCGACCGTGACCGGGTACGCCGACCCGAGCCGGTCGGTGAGCAGGTCGCCGACCGGTACGTCCCGCCAACCGAGGTTGGGCCCGTGGGTGAGCACCTTGCGCTCGCGGTCGACGAGCCCGGCGACACCGACCGTGAGCCCCACCGGTTCGGCACCGCGACGATCGAGGTCGGCCACCGTCTCGGTGACCAGTTCCGCCAACCGCTCGAGCACCTCCTCGGCGGACACCGTGCGCGCGTCGAGGGCCAACTCGTGCTCGCTCACCACCTCGCCGCGCAGGTCGACGGCGACGGTCGAGACGTGGTTGACGTTGATCTCGGCGCCGAGTCCGGCCACGGCGCGGCCGTCGAGCTCGACGGTCGTGCCGGGTCGGCCGACCGCGCCCCGCTCGAGGCCGCCGACGCGGACCAGGCCACGCTCGGCCAGCTCCGTGACCAGGGTGGACACCGCCGACCGGGTCATCCCCAGCTCGGTGGCCAGGGTGGCCCGTGACCTGGGCCCGTGGTCGCGCAGCCGGCGCAGGACGAGGCCGAGGTTGGTCCGCCGCACGGTGAGCTGGTCGGCGCTCAGAGAGTCGTCGCCCACGTCGATCGTCCGCATCGCGCGCCGCACCTCCCTCACGCTGCACTTCGGGCCGCCCAGTGACGGTCGTCACTGGTTTGTCATCGCGCAGCACAAACTAGGGGGGCTGGCGAACGAAGAGCAAGGGTCTGAGCGACATTTCTGTCGTGTTGTTGCGAAACTTCCGTCACTGTTGGACAAAGTTGCAGGTCAACCGGTCGTGGTTCGGGCTCGGAAATTGATCGACAGTCGACCAAATTCCGAGGCGACGAGCGGGGGGTCTCAGACCGCGCGGCTCGGATCGGAGGAGTAGATCGCCCCGCTCACCATCCGGGCGGCTCCGACGACGCCGCCCTCGGAGCCGAGCTCGCTGAGCACGATCGGCAGGTTGCCGGTGGCGAGCGGCAGCGAGCGACGGTAGGTCACGCCACGGATCTCGGCGAGCAGCGAGTGCCCGATCGCGGTGACGCCGCCGCCGATCACGATCAGCCCGGGGTTGAAGAAGGAGACCAGGCTGGCCAGCACCTGGCCGACCCGGCGTCCCGAGTCGCGGATCAACTGGACGGCGACGGGGTCGCCCTGGCTCACGGCCAGGCCCACGTCGGCCGCACTCAGCTCCGACCGCTCGGCCAACATCGCGGCGAGCACGTCCGAGCGTCCCGAACGCGCGGCGGCGGTGGCGTCCCGAGCGAGCGCGGCACCACCCGCGAACGCCTCCAGGCAGCCGGTGTTGCCGCACGCGCAGGTCGGTCCGAAGTCGTCGACCCGGATGTGCCCGATGTCGCCCGCACAGCCATCGACGCCGCGGTAGAGATCGCCGTCCACGACGATGCCGCACCCGATCCCGGTGCCGATCTTGACGAAGAGGAAGTCCTTGGCCGCCTTGGCCACACCCGCGTGCTGTTCACCGATCGCGAGCACGTTGACGTCGTTGTCGAGCACGACGGGACAGCCGAGGTCACGCGAGACCGCGTCGCGCACGGGGTAGCCGTCCCACCCCGGCATGATCGGCGGCGAGACCGAGACCCCACGGTGGAAGTCGACCGGCCCAGGCACGCCGACACCCGCACCGCTGAGCAGGGTGACGCCGACCTCGGCCATCACCTCGCGGGTCGTCTCGAGCGCGAGCGCGAGCACCTGCTCGGGACCCTGCTTGATGTCGCAGTCGCGGTGTCGTACGGCGAGCGTGGTCAGCCGGCCGTCGGTGACCCCGACCGAGAGACCCGTCGCGCCGATCGCGATGCCGGCGAACCGGATCTCCGGCGACAGGTCGACCAGCGTCGAACGACGCCCGCCCCGCGACGCGGCCGGGCCCGCCTCGATCGCCAGGCCGAGCTCACCGAGCCGCACCACCTCGGCACCCACGGTGGTCCGGGAGACCTGGAGCGAGTCGGCCAACTGGGCCTTGGACTGCGGCCCCTCGTCGCGGAGCTCCGCGAGGAGGCGGGCCTGGAGCTGGCTCTCGGCCCGCCCTGCCAACGAGTGCCGCACAGCGCGCATCCTGCCACGCCCCGACAAGGACGCGGCCGCGCTCAACCCTCGATGGTCAACCGCAGCTCCGTGCCCACGAGCTCGGACAGTCGGGCGGCCTCCTCGTCGATCGCCTTCCGGGGGCGCCGTCCCTCGTCGAGCCAGGTCACGGTGAGTTCGTCCTCGCGGACCCGCCACGTGCCGCGGACCACGCCGCCCACGAGCACCGGGTTGGCCTTGCGGGTCATCACGTCTCGCCGGTCGGGTGGCGTCACGTGCACGTCCTTGGTGCCCACCCCCATCACCCACTGGTCGTGCCCGGGCAGGAAGCGGACGACATCGGAGCGTCGCGCGGAGTCCAACGACGCCACGTCGTCCGCCACGACCAGCGCATCGGTGCCGTCGACGTCGACGCCGACCAGCTCGTCGCCCAGAGCGGAGAGCCAGCGGTCGAGGCGCGCGCGACCAGCACTCAGCCCGGCACCGAACCAGTGGTGGATGTGCTCAACGGTCGCCGGCCCGTAGCTCCGGAGGTACGCCGTGATCGCCCGCGGCCCGGCGTCGTCGAGCTCGGGAATCCCCTGCCAGCGCGGGTTGTCGTCCAAGCGCTGGAAGGTGTGCTCGCCGTCCCGAGGCACTCCGAGCGACATGTCACCCTGCCAGGTCAGCGGCTTGATGAGCGTGCCGGCACCCTCGTCGAAGACCGGCCCGAGGTGGCGGTACGCGCGGTGCGCGGTGACTGCCTCACCCAGCTCGCGGATCGTGAGCGGCCCACCGGCGAGCGCCTCGCGGACGGCGGCGCGGAAGTCGGGCCAGTCGTCGGCCGTCAGCCGGTAGAACTCCACCCAGCTCTTCAGCTCCCACTGCCGACCGGCCGCACGGATCGCAAGGTAGTTGCCACCGTCCTCGGGCGAGAGGTAGTGCATCGCACCTCGGTAGGCGAAGGCCTTGATCACCTCCCCGGCGGCCAGTGCGTCAGCAAGCTCACCAGGATGCGAGGTGGTGCGCCGGGTGCGTACGGCGAGCTCGGCCAGCGACTCGTCCATCGACAAGACCGCGCCGAGCCGGCGTACGACGCCCGCGACAGACTCCGATCCCACCGGATCGAGCAGCTGTCGCTCCATCCGCCAACCCAGCGCGGCCGCCCAGGTGGTCGAGAGCTGCGCTCGGTTGCCCATGCGCGCAGGATCGCACGGGTACCGGACGAACGCCGTCCGGTTCAAGCCTACTCAGAGCCCGTCCTCGTGGCCGCCGACGTCGCCGCCATCGCGGGTCACGGCGAACTCCGCCTCGCCCACGCGGGACGGTACGGCGCCGATCACCTTGACCTTGCGCTTGCCCTTCTCCGCGCCGACGTTGAACGCGTAGGTGAACTCGCCGTTCGCGTCCGCCGTGCCGGTGGTGATCTTCTTGCCGAGGTACATGACCTTGACCTCTTCGCCGGCCAACAGCCCGCTGACGGTGACGGTCTGCTCCTCGTTCTTGCGGACCTTGTCGTCGGCGACCTCGACCTCGAGGGTCTTGGGCTTGATCACGTTGAGGACGGCCTCGCCCTTGCGGCCCGGGTTGCTGCCGGTGATGGTGAGCGGGACGGCGCCCTCGGCGGTCGTCGTGGGCAGCGTGAACGTCTTGTTCACGTCCCCCTTCTTGTCCGCCTTGCCGGAGATCAGCACCTTGCCCGCCAGCCGGATCGTGTAGGTCTCGCCCTGGGCGAGGCCGTCCGCACGCACGGCGACGGGGGTGCCGACCAGCACCAGCTCGTCGGTCACGACGAGCTCGAGCTCCTTGGCCTTGCGCGAGGCGACGACCTGGACCGTGGCGGTCTGCTTGCCGCTGGCGTTGGCGACGGTCAGCTTGAACACGTACGTGCCGCGCTCGCCCATCCGGACCTTCGCGGTGCCCTTGGTCGGACGCGCGCCGCGCCAGTCGCCGGAGGCAGTGACGGTCTCCGCGTGCTTGGTGCTCCACTTGAGCGTCACCTTGTCTCCGACGGACGCCTTGTCGGTGGAGATGTCGAAGGTGACCGTCGGCTTCGGCGGCGGCGGGGGCGTCGGGGGGGTGACCGGAGGCGTGACGGGCGGGACGACCGGCGGGACGACGGGCGCCGTCGACGTCTGGGTCAACGAACCCGACGAGCCGACGTGGTTCGCGTCGCCGCCGTACGTCGCAGTGAGGCTGTGGGCGCCCGCGGTGAAGGGGCCGGCCCCGAGGGTGGCGACACCGCTGCCGTTGAGGTTCGCGGAGCCGAGGACGGTGGCGCCGTCCTTGAACGTGACCGACCCGGTCGGCGTGGGGCCACCGGTGACCGTCGCGGTCAGGGTCACCGAGTCGGCCGTGGTCGAGGGGTTGAGGCTCGAGGCGAGCGTCGTGGCGGTGCCGAGCTTGTCGACGGTCTGCACGAGGTCGTCGGAGGAGACGCCGTTGTTGTCGTCGCCGCTGTAGGTCGCGGTGATCGTGTGCGCGCCCACGGCCAGCGTGCTGGTCTCCAGGCTGGCCTCACCGCTGCCGTCGACCGGTGCCGAGCCGAGCACGGTGGCGCCGTCGGTGAAGGTGACCGTGCCGGTCGGGTCGGCGCCGGTGACGGTCGCGGTGAAGGTGACGAGATCGCCGAGGACCGAGGGGTTCGCATCGGACACGACGGTGGTCGTGGTGCCGACCACGCCCACGGACTGCACCAGCTCCGCGGAGACCGACATGTCGTTGTTCGTGTCGCCGCTGTAGGTCGCGGTAACCGTGTGGCTGCCCACGCTCAGCGCGCTGGTCGTCAGCGTGGCCTCGCCGTCAGTGACGGTGCCGTCGCCGAGATGCGTGGCGCCGTCGTCGAAGGAGACCGAGCCGGTCGGCGAGTCGCCGAGCACGGTGGCGGTGAAGGTGACCGCCTCCCCGAAGTCCGACGGGTTCGCGCTGCTCTCCAGGAGGGTCGTCGTACCAACGACGGCGACCGTCTGCACCAGGTTGTTGGAGGTCGAGCCGTCGTGGTTGGCGTCGCCGGCGTACGTCGCCGTGATCGTGTGGTCGCCGACGCTCAGGGTGCTGGTCGTGAGCGTGGCCTCGCCGTCGGTGACGGTGCCGTCGCCGAGGTGCGTGGCGCCGTCGTCGAAGGACACCGTGCCGGTCGGGTCGCCGCCGATCACCGTCGCGGTCAGCGTCACCGAGTCGCCGTACTGCGACGGGTTCGCGTCGGAGTCCAGGTTCGTCGCCGTCTCGACGCTCTCGACCGACTGCACGAGACCGGTGGACGTCGACGGGTCGTTGCCCAGGTCGCCGCCGTACGTCGCGACGATCGTGTGATCGCCCGCGGTCAGCTCGTCGGTCACCAGGACGGCGACACCGCCGACCAGGGCGACGACGTCGAGGGTCGTGGCACCGTCGGTGAAGGTGACCGATCCGGTCGGAGCGTCGCCGGTCACCGTGGCGGTCAGCGTGATCGCGTCACCGTACGTCGACGGGTTGAGGTCGCTGGTCAGGTCGGTCGTGGTCACCGTGGTGTCGGCGGCCGCGGGCGAGGCGATAGCCAGCACGGCAGCGAGGGCCGCCGTCACGAGCACAGCAAGCACTTTCGATAGCTGGTACTTGCGCGCGCGACTGTCGTCCATGCGTGCACGGTAGGAGCCGGGAGGGCCCGCTGTTCACGGTTTACCGGAACTCCGACCGTTCGGTGGTGGCCGCTCGTCCGACCTCCGGATATGCCGGACCACGTCGGGCTGGAACCCGTGCTGGACGCCCCAGAGCACCGCTTGGGCGCGCCGTTCGACGCCCATCTTGCGATAGGCGGTGCGGATGTAGGTCTTGACGGAGTTGATGCTGAGGTAGCTGCGGTCGGCGATCTCCTGGTTGGAGAGGCCCTGGGTGATCAGCGCGATGATCTCCGACTCGCGCACCGTGAGGCCGTGCTCCTTGCCCGGCCAGTCGCTGTCCGGCCTGGGACTGACCGACCCGCTGCCCTCGGGCAGCACGCGGCGTCCGGTAGCGATCTTCTCGATCGCCCGGACGAGATCCTCCGCATCCATCCCCTTGGACAGGTAGGCCGACGCGCCGGCGTCGAGCGAGTCGCGGACCAGCTCATGGTGGAGGTTCCAGCTGTAGATCGCGACCTTGGCGCCGCCACCGTTGACCAGGGAGTCAACGTCGACCCCCTTGCCCTGCACCTGGCCGAAAGTGTCGTAGAGGATCACGTCGACATCGCGGACCACCGGCAGGTTGCTGTCGAGCTCGACGACCTCGATCCGGTCGCGGTAGGGCTGCAAGAGGGCAGCGACGCCCACGACTACGAGCTCGTAGTCGTTGACGATTGCGACCCGGACCGGGCCCCCTGGCTGATTCATGTCTCCACAGTAGGTGTCCCGCGACACGCCGTTTCAATCCCCCAATTCGGGCTCAGAAACGGATACAAAGATCACGGCCCCGCTGCGTATGAGGTTGCGGGGCCTATTACTTTCCTCAGGCGTGCTGATAGGTGTCGATCTCCGCCAGCACTCGGCTGCGCACGTCCTCGGGTGCGAACGACGCCCGCACCGCGGTGCGGGCCAACTCGGCCACGCCGGCCTCGTCGAGCCCCAGCAGTTGCGCCGCCACGGCGTACTCGTGGTTGAGGGTGGTGCCGAACATCGGCGGGTCGTCGGAGTTGACGGTCACGGTGACGCCGGCGTCGCGGAAGGCCCGGATCGGGTGCTCCTCGAGCGTGCGCACCGCGCGGGTGGCGATGTTGGAGGACGGGCAGACCTCGAGGGGGATCCCGGTCTCGGCGAGGTGCCGCAGCAACGCGGCGTCCTGGGCCGACGACGTCCCGTGTCCGATCCGCTCGGCCTGCAGCAGGGTGAGCGAGTCCCAGACGGTCTGCGGGCCGGTCGTCTCACCGGCGTGCGGCACGCTGTGCAGCCCGGCCGCGCGAGCCTGCTCGAAGTGCGGCTGGAACTGCGGTCGCGACACCCCCAGCTCCGGCCCGCCGAGGCCGAAACCGACCAGCCCCTCGGGCCGGTGATGCAACGCATAGTCGAGGGTCGCGTCCGCCGATGGCAGCCCGAACTCGCCGGGGATGTCGTAGATCCAGCGCAGCACCAGCCCGAAGTCGCGCTCGGCCTCGACCCGGGCCGTCTCGATCGCCTCGGTGTAGGCCTCGATCGGCATGCCGAGCTCGGGATGGTCCGGCCGCACCGAGGTGTACGGCGTGCAGGTCAGCTCGGCGTACCGCAGCTGCTGCTCGGTCGCCATCTCCCGGGCGATCTCGTAGGTGAGGTAGTGGATGTCCTCGGGCGTCCGGATCAGCGCGACCACCGCGAGGTAGACCTCGATGAAGTGCGCGAAGTCGCGGAACTCGTAGAAGGCCTTGAGCTGCTCGAGGTCGCTCGGGACGGTGCCGGGATGGCGCGAGGCGAGCTCGCTCACGATCCGGGCGGAGGCCGACCCGACGTGGTGGACGTGGAGCTCGGCCTTGGGCAGGCCGCGGATGAAGTCGTCGAGCGTTGCGGTCGAAGGGTCGTTCACATGGCTACTGAACCGCGTTGAGCAGGTTCTGTGCCAACTCGTCGACGTTGCGGCCGTCGTTGAACGCCTTGCCGTCGACGATGATCGTCGGGGTGCCCTTGAAGCCGAGGTCCTTGAACTCGTTGGTGGCGGCCGCCACGGCCTCCGCTCCGTCGCCCGCCTCGAACGCGGTCTTCAGCTCGTCAGGGTCGGCACCGGCCTGGGCGGCCAGCGCGTAGAGGTCCTCCCGGCTCGGGAACGGGCCGGACTCGCTCGGCTGGTTCGCGAAGAGCAGGTCGTGGAACTGCTTGGCCGCCTCGTCGCCGTACTTCTGCTGGACCAGGGTGAACATCACCGCGGCCCGCGCGGAGTACGGGCCGATGTCGTTGAGGATCACGATCGGCCGGTACTCGACCTGCACCTTGCCCTCGTCGGCCAGGGTCGCCAGCTCCTCGTGGGTCTGCTTCTCCAGCTCACCGCAGTAGGGGCAGAGGAAGTCCTCGTAGATGACCACCTTGTGGGGCGCGGAGTCGGGGCCGATGGTGAGGCCGAACTCGCTGCCGGTCGTCGGCGCGGCCGCGGCGTTCTCCGCGGTGTTGTCGCGCATGGAGTTGATCACGAACCCGGCGGCGATGATCAGCACGACTGCCGCCATCACACCGGCCACGGTGAGGATCTGGCGGCGCCGCTCGCGGCGCTCCTTCTCCTTGAGGGCCGCGGCGGCGCGCTCGGCCCGCAGTCGCTGCTTCTCCTTGTTGGACACGGTGGCCATGTGGTCAAACTCCTGATCGGTGCTGGTCGGGGTCCGGGTCGAGGTCACTGTCGAGGTCGAGGTCGTCGCTCGCGCTGCGCGACGGGAAGAGGAGGTTGTCGAGGGCCAGGCGGGTGCGGCGCAGCCAGACCAGGAAGAGCGAGGCAGCCAGCAGCGCGACGTCGCGCGCGATCTCCCAGGGGTACTGCGACGAGGCGCCCGGCTTGGCACCGCCACCGCCGAAGCAGCCGCAGTCGATCTCGATGCCGCGGGCCCACACCGAGGCGATGCCGATGATGAACGCGGCGAACAGCAGTGCCGATGCGGCGGCCGCGAACCGGGTCAGCAGCCCGAGCACGAGGCAGATCCCCACGACCAGCTCGACCACGGGCAGCAGGTGGCCCACGGTGGTCGCGCTGTCACCGGGCAGCAGCTGGTACGCGCGGACGGCGAGGACACTCTCGTCGGGGTGCGGGAGCTTGAGCAGGGCGGCCCAGATCCACACGCCACCGGTGACGAGGCGCGCCGCAGTGCCCAGCCACTCCTTCACACGGGGCAGCCTACGCAGCCGGGCTGAGTCGAGGCTGAGAGCCGATCGGCCCTGCTCGCCGGGCCCTTGGTCCCGGCAGACGGCCATTAGGGTTGGGGTCGTGAAGGAACGTCTGGTGTGGATCGACTGCGAGATGACCGGCCTCGACCTCGGGTCCGACGCCCTGATCGAGGTCGCCGCGCTGGTCACCGACTACGACCTCAACGTGCTCGGCGAGGGCGTCGACCTGATCGTCAAGCCACCCGCCGAAGCGCTCGCCCAGATGGGTGACTTCGTGCGCGCCATGCACGAGAAGTCGGGGCTGCTCGAGGAGCTGGACGGCGGCCTCACCCTCGACGAGGCCGAGCAGCAGGTGCTGGCCTATGTGAAGGAGCACTGCCCCGACGGGTCCCGTCCTCCGCTGGCCGGCAACACCGTCGCCACCGACCGCTCGTTCCTGATCCGCGACATGCCGACCCTCGAGGGTTTCCTGCACTACCGGATCGTCGACGTCTCCTCCATCAAGGAGCTCGCCCGGCGCTGGTTCCCCCGCGCGTACTTCCAGGCACCGACCAAGCGCGGCAACCACCGCGCCCTGGCCGACATCCAGGAGAGCATCGAGGAGCTGCGCTACTACCGCGACGCGGTCTTCGTCCCGGCACCCGGCCCCGACAGCGACACCGCGCGAGCGATCGCGGAGCGGCACGGCGGGTCACTCACCGGGTTGCCCCCGGCCCCGCCGGCCGATTCCACGGAACCCGCCTGACTCCCCTAGACTGCACGTCGGCCCTGGGGCATCCCGGGGCCACATGGTGGGTGTAGCTCAGCTGGTAGAGCGCCGCGTTGTGGTCGCGGATGTCGCGGGTTCGAGTCCCGTCACTCACCCCAACTGTCAGGCATGCACGGGCGCGCGGCGTCCCAGGGTGAAGTTGCCCTGGTAGCCGTCCTTCTCCTCCGCCTCCATCTTGTCCATGTAGGCCGCAGAGCCGCCCATGTAGAACATGTTGATGATCGGCTTGCCCGGGATGTTGGAGCCGTTGATCCAGGAGTTCGTCACCGCGAACAGGGTGCCGGCCGCGCCCTCGTCGCTCTCGGCGATCCACGCGGCCTCGGCGTCGGCGGTGGCCTCGATGGACCCCAGGTCGTGCGCACGCACGTGCTCGATGGTGCCGGCGACCCAGTTGACCTGGGCCTCGTGCAGCGGTGGCTGGTTGGTGAAGGGACCCATCGGGCCGTAGATCATGTAGAGGTTGGGGAAGCCGTGCGCCATCAGCCCGAGGTGCGTGCGCGGCCGGTGTGCCCAGTGGTCGTGCAGCGAGAGGCCATCGCGACCGGTGTGCTGGATCTTGAGCTGGTTGCCCGAGACCGCGTCGAAGCCGGTGGCCAGGATGACCACGTCCAGCTCGTGCTCGGTGCCGTCCTCGGTCCGGATCCCCGACTCGGTGAACTCGACGATCGGGTTGTGCTGGACGTCGACCAGGGTCACGTTGTCGCGGTTGTAGGTCTCGTAGTAGCCGTCGCAGCACAGCGGCCGCTTGGCGTAGAGGTCGCTCGGGATCAGCAGGTTCGCCGTCACCGGGTCCTTCACGGTCTCGCGGATCTTGCGGGCGATCACCTCGGTGGCGGCGGCGTTCGCGACCCGGCTGACCGCGACGTCGTTGAACGCCTGGAACATGTACTGGAATCCGCCGCCCTTCTCGTACTGCTCCTCGAAGCGGGCGATCCGCTCGTCGTACGACACGTCCTCGGCGGCGACGTCGCTCTCCTGGAAGCCGAACGCCGTGATGGAGTACAGGACGTCGTGCCAGTAGCCGTCGTAGTCGGCCTCGATCTGCTCGAGCAGCCCGGGCGAGATCGGCCGGTGCTTCGCGGGCACGACCCACTGCGGGGTGCGCTGGAAGACCGTGAGCTCGCCGCACTTGTCAGCGATCTCGCAGATCACCTGGACGCCCGACGAGCCCGTGCCGATCACCCCGACCCGCTTGCCCGTCAGGTCGACGTCCTCCTGGGGCCAGCGTGCGGTGTGGTGGATCTCGCCGCGGAAGCGGTCCTGGCCGGCGAACCGGGGCACCTTGGTGGCCGACAGCAGCCCGACCGCCTCGACCAGGAACTGCGCCCGCCAGGTCTCCCCGCGGTCCGTGGTGATCGTCCACCGGCTGGTCTCGTCGTCCCAGGTGGCGGTCTCGACCTGGGTGTCGAACTGGATGCTGCGGCGCAGGTCGTAGCGGTCGGCGACGTGCTTGAGGTAGGACCAGATCTCCTCCTGGCGCGGGTAGCGCTCGGACCACTTCCACTCGTGGAACAGGTCCTTGTCGAAGGAGTAGCAGTAGGCGTTCACCTCGGTGTCGGAGCGGGCGCCCGGGTACTGGTTCCAGTACCACGTACCGCCCACGTCACCGGCGTTCTCGAACGCCTGGACGGAGAGGCCGGACTCGTTCCGCAACCGGTGGATGCTGTAGAGCCCAGCGAACCCCGAGCCGATGACGATGGCGTCCACCTCGTGCACGCCGTCGCCCGTCTTGACCTCGTCGCTCATCGCGGGTGTCCCTTCATGTCGTCCTGCGCCCTGTCGGGCGCGGCCCATCGTCATGAGGCACGGCTCTGGCGGGATGTCCCATTTCGGGACGAGGATGGGACGACAGCGGGACGACGGCCAGGCCCACCTTGACGGTGTCCCACGCATGCCCCCGGGTGTGTCAATTTGGAACAGTGACGAACTTGTTACAGACCTGGATCATGTAACGAGAGTCACAGCTCGGGGGGAACAGGAGTTGGCCATGTCGTCTCTGCCCATCGACACTGCCCGCGAGCACCTCCTCACGGAGGGGTCGCTCCCGGAACACCTCGCGAAGTCCGTGCGCCCCGACGTCCTGACCTCGTGGAAGCGATCCCTGCTCAGCGGCGCCGACATCGCCAACCCGGCCCTGCCGTTCCGGGGCGAACACCACGCCCACGCCGCGCTGCGGGTCGCCGCCGACCCGGTCCTGAGCCGGCTCGCCGGTGAGCTGGCCGGCCTCGACGCCGGCGTACTGCTCTGCGACCACGAGGCGATCGTCGTCCATCGCTGGGTCTCCGACACCGGGATCCTGCCGATGATGGACCGGATCAACTCCAACGTCGGGTTCTGCATCAGCGAGGAGTCGGTCGGGACCAACGGGGTGGGCAGCGTCATCGAGTCCGGGGGGCCGATCCAGATCTCCGGGCCGGAGCATCTCGCCGAGGCCCTGCGGCCGTTCACCTGCGTCGGCGTACCCCTGCACAACCCGATCACCCGGCGCCTCGAGGGCGTCATCACCATGAACTGCCGCGCCAGCTCCGGCAACCCGCTGCTCACCCCGCTCATGTCGAGCACCGCGCAGGAGGTGGAGAGCAGGCTGCTGGCCCAGGCCACGACGAGCGAGCGGCAACTGCTCGACGAGTACCTCGTCGCGATCGGGTCGCGACGGGCGCCGGTCGCCGCCGTCGGCCAGGACATCTTCATCGCCGGCCCGAAGGTCACCGACCTGCTCGAGGGAGTCGACCGGGCCGCCTTGTGGGAGTACGTCCGCGCGGTCGCGCTCGGCAGCAGCACTCCGGCCAGCGGCTTCGGGTTGAGCACCGAGCGGTTCCGGATCAGCCGGTGCAAGCCGATCGACCGCGACGGCCAGGTGATCGGCGTCGTCGTCGAGTTCGACGTCGACCGCCCCGCCCGCGACGACGCCGCCGCAGCCGCGCTGCCCAGGCCCACGGTCTCGCTGCCCGGCAAGAGCCCGGCGCTGATGAGCGCGATCGCGCACGCCACCCGGCTGGCCGCGAGCGGCGTACCGATGCTGATCGACGGTGAGCCGGGTGTCGGCAAGCTGGCCCTGGCCCGGTCGGTGCTCCGCAGTGCCCAGGTCGAAGACGACGAGGTGGCCGTCCTCGACGCCGCCGCGGGTTGGGTCGAGGGCTCGACGACGTTCGTCGGACTGCTCCGCCGCGAGCTGGAGTTCCAGCCCAAGGCGATGCTGCTCCGCCATCTCGAGGCACTGTCGTCGGAGGCCGCCTCGGCCGCGTCCGCACTCCTGGAGAACCTCGACGAGCTCGAGGACCCGCCGCGGATCATGGCCACCCTGACCAGCCAGGGCGAGCCCCCGCACAGTGGGCTGCGACGACTGATCGACACCGTCGGGGTCGGCCGGGTCACCGTGCCGCCGCTGCGGGACCGGCAGGAGGACATCGCTCCGACCGCGGTGGCCCTGCTGGAGAAGCACCGCGGCACCCGTCAGGTGCACTTCTCCTCGGCGACGCTGCGCTGCCTGATGCGGGCGAGCTGGCCAGGCAACCTCCGGCAGATGGACGCGACGATCCGCGGGCTGCTCTCCTCGGCGATCGGCCCGGAGATCCGGCCCGAGTCCCTGCCCCTGGAGCTGCAGGGCAGCTCGCGCAAGCGCGACCTCTCCGCCATCGAGGAGCTCGAGCTCGGCGCGATCCTGACCGCGCTCAAGCAGCACAACGGCAACAAGCTCGCCGCCGCCCAGTCGATCGGCATCTCCCGGTCGACGCTCTACCGCAAGCTGCAGGCCTACCGGCTCAATCCCGACCAGCAGTTCTTCTAGGACCAGCTGTGAGCAGACCGACCGGCGTCGACGCGGCGCGCGAGCACCTGCTGTCCGACGGGACCATCCCCCGCCACCTCGAGAAGCGGGTCCGGCCCGAGGTGCTTCAGTCGTGGCGCCGTTCGCTGATGAGCGGGGCCCAACTCGCGAACCCGACCCTCACGTTCAAGGGCGAACACCACGCGCGCGCCGCACTGCGGGTGGCGGCCGACCCGGTGCTCTCGCGACTCGCCGACCAGCTCGCCGGGCTCGAGGCCGGGGTCCTGCTCGCCGACCACGAGGCGACGCTGGTGCACCGCTGGCTGCCGGACCGCTCGATCATCCCGATGTTCGATCGGATCAACGCCCTGAGCGGCTTCGACAACAGCGAGGAATCGATCGGCACCAACGGCTGCGGCAGCGTGATCGAACACGGCACCTCGATCCAGATCTCCGGCCCGGAGCACCTCGCCGACGCGCTGCGCCCGTTCACCTGCGTGGGCGTCCCCGTGCACAACCCCATCACCCGGCGGCTGGAGGGCGTGATCACGTTGTCCTGCCGGGCCACGTCCGGCAACCCGCTGCTGACCCCGCTGATGACCAGCACCGCCCAGGAGGTCGAAAGCCGCCTGCTCGCGCAGGCCACGACCCGCGAGCGACAGCTGCTCGACGCCTACCTGGTCGCCATCGGCTCCCGCCGTACGCCGATCGCGGCCGTCGGACAGGACATCTTCATCGCGGGGCCGCGGGTGACCGAGCTTCTCGAAGGCGTGGACCGCGCGGTGCTGTGGGAGCACGTCCGCGAGCTCGCGCTCGGCGGGCGCACGGGTCACAACGGGGGGTTCGCCAGTCAGGACCGGTTCCGGATCGGGCGGTGCCAGCCGGTCGAGCACAGTGGCACGGTGATCGGCGCGATCGTCGAGCTCGAGGTCGCCCACCTCGAGCGCGCCGACCGGGCGCTGCCGGACGGCGTGCCGCCGCGGCCGACCGTGACCCTGCCCGGCCACAGCCCTGCGCTGGTGACGGCGATCGCCCACGCGACCCGGCTGGCGGCCAAGGGCGTCCCGATCCTCATCGAGGGCGAGAGCGGGGTCGGGAAGTACGCCCTCGCGCGGGCGGTGCTCGAGTCGGCCCACCCGAGCGGCGGCGTCGTGGTCCTCGACGCGGCCAGCGACTGGGCCGACGGCGCCGACGCGTTCGTGACTCGCCTGCGCACCGAACTGGCGGCCCGGCCCAGCGCCCTTCTTCTGCGCCACCTCGAGCAGCTGACCCC
>DOWL01000006.1:0-312 GCA_003519585.1 Nocardioides sp. | reverse complement strand
CCTCGAGCAGCTGACCCCGGAGGCGGCCTCGGCGTCCGCGAGCCTGCTCGACCAGGAGGGTGACCTCGCGTCGCTGCCGAGGCTGGCCGGCACGATGACCACGAGTGGCGAGCCCGACCCCGGACGGCGCCGACTCATCGACACCCTCGGCGTGGGCCGGGTGACGCTGCCCCCGCTGCGCGACCGACAGGAGGACATCGGCCCTACTGCGGTGGCGATGATCGAGAAGCACCGAGGCAACCGCACCGTGCACCTCTCCTCGGCCGCGATCCGCCTGCTGATGCGCGCCCCCTGGCCCGGCAACCTGCGCCA
>DOWL01000075.1 GCA_003519585.1 Nocardioides sp. | reverse complement strand
GGTCATGGGCGTTGGGGGCATCGACGGTCACCATTCCGTAGCCCGTGTCGCCGGTACAGATCGCCGCGGCAATGAACGTCTCGTATCCGTTGCCGGTGCCTTTGTAAGCGTCGGACGACGCCTTGCTGATGTCAGGCTCGAAATGATGTCGCCCCTCGGCGACCATCTGGCAGGCCAACCGTCCGCGATCCGTCGTTCTGGGGAACGGGTTCGGCGTGTTCCCGCGCCCGTGGTAGGCCAGGTGTGACATCCCATCGTCGTCCAACTGGTAGACCACAGCCCGGACCCGATCCACATCCTTCAGCAGAAGGGTCAGCGCGCTCACAGACTGATGCGCGACGGCTTCGAGGGCCTGCTTGCGCTCTCGGGGAGTCTTACCTGGCAGCTCAGCGATGAGCTCAGCGACCGGCTGCAGTGCGTCCTTCATTGCGATCCGGAGTCGCAAGGCCTCCTGCGAACCGATGTCGAGCTCAGCTGCCCTACCGACTTCCCTGAGCAGTTGGATCAAGCCGCCGAGCAGTGCGGTCCCGGCCCCGACCAAAACCCAGGCCCAGTCGGATCCGTCGTCCAGATCCTGGCCGACGGTGATGCAGATCGTGCCCACGATGGCGAGCAGCAGGGTCGCGACCGGTGCCCACCAACGAGACACCGCGATCTGCGACAGCACCGCACTCCAGACGCCAGCCCCGGCGGAGGTGCTGCTCGACACAACGGGTTCCTCCCGCATCGAGAGTCGGATCGTTCGCTCGTGCGAGGCCGCCATCCGCTGTGGCTGCCGCCATTGCCCAAGTCCACTCGCCCGGAGCCCCTCCGATCGACCCCGGCACCCTGCGATCGCCGATCGTGCGCGCACACGCAAGTGATCTGCGCTGATCGGCCATAACGCGGCAATGGGTCGCCCTCGGTGTGGTTACGGTGCGGCCATGTCTCTTGGACGTCGGGCTCTGATCGTCGTCGCGGCGTTGTTGATGGGGGTGCTGGCCGGCCCTCCGGCCATAGCGCAGGACTTCGCACCGGCGCAGCAGCGCGCCGTTGTCGGCACGCTGAGCGCACCCGATGGTGTCCGCTGGCAGGAGTGCGTGCTGCATCCGGTCACGTACTCCGGCATTCCCGACAACGCGATCAGCTGGAAGGTCAACATCGGCGCGAAGAATGACATCGACGGCATCGGCACATTCTTCGTTCTGAGCTCGGTGATGGGCGCTCAGCGCAGTGGGACGGTGATGCTGCACTTCTGTGGCGCCTACGACCTTGGCCCTGACGTCTCCAAGCCAGGGCGCTTCACGTTGACCGGAACCCTGGAATGGTCGACGACGTTGACCGACCACTATCAGGCCGATTTGCCCACGACCTCGTTCGTGTTGGCACCCCCAGCGACCGAGGCCCGCTTCAAAGTGTCCGACAGGCGACCGCGCGCCGGTCAGCCGATCAACCTGACCGTTCACGGCTTCTACGCCACCCCGCGAGGCGAATGGCCGTCGACGCAGGATCTGCCACTCGTATCTGTGGCCTCCACCATCAAAGTGCGGCTGTGGGGTCGCCTCCCGGGCCGCGGGTGGGAGGTGATTCGGGGCTTCCGGTCGGAGCTGATGGTTTTCGGACGCTGGTCGGCGAAGGTCCGGTGGACTGGCTATCCCAAGGTCAGCTACCGCGCCGAGATCTTGCCGAGCGAGCTCCTGCAGGGGTCGATGTCCAAGCCCGTCACCGTTCGCACCAGACGCTGATTCACTCCACTATGGCCGGCCAACATGCCCCCACGCGGCGCGGCGCCGAGGCAGGACGACGCTGCGGGTGAGCGGTACGGCGAGGCTCGCGACGACGCTGAGCACGAGGGCGACCAGCAGCAGGAGCAGGTAGCCGTCGGGGGTCTCGACCGGGTTGCCGGCCAGCCGTTCGGCTGCGGCCGCGCTGGCGCTCGCCGTACGGCCCTGCGCTTGCGGGACGCTCGCGGGCACAAACGTGAAGGCCAGCAGTGCGGCGACCACGAGCAGGTAGCAACCGACGGCTCCGGCCCACAGCGCGGCCAGCACCGCCTGGCGGACATCGCGCGTGCTCACCACCGCGAGTACCGCCGCGAACACCGCGCCGGCCTCGACGGCGACCAGCGCCAGCCCCGGATGTTCCGGGAGTCCCGGCGCGGACAGTCCGGGGACGATCCAGAAGGTCGTGACGACGAGCGCCGAGAGCGCGGCGCCGAGCAGAGTGGTCGCCGCCAGTTCGGCCGTCCGTCCGGTCATCACCAGCATGGCGAACAGTTGCGCGACGAGCACGATCAGCAGGATGCCGCTGACCGTCAGGAACCGCTGCGGCGGTTCGTCGTGCCAGGGCTGGGTGGCGGCCAGGATCACCGTCGGAGTGATCATGACGACCGCACCGCCGACCCGGACCACACGCCGTACGGCCCTGGAGCACTCCCCGCTGGAGCCCTGCATCTGGGCACGCTAGATCCGCCGTCACCGACGCTCGCCCGCGGCGGCGGGCGTTTCCCCAAGATTGGGTCGCCGGTCAGGACCGGTCGACGTCGTAGACGATGTGTGTGGCCAATGGCGAAGAGTGCACCTCGACCGGGCGCAGCCGCAGATCCGGCAGGTCGGCGAAGATCGACTCGCCACCGCCGAGCACCACCGGCGCGTGGTTGATGAGGATCTGGTCGATGAGGCCGGCCGCGAACCCCTGGCGTACGGCGCTCGCGCCACCGGCGATCGTGACGGTCTCCTCGCCCGCGGCCTCGATCGCGCGCTCCATGGCCTCGTCGAAGTCCGTCACGAAGTGGAAGGTGGTCCCGCCCGCCATCTCGACCGACTCGTGGGGGTAGTGCGTGAGCACGAAGACCGGTGCGTGGTACGGCGGTTCGTCGCCCCCCCAGCCGCGCCACATCTCGCCGTCGGCGAAGGAGTCCCACTCGCCGCGGACGGGGCCGTACATGTTGCGCCCCATCACGTACGCGCCGTGCGGGGCGAGGATCCGTTCGGTCATCGCGCGGTCGACGTCGTTGTCGGGATCACCCAGGTGCCACCGGTGCAGTTCCAGGCCGCCGACGCCGAGCGGCTGCTCCAGGGTCTGGTCGGGTCCGGCGACGAAGCCGTCGAGGGACATGGACACGTGCGCGGTCACCAAGGGCATGCTCGACAGACTCCCACTCGCACCTCGAGTCATCGGTGGCAACCGGAGACAGTCTGCAGAAATTTTATGTGCGTGCAAACACACTTTGTGCTATGGTCCTCGCATGACCTCTCCGGACGACCGCATCGCAGCGTGGGCCGCGGTGCTGCGCGCGCAGGCCGCCGTGATGCCCAGGCTCGAGCGCGCTCTCCAGCGCACCGGCCTGCCGCTCACGTGGTACGACGTGTTGCTCGTCGTCAACGCCGCCCCCGACCGCCGGCTCACGATGAGCGAGCTCGGGCGCCAGGCCGTGGTGAGCCGCGAACGGGTCAGCCGGGTGGTGACCGAACTCGAGCGGGAAGGCTTGGTCGAACGCCGGGCCAACCCGGACGACGGGCGCTCGTCGTACGCCGCGATCACCGCCGAGGGCCGGCGCCGCCTTCGGGCCGCGGCACCGGTCTACCTCGGGGCAGTGGACACACACTTCCTGGACCACCTCAAGCCCGCCGAGATCGCCGCCGTCACTGCGGCACTCGAGAAGGTCGTCGCCGCCGAGGAGCAATCCGCGTCGCGCTGACCCACCCGACGCCGGCCTCGGCGCCACCCCGTACCCGTGGACATTTATGTGCGTGCCCACACAAATAGAAGGAAGACCAGAGATGACCACCCTCACCCAGAACCACGCTCAGCTCCCCGCGGGACTTCCCTCGGGCACCGTCTGGGAGATCGACCCCGGCCATGCCGAGGTCGCCTTCATCGGGCGGCACTTCATGCTGACCAAGGTCCGCGGCCGGTTCACCGACGTCACCGGCGAGCTCCGCATCGGCGCCACCATGGCTGAGACGACCGTCGACGTACGCATCGGGATGTCCAGCGTCGAGTCCGGCAACCCCGCGCGCGACGAGCACATCCGCTCGGCCGAACTGTTCGACGTCGAGGCCCACCCCACCGCCACGTTCCGCAGTACGGCGGTCGAGTGGTCGGGCGAGCGCGGCACCGTCCACGGCGACCTCACCATCCACGGAGTCACCCGCAACGTGCCGCTCGAGGTCACCTTCGAGGGTCAGGTGAGCGATCCGTGGGGCGGTCAGCGAGCCGTCTTCTCGGCGCGCGCCAAGGTCAACCGCGAGGACTTCGGCGTGACCTGGAACGTCGCGCTCGAAGCCGGCGGGGTCCTGGTCTCCAAGGAGATCCAGATCGAGATCGACCTGGAGACGGTCCTCCGGGCGGAGTGACCGATACGCAGCAGAGCGAGAGGAGACGGAGATGAACACCAAGCGCACCGCAGTCCTGTTCGCGTTGCTCGTGGCCGCATTCGTCGCCATGGCCATCGCGTCCTGAGCCTGGCCCAGCAGTCGGGCCCTGCACTCACCCGGCCAGCGACCGCACCACCAGGACGACGGCAGAGACCGCACTCACGACCAGGACCGCCGGTCGGACCCGGTCGGCTGGCAGATAGCGGCGAGACAGCGCGCCCGCGACCGCGCCGAGGAGCAGCGGTGGGAGCAACTCCACCGCGGCCCGCGCCTGGTCCCACGTCAGGTCGCCGACCGCGAGCAGGCCGACCAGGCTGAGCGCGGCACCGACCACGAAATAGACCGCCATCGTCGTACGGATCTGTTGCGCGGGCCGGTGCTGGTAGAGCAACGCGAACGGCGGACCGCCGATCGAGGTCGCCGTACCGGTGATGCCGCTGACGAAGCCGGCTCCGCTCAAGGTCGCGTGGTTGATCGGGACCTCGACGGCCTGCCAGGTGATGAGCACCATGAACAGCACCACGAGGCCGACCGCGACCCCGAGTTGTTGGTGGGTGAAGACCGCAACCACCGCGACTCCGACGCCGGTACCGAACACCCGCGCGGGCAGCGACCACGCGAGCCCGGCCCAGTCGATGTCGTCGTGGTCGTGGGTGAGGGTTGCAACCGGGAGCACGAGCGCGAGCATGAGCAGCGACCCGGGCATGGTCCACGGCTCGAGCAGGGCCATCACCGGAGCCGCGACCAGGCCGACGCCGAGGCCGACCACCGACTGCACCGTCGCGCCGACGAAGACGGCCAGCGCGATGGCGACGTACGACCCGAGCTCCACGATGGCCCATCATCGCGGCTCTGTTCGGCCACCACGCTGAGGGGCTAGGTTGCTGAACACCTTCGGAGAGGGAGCGCCCATGACCGCCACGCTGAGCGAGCAGTTGACCCGCAAGAAGCCGATGGCGGTGAAGACGCCGCACGACGGACCCGAACTCGAACGCAGCTTCGGCACCTTCCAGCTGATGATGTTCGGCGTCGGCGCCACCGTCGGCACCGGAATCTTCTTCGTCCTGCAGGAGGCGGTCCCCGATGCCGGGCCGGCCGTCATCATCTCGTTTCTGATCGCCGGCCTCGCCGCCGGCCTGTCGGCGCTGTGCTACGCCGAGATGGCCAGCGCCATCCCGGTGAGCGGGTCGACGTACTCCTACGCCTACCACGCTCTCGGCGAGCTGGTGGCGATGGTGATCGCCGCCTGCGTCCTGTTGGAGTACGGCGTCGCGGCGTCCGCAGTGGCCGTCGGCTGGAGCGGCTACTTCAACGAGCTCCTCGACAAGACCATCGGCACCACGATCCCGCAGTCGCTGTCGTACTCGCCGATCCCGTACGACGGCACCAACGGGCTGCTCAACCTGCCGGCGATCGTGCTTGTCGGCCTGTGCACGCTGCTGCTGATCCGGGGCGCCAGCGAGTCGGCGAAGGTCAACACCGTCATGGTGCTGATCAAGCTCAGCGTGCTGGTGCTGTTCATCGCGATCGGGCTGACGGCGTTCCAGGTCGACCGGTTCGACAACTTCTGGGCGGCCGGGTCGGCGGGCATCAGCGCCGCGGCGGGCACCATCTTCTTCTCGTTCATCGGCCTCGATGCGGTCTCCACGGCGGGTGAAGAAGTGCGCGATCCGCAACGAGCGCTGCCGCGCGCGATCATCGGCGCACTGTTCATCGTGGTCACGATCTACGTGCTCGTCGCGATCGCAGGGGTCGGCTCGCAGCCACTGGCCGACTTCTCGAGCCCAGAGCAGGAGAGTGCGGGTCTGTCCGTGATCCTCGAGAACATCACCGGCAGCGCCATCCCGGGCACGATCCTCGCCGCGGGCGCCGTGATCTCGATCTTCTCGGTCACCCTGGTGACGCTCTACGGCCAGACCCGCATCCTGTTCGCGATGGGCCGCGACCGGATGCTGCCCGACAAGTTCGCCGAGGTGAACCCGCGCACCATGACGCCGGTGTTCAACACCGTCGTGGTCGGGATCGTGGTGGCGATCATCGCCGGGTTCGTGCCGTCCGACTACCTCTGGGACACCGTCTCGATCGGAACGCTGGTCGCGTTCTCGACCGTGGCGATCGGGGTCATCGTCCTACGCCGGACCCAGCCCGATCTCGAACGACCGTTCAAGGTCCCCGGCTATCCGGTCACACCGGTCGTCACCGTCGCAGCGTGCGTCTACGTACTCTCGGGTCTCGCGGCGATCACGTGGGTGATCTTCGGCTGCTGGCTCGCGATCGTCATGGCGTTCTACTTCCTGTGGAGCCGGCACCACTCGCGGCTCAACACCGCCGCGCCCGTCCCCGAGGCCGCCTGACATGACGTTGGTCGTCGGCTTCTCACCCGGGAAGGACGACTGGTCCTCCCTCGAATTGGGGGCCACCCTGGCCAGATCCGAGGACACCGACCTGCTCGTCGTGACCGTCGTACCCACGGTGTGGCCGACCCCGGTCGCCGGTCACACGGACCGCGAGTTCGAGGCGTGGGCCGAGCAACAGGGCGCGGCGGCGGTGGCCGAGGCGCAGGCGATCCTGGCCGACTACTGCCCCCAGGTCGCCGCGGTGTGCCGGTGGACGCCGGGCCGGTCGGTCGCCAGCGCGCTCCTCGAGCAAGCCGACGAGATCTCCGCATCGATGATCGTGATCGGCTCGGGCACCACCGGCAGCTACGGCCGCGTCCATCCGGGGGCGACCGGCGACTGGCTGTTGCACTCCTCCCACATCCCCGTCGCGGTCGCGACCCAGGGTTGGGCCGCCAGCGAACACGGACGCGTACGACGCGTCTCGTGCGCCTTCCGCGGCGACGACCGCTCGCACGCCACCCTCCGCCGTACGGCGGAGATCTGCACCGAGATCGGCGCCTCGCTTCGGCTGGTGACCTTCGCCGTCCGCGGCCGGACCAGCCCCACCGCCGGCATCGGCATCCACGCCGAGGACATGGTGCTGGACCGCTGGGTCGCACAGGCCACCGCGGCCCAGGAGGCCGCCGTCGCGGCGCTGAAGGAATCGGGCAACGCACCGTCCGACGTCGAGAGCGTCGTCGCCCAGGGCCGGACCTGGGGCGCGGCCATCGACCGGCTGGACTGGGACCGCGACGAGGTGCTCGTGCTCGGCTCCTCGGAGGCCGGCGTCATCGAACGGATCTTCCTGGGCTCGAACGCCTCGAAGATCGTGCGCCACTCGCCGGTCCCCGTCGTCGTGGTTCCGTAACCAACGTCCGGCTCGGAAAAAGGTCGACTGTCTACCTTTCCGTCACGATGCTCGACTGCTGAGCAATTTCCGCACCAGGTGCCGACAATGCTCAGCAGTCGATGGTGGCTGCCCGCCGACCTCAGAAATCGGTCGACTGTCTCGCGTTCTCCGAACGACCACAGCTGGGCCCTGTCCTCAATCTACATCTCGACGTAGCAGGTCCTCCCACGTCTCGCGGCGTACGACGGTCCGCCAGGCGCCGTCGCGGGCGAAGACGACGGGGAGTCGCCGATTGCCGTTGTAATTGTTGGCCATGGTGAAGCAGTAGGCGCCGGTGCTGGGCACGACGATCCGGTCGCCGACGGCTGGCCGCGGGAGCGGCAGGTCACGGATCAGAACGTCGCCGCTCTCGCAGTGCCGGCCGACGAGTTGGCACACCTCGAGCTCCTCGGTTGCGTCGCCGCCGAGGCGGCCGAGGATCCCGGCTTCGAAGCGTTGATCGAACAGCGCGACCTCGAGGTTGTCGCCCATGCCGCCGTCGACGGCGACGAAGGTGTGCTTGCCGCGCTTGACGGTCACCACTGTGTAGACCGTGCAGGCAGCCTCGGCGACCATGCTGCGGCCCGGCTCCACGATCAGCTCGGCCTCGGCTGGCAGGTGTGCCCGAGCCGCCTCGATGAGGGAATCGAGGTATGCCGCGACGGTCGGCGGTTCGTCGGCCCATGTGTAGCGCGCACCCAGACCGCCGCCGAGGTCGTAGACGGGAAACTCGCCCAGCTCGGCGCCCAGCCGGGCGACCGCGGCGACCGCATCCGCGAACGGCTGGGTCTGGAGGATCTGCGAGCCGACGTGGAGGTGCAGCCCACGCATCCGAAGCGCGCTGGACGCCTCGATCCGCCGGATCAGGGGTGCGGCGTCGGCAGGGGCGAGTCCGAACTTCGAATCGTCGTGGCCGGTGAGGACGCTCTCGTGGGTCTCGGCGGTGACGCCTGGGATCACCCGCACCAGCACATCCACTTCGCGCCCCGCCGGCACCGTCGCCTCCAGCCGGTCGACATCGTCGGGGCCGTCGACGACCACGAGGCCCAGGCCGTGTTCGACCGCGAGTGCGATCTCCTCGGGCAGCTTGGCATTGCCGTGCAGTACGACGAGCCGCGGGTCCACACCCGCCTTGAGTGCGCTCAGGATCTCGCCGCCTCCGGCGACGTCGAGGCCCAGCCCCTCCTCGACCATCACCCGTTGTACGGCGGTGCAGGGGAACGCCTTCGAGGCGAACACCACGCGGCTCTGCGGCCACCGCTCTGCCAAGCCGTCGGCGTACTCGCGAGCGCGGCTCCGGAGCGCATCCTCCGCCACGACCAGCACCGGCGTACCGCTCGCGGCCGCGAGCTCGTCGAGTCGGCAGCCGCCGACGACGGGCACGCCGTCGTCGGAAAGCGAGGTGCCGGGCGGGAGCAGGTCGAGCAGCTGACCCATGGCGTGATCGTAGGGGTTCTGCGTCGACCGGACCGGATCTCGTCGTGTAGGAAACGCCCCAGAACGTCAGGAATCCCAACAGATGTTGGGATTCCTACAACTCGCCCGGACCGCGAGGCACTTCCTGACGTTCTATGGCAATGCAACGCCCCAGAACGTCAGGAATCCCAACAGATGTTGGGATTCCGTCACCCTCGGGCGGCGGGCGGCAACTCCCCCGGGTCGGCGGCCGGCGCGGCGAGCGGATCGGCGGGGAGCAGCTGGACCTGTTCGCGACACCACTGGCTGACCTCGCGGCGGCCGGCGAGCACGTCGGCCCGGAACTCCGGCCAGGCCACCCACTCCCAGGTTTCGACCTCGGTCGGATCGGGCTGCGGATCCTCGGTGGCGATGGCCGTGAACACCGGGCACAGCTCGTGCTCGACCCAGCCGGCGTAGGGACCGGACGGCACGATCGCGCGGTAGCCGAACGCCGGCAGCACGAGCTTCACCTTCTCGAGCCGGAGGCCGAGCTCCTGACCCGTCCGGCGGCGTACGGCGTCCGCGATCGGCTCGCCAGGGGCGGGATGGCCGCAGCAGGAGTTGGTCCAGACGCCTCCGAAGGTGGGCTTGGCCAGGGCACGCTGGGTGATCAGCAGCCGGCCGGCACCGTCGAAGACGTAGCAGGAGAAGGCCAGGTGCAGCGGGGTGTCGAGGCCATGCACGTCGGTCTTGGCGGCAGCGCCGATGGCATGTCCGTCGCTGTCGAGAAGGACGACCTGCTCGGCGTCGAGCGAGGTCATGCCGGCCTCGCCAGCTGGTCGACGACACCGGTGAAGACCCGCGGCAGCCGGGCCGCGAGCGGCACGATCCGGCGGCGGACGACCGGGGCACGCGACGAGGTGAGCAGCGCGCGGGTGAGCAGAACGTGTCGCCGGCCGAGCCGTGGGTACGCCGCCGCGTAGCGCTCCGGGCGCCCGGCCACCACCGCGTCGACCGCGGCCCGTGCCTGGGCCAGGCCGATCGCGATTCCCTCGCCGGTGAGCGCGTCGACGTACCCGGCCGCGTCGCCGACCAGCAGCACCCGCCCGTCGACCTGGCGCGTCGACCGTTGTCGGAGCGGGCCGGCCCCGCGGGTGCGCGACAGAGGCCGGCGCCCGACCCGCTCTCGAAGGGCCGGGTGCTCGGCCAGCAGCTCCTCGAACGGCGCCTGTCGCTCGGTCAGGACCGCGATCCCCACCAGGTCGTCGGCCACGGGAGTCACGTACGCCTCCGATCCGGCCGCCCAGTGCACCTCCACGAACGACGTCCACGGCTCGATCTCCACGTGCACCCGTTGCCCGTAGCGCTTCCGGCCCTCGGCCGGCCGATCGAGACCGAGCATCCGGCGCACCGGCGAGTGGAGGCCGTCGGCGGCGACGAGGTACGCCGTCGGTTCGCCGTCGACGAGCACGTGGCCCGGCCGCTGCTCGACCTCGCCGACCGCACGCGGGACCACGGGCACACCGGCACCGGCGAGGGCGGCGGGGAGCG
>DOWL01000002.1:54067-54558 GCA_003519585.1 Nocardioides sp. | reverse complement strand
GGGCCGGGATGGGTGGGTTGAACGCGGCCGTGCACCTTCGACGGCTGGGGATCCCGTTCCGGGTGGTGGAGAGGAACGCGGAAGTCGGCGGTACGTGGTTCGAGAATCGCTACCCGGGCGCGCGCGTCGACACCCCGAGTCGGATGTACTCACACATCTTCGGCGTCGATTACCCCTTCCCCAACCCGTTCTGCGCCCAGGGCGACAACGAGAAGTACTTCAACTGGGTCGCCGACCATTTCGACATCCGCGACCAGATCGACTTCGAGACCGAACTGCGGTCGCTGACCTGGGATGAGCGGACCCAGCATTGGATCGCGCATCTCGACGGCCCGTCGGGGAGCCGCGAGCTGCGCGCGAACGCGGTCATCTGCGGGACGGGGACGTTTTCGCGGCCGAGTATCCCGGCGTTCGAGGGTGTCGACGACTTCGGAGGCGTTGCGACTCACACGGCACGATGGCCGGCGGATCTCGACCTCGCCGGCAAGCGC
>DOWL01000002.1:40096-53918 GCA_003519585.1 Nocardioides sp. | reverse complement strand
GACCGATCTCGACCTCGCCGGCAAGCGCGTCGGGGTCGTCGGTTCCGGTTGCACCGGGTATCAGACGGTCCCCGAGATCGTGAAGACGGCCGCCCACACCTATCTGTTCCAGCGCACGCCGAACTGGTGCTTCGAGATCGAGGGGTACCTGAGTCCGTACCCGCCAGAGGTGCTGTGGCTGGAGCGGAACCTGCCGTACTACACGAACTTCTCACGCTTCCGTGCCGGCTGGCTGTACGGGTCGGAGAGCATTGGCAAGATCTGGAAGATCGACCCGGACTTCGTCGACCCGCACACCAGGAGCCCGCTCAACAAGGCGATCCGTGAGCAGCGGCTCGAATTCATGCAAGGAAAGCTCGCTTCCCGTCCAGATCTGCTGGCCGCGATGACTCCGGACGCGCCTCCGCTGGCAGCGCGGCCGGTTCTGATCGACCGGGACTACAGCATCTTCGACGTGCTCTTGCGCGACGACATGACCTTGGTCAGCGACTCGATCGAGCGCATCACCGAGGCTGGGATCGAGACCACCGCGGAGACGGTCGATCTGGACGTGATCGTCTTCGCGACCGGATTCCGGACCGACGACTACCTGTGGCCGATGACGATCACGGGGCGCCACGGCTCCACTCTCGAGTCGGCGTGGAAGCGTGACGGCGCACGTGCCTATCTCGGCACGATGCTGCCGGACTTCCCCAACCTCTTTCTCATCTACGGGCCGAACTCGAATCCGGTCGGAGGCATGACCGTGATCGACATGGAGGAGATGACGACGCGCTTCGCGGTCGGTTCGATCGCCGGCCTCATCGAGCGCGGACATTCGTCGGTCGAGGTGACCCACGAGGCCTTCGATCGCTACAACCGCGAGATCGATCGGCTCGAGCCCACGAAGCTCTACGCCGACGCCCGCTCGACGAGCTACTTCCTCAACGCGGAGGGCCGGTCCGTGGTGAACAATCCCATCGATGGCCGCATCATGTGGAAGTGGCTGCGAGACCCGGTCACGCCGGGGGTGATGCCGATCGGCACCGCGGACCTGCGGCCCTTCTTCGAAGGGGACCTCGTCACTAGGAACGGCCTGGAGGCATAGTGGGCTCACGCATCCGGCTTCTCGCCACCCACTGATCCGTCGGTCCGCGTGATGAACGGGTGTTATCCGGAGTGCCGTGGATTCCGTTCAGGCCGCGTCACATACGTGGCACCGCTCGGTCGGCCAAAGGTGACCACCCTGGTGAAGGGCCCTGGCTAAGCCTCGATCCACCGATGAGGTTGGTCGGTTAGCGCGTCGTGAAGTGAGAATGCCCTTACGTGCTGGGAAAATTTGTCTTGTCTAGGGACCGATTTCCACCATCACGAAGGGCATCTCGTAGATGCAACTGTGCCACACGCCTCGAGCGACCTCGGCGGTGTTCGATGATCCGAATCTCGTGTCGTCGTCCGGGTTGGTCCCGGTCCTCGCGTTGGCCAGGTCCGCCGGACTCCACGAGCTCGCTGACCGGCACCTCACGGTGCCGACCGACAAGGGCGCGAACGCGGGGCTGAAGGTGGCCTCCCTGGTCGCGGGGATGGTCGCGGGGGCGGACTCCATCGATGACATGGCGCTGTTGCGTCACGGCGGGATGGGCCGGGTCTTCGCCAACGCCTACGCACCCTCGACACTGGGGTCGTTCCTGCGCACGTTCACCTTCGGCCACGTCCGCCAGCTCGACGCGGTCGCCTCCCGGTTCCTGACCGGGCTGGCCGACCAGGCACCACTGGTCCCCGCCCCACACGGGTCCCACGAGCGGGTGATGGTCGACATCGACGACACCATCATCGAGGTCCATGGCTATGCCAAGCAGGGGTCGGGATACGGCTACTCCGGGGTCCGGGGCCTCAACGCGCTGCTGGCCACCGTATCCACGAAGGACAGCGCGCCGGTGGTGGTGGCCCAACGACTCCGCAAGGGATCGTGCGGTTCGCCACGAGGTGCCAAGCGGCTGGTCGCCGACGCGTTGAAGACCCTGACCTCGTTGTCACCGGCCCACGACGCGGCCAAGCCGCTGGTGCGTGGCGACTCCGCATTCTACGGCACCGCCACGGTCGGTGCCGCGATCCGCGGTGGCGCCGACGTGTCGGTCACCGTGCGGATGAACCCCAAGGTCAAGGCCACGATCGCCACCATCGGTGACGACGCCTGGACACCGATCGAGTACACCGACGCCGTGTTCGACGAGCAGACCCAGACCTGGGTCTCACGCGCCGAGGCGCCGAGATTCCCTTCACCGCGTTCACCTCACGCAAGGCAGCCGAACAGGTGGCCGGGCGGTTGGTGGTCCGCCGTATCCCCGACCTCAACCCGAGCAAGAAGGACGGGCACCTCCACCGGGTTTACGACAGCACGACCTGCCCGCAGTACTCGACCAACTGGTACCGCACGAAGGCAGTTCACACCGGTTGGCACGGAGGTGAGGCGACGACGACGAAGTATTCGGAGGGGCTCGATATCTACTGTCCATTCAGCATTATCGGTTAGCCCGTGAAAGCTTCGCGATATTGGGACTCAGAACCCCGTGCGCTTCCTAGGTGATAAGTGTTCAAGATCGTCGCAGCGGTTCGCGGGACCTCTAGTAGTAGCCGTAGCTGTAGCAACAACAATGGTGGGAGTGGCCGTGATGGTCGATCGATCCGACGACGATATCGATGCAGCTCGCGCTGTCGTACTGAAGGCCGGCGACAGTCCGTCGGGCGACGCGTGGCGTCTTGAGTTCCAAGAAGTTGGAGGCGAACAGTGCCTCGCACTCATCGTGAACGACGCGGAGGTCGAGGCGGGCTGCGGTTTCGGCGTCCCGGAAATCACCGAGATCGGATTCGGTGGGGGCCTGAAACCAGGCCGCGGCAGCTACTACATCTACGGCATAACAACCGCGCGGATCGCCATGATCGTCGCAGAGAGTCCGGGCGCCGACTCAGAAGTCCAAACCGAGGCCCTCAGCTATGGCGGCCGAATGGATCGCCTGGGTCGAAGATTCTTCACCGTGATTCGAGATCCGGTTGAGAACGTCACTGCGCTCGTCGGCCTCGATGCCAATCGGCAGGTCGTTCAAAGGATCAAGCTGATCACGCCAGACATGGTCAGCAGGCCACTTGAGTCGCCAGACGAGAGGTAACGCAATGGGAAAATCGTCGCTTGTGGGTGCCGTCGTAGGAACGGCCCTAGCGGCTCTATGCGTGGGAGCGCTGAGTGGCATCGCTGACGCTGACGCCGGGCGGCAGTCTCCGATCCCGTCCTGCGGTGAGACCGTTCCACGGGAACCGTTCGACGCCAACTGCCTGTCCGTCGAGCCTGACGGCGCCGACGAGAATCTCGCACCCGATGAAAAGCCGGTACCTCGATCGGCCTTCCGCGGTACCCACTCCTACGGGGCTTCCTGACGGACGATCTACCTGCACCCACGAGCCGGTTGTACGCCGTTCAAGCCCTGGAGATCCCGGCGAACCGAGTTCATCGGTGAACTGGAGGTGGCGGACCAGCCCGGTGGCCCCGCCTTATTGCGTCCCGGTCCAGCGCATGACCCAGTACTGCACGCCGAACGGGGCGGCGTCGTAGTCGACCTGCGCGGGACCGAGCGGTGACAGCTCGCGCATGGCGGACAGCGCGCCGACGCTGGCCCACAGCTCGTCGGCCAGAACGGCGTCCACGTCGGGTCGCCCGGCGCGCAGGGAGTGGCCGAGCTCGCGGTCGAAGGCTTCGGCGCGGGCGTCGAAGTGTCCGGGAGCCTTCTCGGTGCGAGTGGCGGAACCGTTCGCGACGACGAGGTACGACGGTTCGTCGTGCGCTTGGTCGGTCACGTCGAGGAGGTGTGCGGCGATGCGGGTGCCTTGGTCGTCGGCGAGCACGGTGACCTCGCGGCCCAGCCACGAGACGGCGTCGAGGCAGGCGGCGCGAAGCTCGGCGACGGGGTCCTCGATGCTGGCGTACGCGGGCAGGATGGCCAGGACGCCTGGCACGAGCGCGACCCTCGTCATCGCGTCGCCGCGAACGCGCGGGCCATGTCGACGGTCTGTCGGGTCTCGGGCACTTGGTGCACGCGGTAGATGCGGGCGCCGGCCAGCGCGCAGACGGCAGTGGCGGCGAGAGTCCCGACCAGCCGCTCCCCGACCGGAAGGTCGAGGGTCTCGCCCACGAAGTCCTTGTTGGACAGGGACACGAGGACGGGCCAGCCCGTGTCGACCATCTCGCCGAGGCGCCGGGTGATCTCGAGGGAGTGGAAGGTGTTCTTGCCGAAGTCATGGGCCGGGTCGATGACGACGGAATCCGGACGCACGCCCGCGGCCACCGCTCGCTCGGCGTACGCGACCGTGTCGGTGATGGCGGAGCGGACGACGTCGTCGTACTCGATGCGGTAGGGGCGGGTCCGTGGAGTCACGCCGCCGGTGTGGGTGCACACGATCGCTGCGTCGTGAGCCGCTGCTACGTCGACCAGCTCGGGGTCCGCCCCGCCCCAGGCATCGTTGAGGATGTCGGCACCGGCCGCGCAGACGGCATCACCCACGGACGCGCGCCAGGTGTCGACCGAGATCGCGAGCGTCGGGTGGGTCGCGCGTACATGCGCAACGAAGTCGACGACGCGAGCCTTCTCCTCCGCCTCGGTGATCTCGACGCCCGGCGCGGCCTTGATGCCGCCGATGTCCACAATCTCCGCCCCTTGGGCGACGACCTCCGCCACCCTGGCGACCGCCTTGTCCTCGTCCCAGGTGGCGCCCTTGTCGAAGAACGAGTCGGGTGTGCGGTTGACGATGGCCATCATGAGCGAGCGCTCGTCGGTGAAGGAGTGACGGCCCAGGCGCAACGTCATCTGACCTCCTGCACCGCTGGCCGTTCGACCTCGCGCGCCTGAGTCTCCAGTCCGGCCCGCTCCAGGGCCGCGGCCATGATCTGTCCGGCCATGCCACTGAGGTCGCGCAGCGACTGGTGGCGGTGGCTGCGGGAGCCGAGGTCGACCTGGGCGATGGCATCGACACCATGCCCGCGTGCGGTGTCGATCAGCGCGGCCAGCTCGACGGCGTACCCGGTCGGCACGCTCAGCGACTCGAACAGCTCGCGCCGCACCGCCCACTCACCAGCCAAAGGCTGATGGAGCCATGACAGCTCGGGGAACAGCAGCTTGATCAGGGGCCGCGCCACGAGTTCGGTGACCCGCCCGCCCTCGAAGGGCACCGCCGCGTCGCCCGAACCCATCGGGCGCTCGTAGAACCCCTTGACCAGCTGTACGTCGCTCTGGGTCAGCAGCGGTCCGAGCAGCCCCGGCACGAAGTGGGTGTCCCAGTCGAGAAGGTCCGCGTCCATGAACACGACGAAGTCGCCCCGCGTCACGAACATGGACTTCCACATCGCCTCGCCCTTGCCGGCGACGGTGCCGAGGTCGGGACGGATGTCGGCGGCTCGGTGCACGGTGGCCCCGGCGCTCTCGGCCACCTCGTACGTCGCGTCCGTGGAGTCGGAGTCGATGACGACGATCTCGTCCAGCAGCGCCTCGGTGTCGACGAGCGCGTCGTGCACCCGGCTCACGACGTCACCCACGGTCGCGGCCTCGTTGCGAGCCGGCACCACCAGGCTGACCGACCGGCCTGCCTTGGCCGCGATCAATGCGCCGACCGACCAGTCCCGCCACCTGTGGGTGCCGCCTTGCGCGGGACCACGCTCGGCATCGCTCACGCCACCCACCCTAGGGTGGCGCGCTGTGGCTCTCGTCCCGGGCGCATCGAGGAGTGCGTGGCCGGCGCCGGCGGAGCTGGCCCGGCCTATTGGGCCGCGTCGGCCTCGACCGAGTCGTCGACACCGACTGCAGCGGTCGAGGGGATGGTGGCGCGGTGCGGCTGGTAGCCGATCGCGGCCAGCGCGTCGACCAACGGAGCGGGCTCGCCGACGATGCCCCAGTCACGGTCGCCGCCCTTGCCGAAGACGGCGAGGGCATGCTCGTGGCCGGGTGTGAACCGTGGCAGAAAGTGGATCCCCCCACGGAGGCCCGCGGCACGAAGCGCCCGTGCCCACGCGGAGCTGAGGAGGTAGTCGATGCCGGCGGCAAGCTCACCGGTGACGCCGAACAGCGCGGCGCGGGGATCGGTCAGGTCGGCTACCCGACCGGCGAGTTCCGGTAGCCGGACCATAGAGACGACGCGGCCTTCCAGGTGGGTCTGTGGGATGGGGAGGTGTGCGGCGAGAAACCGGCCACAGCGTTCGCGAACCGCCACGCCGACGGTCTCGCCGAGGTAGCAGGTCCCGTCCGGTGCGGGCAGGTCGAAGCGACCAATGGGCTCGTCGGCCTCGTCGTGGCCGGAGAACCACCAACAGCCGTGGCCGGCCGAGGCCGAGCGATCGGCGTGCTCACGGAACCAGGTGTCCGGCAACGTCGTCGTGAAGGGGAAGCCAGTCAGGTCTGCGGGATCGGGTGGGAACTGCTGAGCCGGATCGGACCGTCGGTCACTCACGCAGCTCCACTCGACCACTCGCGCGCCACGGCCTCGGCCAGCTCGATCAGCGGCGCGGCCGGGCGACCCTCACGGACCCAGCTGAGCGGGGTGCGACCGCGCAGCTCCGGAGCCGGGGCGTGCAGAAGGACCGCGACCGACCAGGGGTCGAACCTGCGGAGCACCCGCAGCATCGGCACCAGTCCGGGCCGCACCTCGACCCGGCCCTCGCGCTGCTGGAACTGGAAGACGGGGTAGACGATGTCGCCGTCGCTGGTCTTGAGTCCGAGCAGGGTGCCGCTCTTACGGCGCTCTGCCAGGAGTTGGCGCGATGCACCGTCGAACACCTGCCGGACCTTCACCGCCGACCAGAACGGCGCCAGGAGCCGAGCCAGTTCGTTGGTGCTGCCGTGGGGCATCAGCATGATGACGTCGCTGAGCGACTCGGCCACCGCTGCCGGGTCCGGGACCTGGTCGTCCCCCTCGCCTGCGTCGCCAGCGGCAAGACGAGTGCTCAGTGCGGCACGGACCCGGTCGGCGACCTGCCGGGCCACCTGATCGGCGTACTCGTCGACCGAGATCTCCTCGGCCCGCCCGGCGATCCTCATCGACCGTCCTGCTCTCTCGTACCGCAGCATCCGTCAAGTGTGTCAAGAAACAGTGTGTCTGCCAGCGTCAAGAGCGTCAAGTCAGACGACGGACGAGAGTGGGCAAGAAAGCTGTGCGCGCTGAGGCGGACGTCGCGCGCGGTGTGCACAGTTCGGACGCCATCACCCGTGCCGAGGTTGCTAGACAGGAAGACATGAGCGCGCACGAGCCCCCGGCCACTCGCCCCACCTATACGCCCGGCGACGTCGTGAACGGCCACCGACTCGACGCAGACGGTGTGTGGCGACCGGTTCCCCAGCCGCCCACGCAGCTGCCCACCCAGCCGGGCACGCCTCCCTTTCACAAGCGCCCCGGAGGCATCGTCGCCATCGTGGTCGGGTGCCTGGCGCTGCTCGGCGTGACCGCTGCCCGTGTCGCCCTCCCGATCATGCTCGATGACCCCCGCGATAGGGAGCCAGGCGCGACGTCGGCCGAAGCGCCCGTGCGATCCTGGCCGACCCCGCTGTACACGCCGAGCGACGAGCCGGCCCCGCTGTACACGCCTGAACCGATCCCGGTGCCGACGCCGTCCAAGCCGCATCTGTACGACGCGAGCAGCGCATCCGCCGGGCAGAGGTGGGCGGAGTACAAGCGGTTGTTGAGCGGCGACCACATCTCGAGGATGTACTGGGTGACGTCGCATCCCCGCACCGCTTTGTCAACGGGCTACGGGCCGGTCGTCTGCGGTCGGACCAAGGCCGAGGAGGGCGTGGAGGCGCTTGTCTACATGGCGGAGCACCACGACTACACCCAGGTCCAGCTCAACAGGATGAGCCGCAGCGAAGTCCTCTTCACGCAGGCCTACTGTCCCGAGAAGAAGAAGCTCACCGAGACCGCGTGGAATCAGTACCGAACCACGATCGGTGAGCAAGCAGGCGCCGGGGAGACACCCGAGGTCGAAGACTTCTCGATCGAGTTGCAGACGCATAAGAAGGAGTGCTTCGGTCTGGCGGGTTGCACGATCACGTACAACATCCACGTCGGGTACGACGGCCCGTCGGACCTCGAGGGCACCTACTACGTGCACTACCGGGTGACTGGAGACGTCTCCGGGCCGAAGACGAACCTCTTCGAGCTGACCGATGGTGTGGTCAGCTACCAGGAGGAGGAATCTGCCAGAACCAAGTCGAGGTCCACGGTGCTGAAGGTCACTGTGACTCGGATCGAGATGGAGTAGCCCAGGAGTGCCTTTGCCCGCGTCAGACCTGCCGTCCCACGCCTCCGTCGTCGTCATCGGCGGTGGCGTGGTGGGGCTGAGCACGGCGTACCACCTCGCGCGGGCTGGAGTGCGCGACGTGGTGCTGCTCGAGCGGGACGAGTTCGGGTCGGGCTCGACGTCTCGGGCGGCGGGTGGGGTGCGTGCGCAGTTCTCGGACGCGGTCAACATCGAGCTCGGGTTGCGCAGTCTGCACACCTTCGAGCGGTTCCGAGAAGAGTTCGGTCAGGAGATCGACCTGCACCAGGTCGGCTATCTCTTCCTGCTCGAGCGGCCCGAGCACGTGGCGGCGTTCGAGACGAACGTCGCACTCCAGAACGAGCTCGGCGTGCCGAGCCGGATGATCGAGGTCGCCGAGGCCAAGCGGCTCTCGCCGCTGATCGCCACCGAGGGACTCCTCGCGGCGGCGTACTCGCCCACCGACGGTCACTGCACGCCCGAGTCGGTCGTGCTGGGCTACGCCTCGGCCGCGCGCGCTGTGGGGGCGCGGTTGCTGCGCGGCACCTTCGTCGACGGCATCGACGTCGATGGAACGACGATCACGGGGGTGCGTACGAACCGCGGGACGATCGCGACCGACACCGTCGTCTGCGCGGCCGGTCCGTGGTCTCGGGCCGTCGGGGAGATGGTGGGGGTCGACCTGCCCGTCGTTCCAGTGCGACGCCAGATCCTCACCACCGAACCGATGGCGGGGCTGGACCCGGCGACGCCGTTCACGATCGACTTCGAGACCAGCTTCTACTTCCACGGCGAGGGCCGAGGCCTGCTGCTCGGGATGTCCGATCCCGACGAGACCCCCGGCTTCAAGCTGCAGCGCTCCGATGACTGGCTGCCGCGGCTCGGGGCGGTGATCGAACGCCGCGCGCCCGCGATCGGCGAGGTCGGCATCGCCGGTGGCTGGGCCGGGCTCTACGAGAACACCCCTGACCACAACGCTCTGATCGGTGAGGCCGAGGAGGTAGGCAGATTTCTGTACGCCACCGGCTTCTCGGGCCACGGCTTCCTCATGGGACCGGCGGTCGGCGAGGTGCTGCGCGACCTCTACCTCGGGTGCGCTCCTGTCGTCGACGTCGGTGGGCTCGACGTACGACGGTTCGGCACGAGCGCGGGCCGTCCCGAACTCAACATCGTGTGAGCGCCGCGGCGACCGCATGCGCGGTCTCGACGCCGGCCGTCGTGGCCTCCTCGACCGAGCCGCTGACCGCGGCGAGGTAGTCGCCGGCGAAGTGCACGACGTTGGCCGGCTGCTCTCGATAGCGGAGCAGGGCGTCGAGGTCGCTGCCCGGCGTCTGGAACCAGTTGCCGTGTTCCCACTTCTGCACGACGGCCTCGGTCACGAGGTCGGCGAGCTGCGGATAGACGCGCCCGAGGTCCTGCCGGAACCGCCGTTCGATCTCCGCGTCAGGCAGGCCGATCACCTCGCGGGCGAGCCGGGCACCGGCGTAGCACATCAAGCTGCCGCCGTTCGCGCGCGCCGAGGTGCCGCGCAGCGGGTTGGCGTGGTTGAACAGCATGTTGAAAGACAGGTCGGGGGTCAGGATCGCGTAGATGTCGTCCCAGGGCATCGGGCCGGTCTCCCGGGTGAGCACGGCCATGGAGACGAACGGCTCGTACGCCACCGACCCCAGCGCCTTGTCGACCTCAGGTGCCAGGTCCGCCACCAACGAACGGGCGACCGGCGCCGGCGTTGCCACGATCACGTGCCGGGCCGCAATGGTCGAGCGGCCTTCGGCGGTGGTGAGGCGTACGACGGCGCCGTCGCCGTCCGGCTCGATGGAGCTGACCTGCGCTCCGAGCACGACGCGCTCGCCGAGGCGCCCGTGGACGGCCTCCCCGAGCCGCCCCGAGCCGCCCATCAGATTGACCGGCGATCCGCTGGCCCTGCCGGCCCAGTTGCCCGCGAAGATCGAGATCCCCGCGGCCGCGGAGAGTTCGTCCATCTCAGCGGGAACCCGGCGCGTTGCCGTGCGGAAGATCGCGTCCACCGACGGCGGGAGCCGGCCGAGCAGCGCCTCGAAGGTGCGGTCGCCGTCGAAGCGGGCCATCCGGTCTCGGCGCTGCGCTGCGGTCTCGCCGGGCTGCGGACGCGACGCAGCGAGATAGGACCGGACCTTGAGCCGCACCGTGAGTCCGGCGCGGACCAGCTGGGCCCGGTCGGCCGCCGAGAGGGGAAGCGTGAACGGATAGCTCTCGATCCGGCGCGCGTCGTACACCTTGCGACCGCGCGGGCCCTCGAAGCTGACGGCCGTCTTCGATCCGGGCACCTCGACGGTCTCCAGGCCCAGGTCGGCCATCAGGTTCCGGACGTGGGCCCCCGCGGCGGGAAAGAGATGCGCGCCGAGGTTGAGCCAGTAGTCACCACGCGAGTGCGACTTGGTGCGGCCGCCGAGCACGTCGTTCTGCTCCAGCAACACGATGTCGCGGTCGCGGAGCTGCCATGCCGCGGCCATCCCGGCGGGGCCGCCGCCGACGATGACGACGTCCTTGCGGACGGCAGGACTCGAGGTGGTCATCGAGACGACCTCGCGTTGACGTCCTCAAGGGTGCGCACCGGGCAGCCGCGCTCGTAGACGGCGTCGAGGATCCCCGTGCTCAGCTCGTCGACGACCTGTTCCCGATCCGCCGGCCGCCGATCTCCGGTCGGCAGGCCCAGCGACGCAAGCACGTGCGGCGACATGAAGTAGGCGCCGACGGCGAGCAGAGCGACCTGCTCGAACGACGACGGATCGGCCTCGGCGTACGCCGACAGGCTCTCCCACGATGGATCCGTGGGAAGCGAGCCGATCGCCTCGGCCAGGGTCCGGCCCTCGCCCTCCAGGGCGAGAGCGGCGTGCTGCAGCTGCTCGTCGAAGTCCGGCAGTGCGGTGGCGGGCGCGGACGTCGAGGATCCCGGCAGGAGCACCGCCGCGACCGCGCGGACCCGGTCGAGCTGGTCCTGGGACAACGCCATGCCGATCATGCCGGCACCCGCTGGTCACGCGCGGTCTCCGCGATGTGGATCGAGGTGCGCAGCGACATGGCCGCGATCGTGGCGGTCGGGTTGACCGAGCCTCCGGTGACCATGACGCTCCCGTCGACGATGAAGAGGTTGGGTACGTCGTGCGACCGGCCGAACCGGTCGACGACGGACGTACGTGGATCGGTGCCCATCCGGGCGGTGCCGAGCAGGTGGCCCGACTCGGTGAGGGGTGCGATGTGGGTGCGGGTCGCCCCGGCGGCCTCGTGGGCCTCGACCATCCTCGCGTTCATGAAGTCGACCATCCGGTCGGCGTTGTCGTCACGGCGGTAGTTCAGCTTCACGCCCGGCAGGCCGCTGCTGTCGGTGGCCACCGGATCGAGCACGACGGCGTTCGACTCGTGCGGGAGGTCGTCGATCACCCCGGACCAGATCATCGACCGGCCGGTGTACGCCGCGAGCTCGTGCAGCTCGGCACCCCAGCGCTGGGCGAACGAATGCTCCGAGAGGTGGTCGAGCACGTGCAGGACGCCGAGCGGTGGCATCAGCGCCCACTTGGCGCCGCGCAGGAACCCGCGAGAGGTGTCGGTGTCGGCGAACTCCATCGAGTAGATCAGCTGACCCGCGGGGCCGTACCACGCGGCGAGCTCCTCCTCGAAGGTGCCCAGCACGCTGTTGACCGGGTGCAGCATGAGGTTCTTGCCGACCAGTCCGCTGGAGTTGGCGAGCCCCTCGGAGTGCTGGTCGTCGGACATCAGCAGGATGCGCGGCGTACCGATCCCGTTGCCGGCGAGGACGACGGCGTTGGCCTCGATCCGATGCTCGGTGCCGTGTACGTCGATCCAGACGGCTCCGTCGGCGAGCCCCTGGTGGTCGACGGTGATCCGGGCGACGCGCGCGCCGGTGATCAGCTGGGCGCCGGCCGCAGTGGCGTGCGGCCAGTAGGCGAGGTCGAAGGACGCCTTAGCGCCGACCGGGCAGCCGCGCTCGCACAGCCCCCACCGGACGCACTGGCCCATGTTCTTGAAGGCTGAGGAGGGGATGGCGTTGGAGCCGGGCCACCAGTGCCACCCGAGCTTGTTCATGCCCTCGGCCATCTGGACGCCGCCGGGGCCGATCGGGTGCGGCGGCAGCGGGTAGTCGAAGTCGGGGTAGGCGGGGTCGCCGCCGAGCCCGGCGACGCCGATGAAGCGGTCCACCTCGTCGTAGTACGGCGCCAGGTCCTCGTAGCCGATGGGCCAGTCGTCGCAGACGCCGTCGACGCTGCGCACCCGGAAGTCGCTGGGCAGCAGCCGCATCCAGTGCGCGCCGTAGAAGACCGAGCCGCCGCCGACGCCGTTGAACATGATCGGGTCGGCGTCGGCGTCGTCGACGTTCAACGGGTAGTCGGCTCGGCCCTTGCGCTCGTTGGGCCAGACCGACCACTCGCCGCGGGTGAGCAGCTCGAACTCCGGCCTGGTGCCGGGCATGTCGCCGGGGTTGACCCAGTCGCCCTGCTCGAGACAGACGACGGAGAAGCCCCGCTTCGCCAAGGTGTGCGAGGCGACGGCGCCCCCTGGGCCGGCGCCCACGACGAGGACGTCCACGCGGTCGCCCGGTGCTGCACCTGCCATGCCGCGCTTCCTTCCTGGTGGGCCGCGAGAGTGGCGGCCATTGATCAGTTAGTACAAACGTACATACTGATTCAATCGGCGTCAACAGTCGCCAGCGCGGTGGATCGACGGACCCGTCGGGGCGGATCCAATGCGGGGCTGAGGACGGCGGCCAGAACCAGCAGGGCCAGCGGCAGGAGCAGTGCGGCGCGCAGGCCGTGGTGCTCGCCGACGAAGCCGAGCGTCGGTGGCCCGGTCAGCAGCGACACGTAGCCCATGACCGCCACGAACGAGACGCGCGCCGCTGCATTGCTCCCGCCGTACGCAGAATCGCCGGCCGCCGAGATCGCGACCGGGAAGCCCAAGGAGATGCCGAGGCCCCACAGCACCACCCCCAGAGTGACGACGGGAAGGCTGTCCACCAGGGCGATGCAGCCGATGCCGGCCGCGGCGGCGGCAGTCGTCCACCGGACCGCGCCGGCCCGGCCGAGGCGACGTACGACGCGGCCGCCCGCGAACCGGCCTACGGCCATGCACGCCGCGAAGCCGGCGAAGACCGCCGCCCCGGTGGCCACGCTCGCGTCATGCCCGTCGACCATGACGAGTGGCAGCCAGTCGATGGCCGAACCCTCGCCCAGGCCCACGGCCAGCGCGATCACGCCGATCAGCAGCAGTCGGGGATCGGGCCAGGATCGGCGTTCGTACGCCGGCGCCGGGTCCGGTCCGACGCGCGTGCTGCGCCGGCCGGTGTGGGGCGAGAGGTAGCGCACCTGTGACGCAGCGACCACCGCGCCGAGGGCAGCGATCACGCCCAGGTGTGCGCCCACGGGCACCCCGGTGAGCGCGCATCCGACACCGGTGATCGCGCCGAGCGTGGTGCCGAGGCTGAAGCACCCGTGCATGGGCGGCAGCACCGGAACGCCGGAGTCGCCCTCGGCGGCGGCCGCCTCGAGGTTGAGCGCG
>DOWL01000002.1:39394-39979 GCA_003519585.1 Nocardioides sp. | reverse complement strand
GCGGCCGCCTCGAGGTTGAGCGCGACGTCGGCCACGCCGAGGCCGAGCCCGAACAGGCCGAGGCCGCACGCGACGACGGCCGCCACGTGGAGCTCGGCGCCGAGCCCGATCACCGGCAGGCTGAGCACCGTCGAGGCCGACCCCGCCCCGACCACCGAGCGGACGCCGAACCGCGCGATGAGGCTGCTCGACGCGAGGACCCCGGTCATCGAGCCGACCGAGACGCCGAACAGCACCAGCCCCATCTGGTCCGTCGAGGCGTGGATCAGGTCGCGGACATCAGGGGACCGCGCGACCCAGGAGGCGATCACCAGACCGGGCAGCCCGAAGAGGAGGAACAGCGCAGTGCGTCGGCGATGGAGCTCGGGGGACAGTCCCGGGCCGCTCATGTGTACAAATGTACATCTCTCGGACCCCGCCGTCAGATCGGGATGGTCACGCCCAGGCCGGCCTCGGTCGCATTGCGGTACGCCGCCCACGCGGCCGCAGCGTCCTGGTGGCCGAGGCCGACACTGTGAAAGACGACGATCTCCTCCGGCGTGGTCCGCCCCTGGTGGGCGCCCGAGAGGCCTGCGCCGATGTCGG
>DOWL01000002.1:38307-39300 GCA_003519585.1 Nocardioides sp. | reverse complement strand
CCCCTGGTGGGCGCCCGAGAGGACTGCGCCGATCTCGGTGAAGTCCGAAGCCGTGCGATCGCCCGACTGCAGCGCCTCGACCACGGGGCCGCAACTCTCGACGGTCTGGGCGAGGGTGTCGACGAAGCTCGTCGAGCGCAGGGTCGTCGTGAGGTCGACCTCGCGACGGTCCGGTTCGACCGAGCCCATCGTCAGGACGGTCTGCCCGGGAACCAACCACTCGCCGTACACCAGCGGCTCGCGGGTGGCCGTGCACGCGGCGACGATGTCGTGTCCCTCGACAACGGCGCGGGCCGAGTCGCCGACCACGATGTCGCCTTCGAGTTCGCCGCGCAGCCGCTCGACCAACCGTTCGCGGTGCGCGGGAGTCGGGCTCCAGACGGTGGTTCGGCGAATCGGGCGGACCGCCGTCATCATCCGGATCGTGTGCTCGGCCTGCGGGCCCGACCCGAGGACCCCCAGCCGCTCAGCGTCGTCGAGCGCGAGTTCGTCGGCCGCGACGGCGAGCCCCGCGGAGGTGCGGAGCAGGGTGAGTGCCGCACCGTCGAGGCAGGCCACCGGGCGCCCGGTCTCCGGGTCGAAGAGCAGGATCATCGCCGAGACCGCAGGCAGCCCACGCGCGGTGTTGAGCGGCTGCACCATGCCGGCCTTGACGGTCAGTCCCGTCGTATCGGCGAGCATCCCGCTCCGGGTGTAGGTCAGCGCACCGGTGTCCGGGTCGCTCGCGTGCGCCGAGCTGAGGAACCGCCCGCTGCCGTCGACGACGGCTTGGTACGCCGACCGCTGAGACTCCAGCAGGTCGTCGACCGACAGGGACGCAGCGACGTCGCTATCGCTCAGGAACAGCAGTGGCATGGGGACTTCTAGATGAACTCGACGCCCTGCGCCAGGGGTAGCTCGGTGGAGTAGTTGACGGTGTTGGTGGTCCGGCGCATGTAGTTCTTCCACGCGTCGGAGCCCGACTCCCGTCCGCCGCCGGTGTCCTTCTCGCCG
>DOWL01000002.1:33198-38123 GCA_003519585.1 Nocardioides sp. | reverse complement strand
GTTGACGTTGGCGATGCCGCAGTCTGAGCCGACGACCGAGAGGAACGTCTCGGCCTCGCGTACGTCGAGGGTGAAGATCGACGACGAGAGCCCTTGCGTGACGTCGTTGTGGAGTCGAAGCGCCTCGTCGAAGTCGGTGTAGGTGAGCACGTAGAGCAGCGGCGCGAAGGTCTCGGATCGGACGATCTCGCTCTGCTCGGGCATGTCGACGATGGCGGGGCGCACGTAGCAACCACCGCCGGTGGCCTTGCTCGCCTCGTCGTCCTGCTGGCCGCCGGTGAGCAGGGTGCCACCGTCGTCCTGCGCCTGGCCGATCGCGGCGAGGAACGCCGCGAGCGCCGTCTCGTCGATCAGGGGACCCACGAGCGTGGAATCCTCCAGCGGGGACCCGACGGGGAGTTGCTCGTAGGCGGCTGTGAGCTGCGACAGCAACTCGTCCTTGACCGACTCGTGGACGATGACGCGACGCAGCGACGTGCACCGCTGACCGGCGGTGCCGACCGCCGAGAAGGCGATGCCGCGGACCGCGAGGTCCAGGTCGGCCGAGGGCGCGACGATCGCGGCGTTGTTGCCGCCCAGCTCCAGCAGCGAGCGGCCCAGGCGCGCGGCCACCCGCGGGCTCACCTCCTTGCCCATCCGGGTCGAGCCGGTCGCGGAGACCAGCGGGACGCGGGGGTCGTCGACGAGTGCCTGGCCGACCTCGCGGGTCCCGAGCGCGAGGGCGAAGAGCCCGTCGGGCGCGCCGACCCGCTCGGCGGCCCGGGTGAGCAGCGTGTGACAGGCCAGCGCGGTCAGCAGCGTCTTCTCCGACGGCTTCCACACCACCGCGTCGCCGCAGACCAGCGCGAGCGCGGCGTTCCAGGACCAGACGGCGACCGGGAAGTTGAACGCCGAGATGACCGCGACCACCCCGAGCGGGTGCCACTGCTCCATCATCCGGTGGCCGGGCCGCTCGGTGGTCATCGTGACTCCGTGGAGCTGGCGGGAGAGGCCGACCGCGAAGTCGCAGATGTCGATCATCTCTTGCACCTCGCCGAGCCCTTCGGAGACGACCTTGCCGGCCTCGATGGAGACCAGCGCACCGAGGTCCTCCTTGTGCTCGCGAAGCAGCTCGCCGAGCTCGCGGACCAGCTGGCCGCGGACCGGCGCCGGCACGACCCGCCACTGCTCGAATGCCTCGTGCGCACGCCGTACGGCGTCGCCGACCTCGGCCGCTGAGTGCGACCGGAGCAGGCCGAGGAGGCTGCCGTCGATGGGCGAGCGGCACTCCAGGTCGCCGTCGTCGACGAACGAGACGTCCGCCCCGAGCCGGTCGAGGAGCTGGGTCGCCTGGAGCGAGAGGTCCATGTGGTTGCCCTTCGTAGTCGTGTGCTGGAGGTCGGTGAGGTGGCGGGATCAGCGACGGCCCGCACGAGCGGGCGGCGTCCAGGTGCGTCCGCGCGCGAGCATCGCCTCGCGCACCCGCTCCTCGGCCACGGCCCGAGCGGCGTCGTGGGTGAGCACGTCGTCGCGGCGTGCACGCTCCACCACGGCGACGGCGTTCGCTCGCATCTTGTCGGAGACCATCGTGAACACCCTCTCGCTCGAGACCGGGAACGCCGAACCCCGGGCGTCGGTCGAGTGTGCCGCGGCGATGATCCCGCCCGCGTTGGCGATGAAGTCGGGGACCACCGTGACGCCGCGTCGATGCAGCTCGAGCAGCCCGGCCTCGGTGGTCGGCAGGTTCGCGCCCTCGACGACCAGGCGAGCGGTCAGGTGGCGGGCGGTGGCCTCGTCGATGACGTCCTCGCGGGCGGCGGGGAGGAGGATCGTGCAGCTCCAGGCGAGCAGGAGGTCGGCATCGACGGAGCCGCCGTACTCCTCGACGCAGCGGTCACCGACCTGAGCCTGCAGGGCGATGAGCCGGGCGACGTCCAGGCCCTCCGCATCCATGACCGCGCCGACCGAGGTGGACACGGCGGTCACCCGGCCGCCGAGCTCGGCGATCCGGCGGGCCGCGGCCACGCCGACCGCACCGAACCCCTGGATGGCGACCGTCGCCTCGGCCAGGTCCAGGCCGATCGCAGCCGCTGTCGCGGCCGTCGCCTCGGCGACGCCGAACCCGGTGACTCCCAGTTCGTCATACGGCAGGCCGCCGAGTGCAGCCGGCAGCCCCGTCGACGCCATCCGGTCACCGAGCTCGTCGACCAGGATGGCCGCGTCGCCCTCGGACAGCCCGAGATCGAGCCCGAAGACGTACTCCCGCGGGACCTCGTTGGCCAATGCGCGGGCGAAGGCGCGGAGGATGCGCTCCTTGCCCGGGCTCCGGGGGTTGCCCTGGATGCCCGCTTTCGCCCCGCCGTGGAACAGGTCGACCGCGGCCCACTTCCAGGTCATCGTGCGCGCCAGGCGAGCCACCTCCGAGACGCTCACCGTCGGGCTCATCCGGGTGCCGCCCTTCCCGGTGCCGCGCGCGGTGTTGTCGATGACCAGCACGCCGCGCATCCCGGACCGGACGTCGGAGACGCACACGATCTTCTCGGGGCCCCAGTCGTCGATGAGGTCCAGGCTGTCGATCACCGGAACGCCTGCTGCCCGGTGAGGTACTCGCCGACGATCAGTGTGTGCATCTCGACGGTGCCCTCGTAGGTGAGCACCGACTCGAGGTTGTTCATGTGACGGATCACCGGATACTCCAGCGAGATCCCGTTGGCTCCGAGCACGGTCCGAGCCGATCGACACACCTCGAGAGCCGCGCGGACGTTGTTGAGCTTGGCGAGCGAGACCTGCTGCACCTGGGCCCGGCCCCGGTCCTTGAGCCGGCCGACGTGGTGGGCGAGCAGGGTCCCGTTGGTGATCGCCAGCGCCATCTCGACCAGCTTCTGTTGGGTGAGCTGGAAGCCGGCGATCGGCCGGTCGAACTGCGTGCGCGAGAGGGCGTACGTCGCGGCGCTCTCGAACGACGCCCGCGCGGCGCCCATCGCGCCCCACGCGACGCCGTACCTCGCCTCGTTGAGGCAGGCCAGCGGTCCGCGCAGCCCCACCGCTTCGGGGAGAACGGCGTCCGAGGGGAGCCGGACGTCGTCCAGCACCAGCTCGCTGGTCACCGAAGCGCGCAGCGACATCTTGTGCTTGATCGCGGGCGCGCTGAAGCCGGGCGTCGTCGTCGGTACGGCGAAGCCCCGGATCCCGTCCTCGGTCTGTGCCCAGACGATCGCGACGTCCGCGACGGACCCGTTGGTGATCCACATCTTCCGGCCGGTCAGGACCCAGTCGCCGCCGTCGCGGCGGGCCCGGGTGCGCATCGCCCCGGGATCGGAGCCGTGGTCGGGCTCGGTGAGCCCGAAGCAGCCGATCAGCTCGCCCTGGGCCATGCCGGGCAGCCACTGCTGCTTCTGCTCCTCCGAACCCCAGCGGTGGATCGCGAACATCGCGAGCGAGCCCTGCACCGAGACCAGCGACCGCAGCCCGGAGTCGACGGCCTCGAGTTCGAGGCAGGCGAGCCCGTAGTCGACGGCGGACAGCCCGGCGCAGCCGTACCCTTCGAGGTGCATGCCCAGCACGCCGAGCGAGCCGAGCTCGCGGGTCACGCCGCGGATGTCCTCGATCCGGCCGTCCTCGAACCACTGCGCGACGTGCGGTAGCAGCCGCTCTTGGCAGTGCCGGCGTACGGCGTCGCGGACGTCGCGCTCGTCGGTCGTGAGTAGCTCGTCGAGGGCCGTGAGCTCCACGAGCCGGGTGGCCGGATCCGAGGTGCTGGTGGTCTGCTCGGTGGTCATGGCGTCAGGACTCCCGTCGGGTCGGCGGTGACGAGGTCGACAGCTGACTGCACGATCTGGTCCTCGGAGACGAGCACGTGGTCGGCCGCGGGCCCCAGCGGCACGAAGCTGTCGACGCTGGTGAGGCGGGCGACCGGGCGCTCGTACGACGCGTCCGCCAAGGCCGCGAGCACCGCTTCGGCGACGCCGCCGGAGCGCCGGGTCTCGTCGACGACCAGGACGCTCCCGGCCGCGCGGGCGTATCGCACGATGTCGTCCTCGGGCAGAGGCACCAGCCACTGGAGGTCGAGCACGCCGGCCGCGATCCCACGCTCGGCGAGGGCCCCGCGCGCCCGCCGGCACATCCGGACGCCGTTCCCGAACGTGACCAGCAGAACGTCGCTGCCCTCCTCGATCAGCCGCGCGCGACCCACGTCGGCGCCGCGGCCGGCGTCGGGCTCGGCGGCGGGCGGCTGGTACGGCGCCAGCAGCGCTCGGTCGCCCGGCTCGTGCAGATCCTTCTCGTGGTACAGCGCGATGGGCTCGAGGAAGACGCACACCTTGCCCTGACCGCGGGCGAGCGCCAGGCACCGGCGGAGCAGGCCGGGTGCGCTGTCGGCGCTGCTCGGAACGGCGACGAAGATGCCGGGTATGTCGCGCAGCACGGCGACGGAGTTGTCGTTGTGGAAGTGACCGCCGAACCCCTTCTGGTAGGCGAGTCCGGCGATCCGGACGACCATCCCGTTGTGGTACTGGCCGTCGGAGAAGAAGGCCAGGGAGGCGGCCTCGCCGCGGAGCTGGTCCTCCGCGTTGTGGAGGTAGGCGAGGTACTGGATCTCGGGCAACGGCAGCTCCCCGACGAGCGCGCTGCCGAGGGCGATGCCGAGGATGGTCTGCTCGTCCAGGAGCGTGTCGAAGACGCGCATGCTGCCGAACGCGCGTCGCAGCCCGCGGGTCAGCCCGTAGACGCCGCCCTTGACGCCGACGTCCTCGCCGAACAGCCACGCCTCGGGCACGCCGTGCATGAGGTCCTTCAGTGACGCGTTGATTGCCTGGGCGAGCGTGAGCCCGTCCGTCTCGTCCTCGGGCAGCTGGCGGAAGATCGTGGTCCGGTCGGCTCCGGCGAGCGCTCGGAGGTCGCGGTCCACTTGCGCGTCGTCGAAGCCGAGCAGCGGCCGGACGACCTGA
>DOWL01000002.1:32663-33062 GCA_003519585.1 Nocardioides sp. | reverse complement strand
CGCCCTCGGCCGTGGACCCGAGCCGGGTCCGGGTCGCGGCCAGTCGCCGGGCCGTGTCCATGACGAGGCGGCGGCTGTGCTCGTACGCGTCGAGGAGTTCGCATGGCTCGCGACCTGCGCGCGCCAGCGCGGCCGCGGTCGCCAGGATCGGGTCGCGTGCGTAGTCGCTGGTGATGTCGCGCTCCGAGCGGTAGGCGATCTCGGCGTCCGATCCGGCGTGCCCCATGAACCGCACGGTCCGCAGATGGAGGAGTGCGGGCCTCCGTTCGGTGCGCACCTGGTCGACCACGCGCTCGCACGTGCTCAGCAGGTCGAGCGGGTCGGCGCCGTCCGCGCGTACGTAGGCGAGGCCGGGCAGCGACGCCAGGCTCTGCTCGGTCCAGCCCGCCGGACTGCGGG
>DOWL01000002.1:3353-32502 GCA_003519585.1 Nocardioides sp. | reverse complement strand
CCGATGCCGTTGTCCTCGCAGACGAACAGCAGTGGCACCGGACTCCCCGAGTGGGCCGCGAAGCCGGCGGCGTTGAACGCGCCGCGTGCCGTCGAGTGGTTGGCCGAGGCATCGCCGAACGAGCAGACGACGACGGAGTCCGCTGGGTACTCCTCGTGCGTCGTGGCACGGCCGAGTGCGAAGGCCATCCCCACGGCTCGCGGTAGGTGCGAGGCGATCGTGGAGGTCTGCGGGATGATGCCGAGCCCGTGGTGGCCGAACACCTTGTGCCGGCCGCCGCTGATCGGGTCGTCGACCGACGCGATCGCGCCGAGCAGGACGTCCTCGATCGCGGTCTCGCTGTGCGCCTGGAGAGCGCGGGCGGCGTAGAACCCTCCCGACCGGTAATGGAGCAAGGCTGGGTCGGTGGGCCGGAGTGCCACGGCGACAGCGGCGTTGGCCTCGTGACCGGCCGAGCCGATCGTGTAGAACCCCTCGCCGATGCTCTGCAGCCAGCGCATGGCGAGGTCGAGGTGGCGGCTCTGGACCTGCGCGGAGAAGTAGGCCCACAGCTCGGCCGGGTCGGCGGTCTCGTCGCTGCGGGAAGGAGCAGACGCCGGATCGGAGCACCAGGTGGAGAGCGTCTGCACGACGTACTCGTCGATCGTCTGCATCTCTCACCTCCCGCGGAGCCACCGGTCCCTGGAGTCTCGGACCTGCGGACGGGCGGGTACAAGCCAGCGTGTCTGCGGCGATCGGTTCACGGATGCTAAAGATTCAGGGCGAAGAACCGTGCCTTGTCCTCGTTCCGGGCACAGCCTGAAAGTGTCCGCATGACGTCGATTCACGCAGCCGCGGTCCCGGGCAGCAGGTCAGCAGAGCTCTTCGCGCGAGGTCGCGAGGTCCTCGTCGACGGCGTGAGCTCGCCCTCCCGCGGACCCCTCAACTTCCGGCCGCACCCGATCTTCATGGCGCGTGGCGCGGGCGCGGAGATCATCGATGCGGACGGCACGTCGTACGTCGACCTGATGCTCGCGTACGGCGCTCTGATCCACGGCCACGCGCACCCCGAGCTCGTCGCGGAACTGCAGGAAGCGGCCGGCCGCGGCGCGCTGTTCGCCACCGCGAGCGAGGTGGAGGTCGAGGTCGCCGAACGGATCTGTGCGATGGTGGACTGCGCCGAGAAGGTCTCGTTCGCGAGCACCGGCACCGAGGCGGCGATGGCCGCGCTGCGTCTGGTCCGCGGCTTCACCGGTCGCCGAACCATCGTGAAGTTCGAGGGCCACTACCACGGGTGGGCCGACGCCTACTCGGTGTCGTCCAACCCGTTGCCTCCCGGCGCGTACGGCCACCCGAACGATCCGATCCCGGTCCCCGACACCTCGGGGGTCACGCCGGGTGCGCTGCGAGACACCCTGGTGCTGCCGTGGAACGACGCGGATCGGCTCGAGGCCCTGCTCAAGGCGCGCGCCGGCGACATCGCCGCGGTCGTCACCGAGCCGGTGATGGCGAACATGGGCGTGATCCCGCCGGCCGAGGGGTTCCTGCAGGCGGTGCGCGAGCTGACGACGCGGTACGGCGTCCTGCTCTACATCGACGAGACGGTCACTGGTTTCCGGCTCGGCGCCGGCGGCGCACAGGAGCGGTACGGCGTGACCGCCGACGTCACCAGCTTCGGCAAGGGGCTGGGCGCCGGGCTGCCGGTCGCCGCGCTCGCGGGTCGCAGTGACATCATGGCGGCGTTGAGCGGTGGCCGGATCCTCCACTACGGCACGCAGAACGCCAACCCGCTCCTGCTGTCCGTCGTACGCCGATCGCTGGACCTGCTCACGGCCGACGACGGCCGCGCCTTCACCCGGCTCGACCAGCTCGCCGATCGGCTCGTGGCCGGACTCAGAGACGGCATCGCCCGCGCGGGCGTCCCGGCGCTGGTGCAGTCGGCCGGGGCGATGCTGCAGGTCTACTTCCTGCGCCGCGGCCACGAATCAGTCGAGAGCATCGGCGGTGCCCGGGACTTCGGAGCCCACGTCGACCTGGACCGGTTCAACCGGTTCGCGCACCTGATGTTCGCCGAGGGTGTCTATCTGTCTCCTTCGCCCGCCCTGCACTCGGTGCTGTCCACCGTGCACACCGAGGCGCACGTCGACCGCATCGTCGCGGCCGCCGGCCGGGCCTTCGCGCAGCTCGCGGACGAACGGCGATGAACTCGACCGCGCTCGTCTGGGACGAGCGCTACCTGTGGCACCACGTCGGGAACGGCGCCGGGGTGCTGCCGGAGGGTGGCGAGCTGATCGAGCCGGGCGACTTCGGCGAGGAGAGCCCGCACCCGCGGCGGCGGCTACGGAACCTGCTCGAGGTGAGCGGGCTGCTCGACCAGCTGTGCCTGCTCAAGCCACGTCCCGCCAGCCGCGACGAGCTCACCCGGGTCCACACGCCGTCGTACGTCGACCGCGTGGCTGCACTCGCCAGATCCGGTGGTGGCGACGCCGGTGGCGGTACACCGTTCGGCGCCAACGGCTACACCATCGCGGCGCTGGCCGGCGGTGGCTGCCTGGCCGCCGTCGACGCCGTCCTGGCCGGCACCGCGCGCAACGCCTATGCCCTCGTCAAGCCTCCGGGTCACCACGCGCTCGCCGACTCGGGCAACGGGCACTGCATCTTCAACAACGTCGCCCTCGCGGCCGAGCACGCGCTCGCCGTACACGGTCTCGAGCGGATGAGCATCCTCGACTGGGACGTGCACTGGGGCAACGGCACCCAGGAGCTCTTCTTCGAGGACCCGCGCGTGCAGACCATCTCGATCCACCAGGCCGACTGGTACCCGCGCGGAGGTGGCTTGGCCGGCGAGGTCGGCCGCGGCCCCGGCGTGGGGTCGCACCTCAACGTCGAGCTGCCGCCGGGCTCCGGCTCCGGTGCCTACCGCGCGGCCTTCGAGCGCGTGGTGGGCCCGGCGCTCGCGCAGCACCGGCCGGACCTGGTGATCGTCTCGTGCGGGTACGACGCGAGTGCGCTGGACCCGTCGGGCCGGATGATGCTGACGAGCGAGGACTTCCGGCTGATGACCCGCTGGACCATGGCGTACGCCGAGCAGTGGTGCGACGGGCGGCTGTTGATGGTCCACGAGGGCGGGTACGCCCCGGCGTACGTCCCGTTCTGCGGGGCTGCGGTGATCGAGGAGCTTTGCGGCGCGCGCGAGGTCATCGCGGACCCGTTCCTGGCGCGGCTCGGTGGTGCGGGCTACGCGGACCTTCAGGCCCACCAGAGCGAAGCGATCGAACGCACGCTGTCGGCGCACTCTCGGCTCTAGTGCCGTCCCGGCCTCGGCCACCACGACAGAGGAGAGAAGCTCATGGAGAGTCCACGGATCGAGGGCCGCGTCGACGTCCTCGTCGTCGGTGCCGGCCCCGGTGGCGCGGTGGCGACCCACACGCTGGCGACGGCGGGGTTGTCGGTCGTGTGTCTCGAACAGGGCGACTGGGTCGACCCCGGTGACCTCCCCGGCACGAAGCCGGAGTTCGAGCTGCTCACGCGGGGCGAGTGGTCGGTGTGGCCCAACGAACGGCGGGGTGTGGCCGACTACCCGTTGAACGTCGACGATGCGGACGTAGACCCGATCATGTACAACGCCGTCGGTGGCGGATCGGTGATGTTCGGCGGGCACTGGATGCGGCTGCTGCCGAGCGACTTCCGGGTGCGCACCCTCGACGGAGTGGCCGACGACTGGCCGATCGGGTACGACGACCTCGAGCCGTTCCACCAGGAGGTGGACCGCTTCATCGGGGTGTCCGGCCTGGCCGGCGACCCGGCGTACCCCGACCACGACTACCCGCTGCCACCGCACCCGATCGGTCCCGGCGGCGTGCACCTGGCGAAGGGCATGAACAAGCTCGGCTGGCACTGGTGGCCGGGCACCAACGCCATCCCGTCGTCGGCGTTCAAGAACATGGGCCAGTGCGTGCGCTGGGGGCTGTGCGAGCGCGGCTGCCCGGTGGGCGCGAAGGCGTCCTTCGACCTCGCCTACTGGCCGCACGCCACCGCGGCCGGCGCCCGACTGATCACCGGCGCGCGCGTCGCCCGCATCACCGTCGACCACCAGGGCCTCGCCAGCGGCGCTGTCTGGATCGACCGGTCGGGCACCGAGCATCGCATCGAGGCCAACGCCGTCGTCCTGGCCGGCAACGGGATAGGTACGCCGCGCATCCTGCTGATGTCCGACGACCGCCACCCGGATGGGCTCGCCAACTCCAGCGGCCTGGTCGGCAAGAACCTGATGGTGCACCCAGTCACCCACGCCTTCGGGCTGTACCACGAGGAGCTCGAGGCCTGGAACGGCCCCGCGGGTCAGCTCCTCTACACCCTCGAGTTCGCCGAGACCGACCGCTCCCGTGGCTTCGTGCGCGGCACCAAGTGGGCGCTGATGCCGCCGCTGGGCGCGCTGCATGTGCTCGAGCAGCTCCGCCGCCGGCCGTTCGACGAGCGGTGGGGCAGCCAGGTCCACGACATCGCCCGGCACTTGGGCCGGACCATGACCTGGTCGGCGAACATCGACGACCTGCCCGAGGAGTCGAACACGGTCACGCTCGACCCGTTGAGAACCGACAGCAGTGGCCTGCCCGGGGCCAAGATCAGCTATCGGATGAGCGAGAACACCCGGCGCATGATCGAGTTCACCGATGACCGGATGGTCGAGGCGCACGAGGCCGCCGGCGCCGTGCGGGTGATACGGGGTGAGATGACCGAGTCGGGCCATCTCCTGGGCACGGCACGGATGGGGAACGACCCGCGGACCTCCGTCGTCGACCGATGGGGCCGCGCGCACGACGTGCCGAACCTCTTCATCGTCGACGGCAGCGTCATGGTGACTGGCGGCTCGGTGAACCCGACCGCCAACATCGCGGCGCTGTCGCTGCGTACGGCGCGACACATCGTGGAGACCGCGCGCGACCAGGCGGTGCCGGCGTGACCGACGACGAGCCCGCGTCGCGGCGCAGTGGCGAGTGGACCGACCAGGTCGGCATGGAGGGGTTCCAGCGGCGTACGGCGTTCAAGTCGCTGGGGCTGCGCGACACCGACTACGGACGGTCCATCATCGCCATCGGCACCAACGAGAGCGACTTCACCCGCTGCCACCGCCACTTCGACCAACTGGTCGCCGCCGTCCGCGACGGTGTGCTCGAGGCGGGTGGGCTGCCCCGGATTTTCAACACGATGCCCATGGCAGCCGACATGACCCGGCCCGTCGGGGACACCTTCATGCACCGCAACCTGTTGTCGATGGAGGTCGAGGAGACGGCGCGCGTCTACCCGATCGACGGGATGGTCCTGCTGGGGGCGTGCGACGAGACCATCCCGGGCATGCTGATGGCCGCCGCGTCGATCGACCTGCCCACGCTGTTCATCCCCGGTGGTCCAGCGCTGACGGGGTTCTGGCAGGGACGCCAGGTGGGCATCGGCTTCGACTGCCAGCGCGCGTTCGATGCCCTGGCCCGGTGCGAGGTCAGCGACGCCGACATCACGGACCTCGAGGCGGCCGTCGAGCCGAGCTCCGGGCATTGCAGCACCCTGGGGACCGCATCGACGATGGCCGTGGCGGTCGAGGCGCTCGGGATGGCGCCGGTCGGGAGCGCGGCGATCCCAGCGGTCGATGCGCGCCGGGTCGCCATGGCCAGGGACGCGGGCGTCCAAGCGATGCGTCTGGTGGCAGCAGACCTGAGGCCGTCGCAGATCATGACCGAGGCGGCGTTCGCCAACGCGATCCGCGCGCTCGTCGCGATCGACGGTGCGACCAACGCCGTCACCCACCTGATCGCCGTGGCCGGCCGGCTCGGGATCACACTGCCGTTGGAGCGGTTCGACCGCATCTCAGCGGAGACGCCGGTCCTGCTGAGCATGAGGCCGATGGGCGAGCACTACATGAGCGATCTCTACCGGGCCGGTGGGGTCCCGGCCCTCCTGGACTCACTGCGCCCCTTGCTGGACCTGGAGACAGTGACGGTGACGGGGGAGACGCTCGGGGAGGCGATCCGGGGTGCGAGGTCCACGGATCCGACCGTGATCGGATCGCTCGACCAGCCGATCGCCCCGCCGCGCGGCGTTGCGGTGCTCCGCGGCAACCTCGCGCCCGACGGTGCCTTGGTCCGGTTGGGCACCGCCTCACCGGAACTCATGGTGCACCGGGGCCGGGCGGTGGTCTTCGACGGCCTCGCGGACTTCGAGGCTCGAGTCAACGACCCGGCGCTCGAGTGGGAGGCCGACGACGTCATCGTGCTGCGTGGCGAGGGACCGCGCGGGTCGATCGGGATGTCGGGGACGGGGCTGATCCCCATCCCCGACAAGCTGGTCGAGGCCGGGGTCACGGACCTGGTGCGGATCACGGACTGGCGGATGGGCGGCACGGTGGGCGGCGGCACGGCCGTGATCCATGTCGCGCCCGAGTCCGCCGTCGGGGGCCCACTCGGCTTGGTCGAGACGGGCGACATCGTCGTCCTGGACATCCCGGCACGGACGGTTTCCGTCGAGCTGTCCGACGCGGAGCTCGAAGCCCGCCGGAGCACTGCCGGGCGGGCGCCGTACGCGACCACGCCACCGGTCCGAGGGTTCGCCCGGCTCTACGCCGAGAGCGTCCTCCAGATCAACGAGGGTTGCGACTTCGACTTCCTGGTGCCTCCGAAGGGTCGGTCCGCAGCAGCTCCTCGACGACCGCCCGCGCCACCTCGACGAAGCGGCGCACCGACTCGCGCTGCGGCACTTCCCCGTGCGAGATGAGGACGACCTCGCGGGTCAGGGGGAGTGGCAGGTTCAGCCGGGCCACGTCGATGCTGACATTGACCCTCTTCATCAGGTCGGTGGCCAACGTGGCGCCGAATCCCGCGGCGGCCAGCTGCAGCGAGGCCGAGGTCTCGGTCAGCTCGTGGCGTACGTCGGGCTCGACGCCCCGCCGGCGGAGTCCGTAGCGCACGGCTCGACCGAAGTGGTTGTCCAGCGGCGGCAGGATCCACGGCAGCGCGTTGAGCTCCGCGACGGTGGTCGTCCGGACTCGAGCCGTCCCGGGGGTCGGCTGCACGGCGACCCAGAACGGCTCGCGGGCCAGCTCGGTGAAGCACAGCCGCGGGTCGCGGCGCATGGGCGCGTCCTCGTAGTCGAGCCCGAACGCGACGTCGACGTCGGCGTGCTGCACCGCGGTCGCGGCACCGTCGAGGTCCACCTCGCGCGAGGCGATCTCGATCCCGGGGTTCTCGGCGGCCAGGCGGGCGGCGATCGGTGCGAGGAGGCTCGAGCCGGTGCTTCCCCAGGTGCCGACCCGGATGGGGCCGGCGGCGACCTCGGCGGCCGCGCGGGCGCTCTCCCGCGCCGCCGCTTCGAGGGTGAGGATCCGGTCGGCCTGCTCGGCCAGCTCGCGACCAGCGTCGGTGAGCACCACGATGCGACCGACCCGCTCGACGACCGGAGTGCCGAGCGTGGCATTGAGCGCCGCGATGTGCTGCGAGACCGCGCCCGCGGTGTAGCCGAGGTGCTCGGCCGCCTCGGCGAGCGTGCCGCGACGCGCGAACTCCCGCAGGGTCGCCAGGTGGACCAGGTTCAGCCTCGAACTCACGGCCTCATACCTCCCACGTTGACGACGTACGACCTCGAATGTACGTTTGTACCAATCATTCGCGCGATCCGGAAGTAGTTCCCATGACGGACCCCGACACCTCGGTGCCGCGCTTCAACGTGCACACCGCCGACTTCGACGAACTCCCCGACGGTAGCGGCTGGATGAAGCTGCTCTTCGAGTCGCCGGACGGCGCCCGCAAGGCCGGCAGCTTCAAGGAGCCCGGCGTCTTCCACGAGGTGATGCCGTACGACGAGGTCCTCTTCGCCATCGCGGGAAGCACCACGCTGACCGTCGACGACGCCCCGCCGTTCGAGCTGTCGGCGGGCGATGTCTGCTACCTGCGCAAGGGGCAGCGGGTGACCTTCGACAACGCCGAGGACTTCCACGATCTCTCGATCTTCATGCGGTACGACGAACAGGAGTGACGATGAGCCGGAACCACTGGCCCGCCGGGCTGATCACCGCGCTGGTGACGCCGATGAACGACGACGGCATCCACGCCGAGGGTGTGCGACAGCTGATCGAACTGCAGGTGCGGGCCGGCGCGAGCGGCGTCCTCGTGGCCGGCGGGACCGGTGAGCACGGTGCGCTGAGCCTCGACGAGCGCACCCAGCTCACCCGCGCCGCGGCCGGCGCGGTGGCCGGCCGCATCCCGTTCATCGTGCAGACCGGTGCGCTCACCACGCGCGACGCCGTACGCCTGAGCCAGGACGCGCAGGAGATCGGCCCGGCCGGGCTGCTCGTGCCGGCGCCGTACGGCGAAGCGGTGAACTGGCGCGAGAAGGTCGCCTACTACGAGGCGGTCAACGACGCGGTGTCGATCCCCATCATGCTCTACAACACCCACACCGCCGGGCTGATGGAACTCCCGGAGATCACCACGCTCGCCGAGCTCTCCAACGTCAGCGCGATCAAGCACAGCGCGAGCGACGGCACCCTGCTCGGCGACATCCTGGCGTGGTCGCGGAGCAACGACTTCGCCGTCTACACCGGCTGGGACGACCTCACCGCACCCGCCGCCCTCGGGGGTGCCCATGGCGCGCTGCTCGGTGCCGGCAACGTGGTGCCGGAGCTGACCGTCGAGGTCCTCCGGCTCTGCGCCGACGGTCGGCTCAGTCCCGAGCTCGACGACGCCTGGGGCCGGCTGCGTCCCTTCCTCCGCTTCATCGGCTCCTCGGAGAACTACGTGAGCGTCGTCAAGCTCGGTGCGCAGTTGCGCGGCATCGACGTCGGCGACGTCCGGCCGCCGTACCTCATGCCGCAGGAGGAGGAGCGCGCCGCACTGGCCGAGCAGCTACGGACGCTGGGGCTGCTCGGGTGAAGTAGCGTCGCGACGTCAGTTGTCGTCCGAAACGAGGTCACGCGGTGCCAAAGGGAACGGTCGACCCGGATCGGGCACTGCGGATCTCCCGGGCCGCACTCGAGGTCGTTGGTGAGCGCGGCGTCGAGGGGCTCACCCACCGCGCCGTTGCCGCGGCTGCGGGCGTGCCGCTGGGCTCGACGACCTACCACTTCAAGGACCTCGACGACCTGCTCGTCGCCGCGATCGTCGAGGCCAAGCGGGCCACCGACGCGGAGCTGTTCGCCTGGAATGACGCGCTCCACCGCGACGGCGGCGAGCTCCCAACGGCGCTCGCGTCGTACGTCCTCGACATGCTTGTCCACCACTGGGGCCGGACCGTGGTCGAGATCGAGCTCTACATGGCTGCCCTGCGCCGCCCGCGGCTGCTCGAGCTGAGTCAGGAGTGGGACGAGGGGCTGCGCTCGGTGCTCGAACAGCACACCGATCCGGAGTCCGCCAAGATCCTCGCCATGACCGTCGACGGCGTCCTGGTCCGGGCGATGATCCACGGCAAGCCCACCCAGGCCGAACTCGAATCGATCTTCCGTCGGGTTGCGGGCTAGTCCGCCTACGCCGGGATACTCCGTGACGTTTGTGTGGGTCTCTGCGCGGGTTGACCCACACAAACGTCACGGACTATCGCTTCATTCGCGATCGCGATGAGGGTGTTGACGGTCCACGTAGGTGATATGTACGTTTGTACGTGTTGCTTCTCCGGCGGCTGATCGAGGGCCCGATCGACCGCTGCACCGCAACGTCGCTGGGTCGCGCCGGCGTCCGGCGGACCCTTCGCGTGACGATCGTGTTGCGACTCCGCACACCTCTTGACATGTGACCCACGCCATGTCCATGATCGATTGTCGACAACCGACAATCGCTGCTTGGCAAGGGAAGTGCTGATGACTGCTCAGCTCGAATCGCCGCCTGCGGGGCCGACGAGTCCGGCCCCGGAGCGGGTCGCGAAGCCGCACCCGATCCGGTCGTTGCTGCTAACTCGCGCCGGCTGGGGCGCGTTCTCGGTGCTGATCGTGACGGTCATCGTCTATGCGGCGACCATCGTGCTGCCGGGGGATGCCGCCCAGGCGATCCTCGGGCAGCAGGCGGCCAACCCGGAGCGGCTGGCGATCCTGCGTGAGCAGCTCGGCCTCGACAAGTCGCCGTGGGAGGGGTTCTGGGACTGGTTCACCGGCATCCTGCACGGTGACTTCGGCACCTCGCTCACCACCGGGCTGCCGGTCACCGAGCTGCTCGGGCCGAAGATCCTCAACTCCGCGTGCCTGGTCCTCGTGGCCGCGGTCGTCTCCACGATCATCGGCGTGACGCTCGGCGCCGTGACCGCGTCGCGCCGCGACGGGGTCCTCGACCACGCGACCAGCATCGTCGCGCTGGTGGCCAGCGCACTGCCGGAGTTCATCGTCGGCGTCTTCGTGGTGCTGTTCCTGGCGGTCAACCTGCACTGGTTCCCGGCGATCTCGGTGCTCCCGCCCGGTCAGCACATCTGGGACGAGCCGTCGAAGCTGGTACTGCCGGTGCTGACGCTCACGATCGTGGTGGTGCCCTACATCCTCCGGATGTGTCGCGGGTCGGTCACCGAAGCCCTCGACAGCGACTACGCCGAGGTGGCCCGGCTCAAGGGCGTCAACCCGCGCCGGCTGCTCTACCGCCACGCGCTCCCCAACGCCCTGGCGCCCACCGTTCAGGTCGTCGGGCTCTCGCTCATCTATCTGGCCGGCGGCATCGTGCTGGTCGAGACGGTCTTCCAGTTCCCCGGGATCGGCCTCGCCCTGGTCGATGCCATCACGGCCCGCGACGTCCCGGTCATCCAGGCGATCGTGATCCTGCTGTCGACCTGCTACGTCGTCCTCAACATCCTCGCGGACCTCGCCGTCCTCCTGGTCACTCCCCGCAGGAGGCTCCCGCGATGACCACCACGATGACCCCCCAGCCGGCCAGTCAGCCGACCCCTCAGCCAACCCGGCGTGCGGCGAGGCGCGAGCGCGGCGCGATCGCCCGCGCGATCGCCGGGGCACTTCGCTCGTGGCGCGGCCGGATCGGCCTGGTCCTGGCCCTCGCGGTCTTCGCGCTGGCGTTCATCGGGCCCTTCGTCGCGCCGTACTCACCCACCGAGTTCGTCGCGCCGCCCTCCAGCCCGCCCGGCCCGGGCTATCCGCTCGGCTCCGACATCCTCGGACAGGACGTGCTCTCGCGGCTGCTCGACGGTGGCTGGCGGCTGTTGCTGCTCGCACTGTCCGCGACCGTGCTCGCGCTCCTCCTCGGCACCCTCATCGGAGTCACGGCCGCCTACCGGCGCGGCTGGGCGGAGACCGGGCTGATGCGTGGCGTCGACGTACTGCTCGCCTTCCCGCAACTGGTCTTCGTGCTCCTCATCGTCAGCGTGCTCGGGACGCCCACCTGGCTGCTGATCCTCACGGTCGCGATCGCGCAGGCTCCCCAGATCGCCCGGGTCGTCTATGCGAGCGCGCAGGACATCTGCGAGCGCGACTTCGTGCAGGCGGTCGCCCTGTGGGGTGTCCCGCCGCGCACGGTGATCGCCCGCCACGTGCTCCCGAGCCTGAGTACGCCGCTCGCGGTGGAGGCCGGCCTCCGGCTGAGCTTCTCGATCGTCATGATCTCGGGGCTGAACTTCCTCGGCTTCGGCGTGCAGCCGCCCAACCCGTCGTGGGGCGTGATGATCAACGAGAACCGGCTCGGCATGGCGTCCAACCCCTGGGGTGTCGTAGCTCCGGCCATCGTCCTCGCCCTGCTCGCGATCGGGACCAACCTGTTCACCGACGCCTTCGCGCGCGCGGCCTTCGGTGAGGACCGTGCCGACGAGGCGGTCATCGGCTCGGGCGTCGGTGCTGCCACCGGAGTGAACCCGTGAGCGCGCTCGAGTCCGTCCCCACGACCGGCGCCACGGGGTTGCGGGTCAGTGGGCTCACCGTGGTGAGCAAGTCGCGGCGCCGGCCAGGTGGTACGCCGATCGTCGAGGACGTGTCGTTCGAGCTGCGTCCGGGTCAGATCCTCGGCATGGTCGGCGAGTCCGGCTCGGGCAAGTCCACGGTGGCCGTGGCCCTGCTCGGCCTGGCTCGGCGCGGTCTTGAGATCGCCGGTGGCTCGGTGCACATCGAGGGCCGGGACGTGCTGGCGCTCTCGCCGGGACAGTTGCAGGAGGCGCGCGGCTCGCTGATCAGCTACGTGCCGCAGGACCCCGGTGCCGGGCTCAACCCCGGACACCGGATCGGCTGGCAGCTCCGTGAGGCCCTCACCGTGCACCGCGGCAGCGTGCCGCAGGGGCAGACCGTCGACGAGCGGGTGCTGGAGGTGCTCGAAGAGGTCGGGCTGCCGGCCGATCCCGAGCTGCTCGACCGATACCCCCACCAGCTCTCCGGAGGTCAGCAGCAGCGAGTCGCGATCGCGATGGCGTTCGCCGCCCGACCCCGGGTGATCGTCCTCGACGAGCCGACCACCGGTCTCGACGTCACCACCCAGCGCCGCGTCCTCGACACCGTCCGAGAACTGACCGCACGCCACCAGGTGATGTCGGTCTACATCAGCCACGACCTCGCAGTCGTCGCCCAGATCGCCGACCAGGTCGCCGTCATGTACGCCGGCAGGGTCGCCGAGATCGGCCCCGCGGCCCGGCTGTTCGCGGACCCGCGGCACCCCTACACGGTGGGCCTCATCGCCGCGGCCCCCTCGGCGGTGCGGGCTACGACACTCGAGGGCATCGAGGGCCGCCCGCCGCGGCCGGGCGCCTGGCCGGTCGGCTGCAGCTTCGCCGACCGGTGCCACAAGGTGCAGCCGGACTGCCGCGAGAAGCTCCCGGAGCTCGTGGTCGTCGGAGCAGACCAGCGCGCTCGCTGCTTCCACCCCGTGGAGCAGGGCACCTTCAAGATCGCCGACCGCCCGGCCGCCCCGCCGGTGCCGGACTCCGCTCCGGTGCTCGAGGTCGGCGGCCTCGTGGCGCACTACGGCGCGAAGGAGGTCCTGCACGGGGTCGACCTCGAACTGCGCGCCGGCCGGTGTACGGCGGTGGTGGGCGAGTCCGGCTCCGGCAAGACCACCCTGGCCCGCTGCCTGGTCGGGCTCCACGACAACTGGCGCGGCGCCGTCACCTTCGCCGACCCCCAGAGCGGACCGGTGAGCATCGGGCCCAAGCGGCAGGACCGGAGCACCGAGCTGCGCCGCAAGATCCAGTACGTCTTCCAGAACCCCTACGCCTCGCTCAACCCCCGGATGTCGGTGGGCCAGAACATCGAGGAGCCACTGCGCCACTTCACCCCGCTGAGCCGCAAGGCCCGCCGCGAGCGGGTCGAGAGCGTGCTCTCCGAGGTGGCGCTGAGTACGGCGTACGCCGACCGGATGCCCGACCAGCTCTCCGGCGGCGAGCGCCAGCGCGTGGCCGTCGGCCGGGCGCTCAGCGTCGAGCCGGAGCTCCTCGTCTGCGACGAGATCACCTCGGCACTCGACGTGTCCGTCCAGGCTCTGCTCGTCGAACAGCTGCGCCGGCTGCAGCACGAGCGCGACCTGTCGCTGCTCTTCATCACCCACAACCTGGCCGTGGTCCGCAGCCTCGCCCAGGACGTCGTGGTGCTGGAGGGCGGCCGGGTCGTCGAGCACGGACCCGTCGAGTCGGTCCTCAGCGATCCGTCCCACCCCTACACGCAGAAGCTCCTCGCCGATCTCCCCGATCTCGGCCGCGCCGAAGCGGTCGCCAGCTAACCCTCGGGAACCACCCTCAACCCGCCCATGAAGCAGAGGACACCCATGAAGAACCGACTGAACACCGCCGGAGCCGTCGACCTCAACCGACGCAAGTTCCTCCAGATCACCACCCTCGGCCTGGCGGTGGTGTCCACCGGTGGCCTGCTGTCGTCCTGCAGCTCCGACAGCGGTGCGTCGTCGAGCGCCCAAGGGGCCACGGGCGAGGCGAAGAAGGGCGGCACGCTGCGCATCGGCAGCACCGGTGGTAGCACCAGCGAGACCCTAGACCCGCAGTCCTGGGTCGAGCTGCCGAGCCAGCTCCGTGCCCAGCAGCTCTACGACCCGCTCGCGTGGATGGCGGCCGACGGCTCACCCGAGCTGGTGATGGCCAAGGAGGTCACCCCCAACGCGGACGGCACCGAGTGGACGATCACCATCCCCGCGGGGATCACCACGCACAACGGCGCGCCGTTCACCGCCGAGGACGTGCTCTTCAGCATCCAGCGGATCATCGACAACCAGACGCCGGCGGCGTTCCTGTTCGGGCCGATCGACCTCAAGGCGTCGTCCGCCGTGGACGACACCACCGTCAAGCTCGTGTTCAGCAAGCCGTTCGGTGTGCTGCTCGACGTCCTCTCGTTCCCCTACGTCTACATGGTCCCGCGCGGCTTCGACCCCGCGAAGCCGGACGGCACCGGACCGTTCAAGTACCAGAGCTTCACGCCGGGCGTCGAGAGCACCTTCGTGCGCAACGAGAACTACTGGCAGGAGGGACTGCCCTACCTCGACACGATCGTCACCCAGGACATCAACGACGAGTCGAGTCAGGTGAGCGCGCTCCAGGCCGGCCAGGTCGACGTCATCAACGCGCTCTCGGCGGGTTCGATCAACGCGCTGAAGAGCGCCGGTTTCGTGGTCAAGACCAACGAGTCCGGCAGCTGGGTCCCGTTCACCATGAACTGCTCGATGGAGCCGTTCTCGGACGTTCGGGTACGCCAGGCATTCCGACTCATCCCCGACCGCCAGCAGATGCTCGAGCAGGTCTTCAGTGGCTTCGGCAAGATCGGCAACGACGTCTTCAGCCCGTTCGACCCGTCGTTCCCGACCGATCTTGCCCAGCGCGTGCAGGACCTCGACCAGGCCAAGGCACTGCTCAAGGCGGCCGGCTACTCCGACCTGAAGATCAACCTCACCACCACCGCGGCAGCGGCCGGCGAGGTCAAGATGGCGCAGGTGTTCGCGGCCCAGGCTAAGGACGCCGGAGTCAACGTGCAGATCGACGAGTACCCGGTCGGCACGTTCTACAGCGACTACTACATGAAGGTCGCCTTCGGCATGGACTACGGCACCAACCAGCTGTTCCTCAACAACGCCTCGCAGCTGATGATCCCCGACTACTCATACTACAACGCGACGTTCTTCGACAACGCCGACTACACCGCGGCGTACAACGAGGCGGTGTCGACCACCGACGACGCCAAGCGCAAGGAACTGATCAGCACGATGGCGCACATCGACTACGACCAGGGCGGCTACATCGTCCCGATCTTCTCGCCGGCCATCGAGGCCTACTCCACCAAGGTCGGCGGCGTGACCGACTCGATCACCGGTGTCAGCCCCAACAACGCCGACTTCAAGAGCATGTGGCTGGCCTCTTGAACCTGACTGGCAACCTCTCCGACCACGACGACGTCGATGTCGTCGTGGTCGGCGGGGGCGCCGCCGGACTCGCGGCGGCGTCCACTCTCGGCGACCTCAACGTCGTCGTCCTCGAGTCCGAGGATCGCCTCGGCGGTCGGCTCCACTCCCTGCCCCGCGGCGAGCGGTGGATCAACCTCGGCGCTCACCTCCTGACCGGCGGCGACAGCGCCGTCAAACGACTCGTGGCGCAGGCCGGCCTCGACGTCCTGCCGGTGCCCGGCACCAAGACCGCGCTGTGGTTCGACGGGCGGCTGCACGATCGCCGCCGGGTCGAGGCCTACCCGTTCGTGCTGCCGCTGACGCTCCGCGAGCGGCTGGACCTGATCAGGGTCGGGACCCGGCTGCGGGTCGGGGTCGAGCGGTGGCGCCGGACGAACCAGCTGCGGGGGTACCGGTCCCGCCGTACGTTCGGCCGCACGCTGCGGGGGACTTCCCCGCGGGTCGCGAGCATCTTCGAGACGGCCGCGCGACGTTCGGCCGGGGAGGCCGACCGGCTCACGGAGGGAAGCGCCTTGGCGCTATTCGGGGCCCTCTGGGTATCGAAGGGCAGCGCCTCCGTGGTCAACGTCGCCGGCGGCTCCGGGTCGCTGGGCGAGGCGATGCAGCGGTGTCTGGGCGACCGGGCCGTCACTGGCGCCACCGTGACCGAGGTCGTCGAGCGTGCCGACCGCGTCGAGGTCACCTACCGCGACCGCGCCGGCGACGTACGGCGGCTGCGTGCGCGGCACGTCGTCGTCGCGGTCCCGGCCGCCAGTGTCTCCGGCATCGTGGCCGGACTCCCGGACGACGTACGGCGTCAGCTCGACGGCGTGGAGTACGGCGGGTTCGTCTGCCTCGGCATCCTCACCACCGCGTTGCAGGCGATGGCCTGGGACGACATCTATGCGATCGCCACGCCCGGCGCGGAGTTCGACATGCTCTTCCACCACAGCAACCCGGTCGTGGCGCACGCGGGACGGTCCACGTCGCCGCGCAGCCTGATGTGCTACGCCGGCGGCGACAAGGCGGCCGCGCTCCTGGAGCTCGACGACGACGAGATCCGCCGTCGCTTCCTGCGCCAGGTCGCCGAGGTGCTCCCCGAGGTCGAGGACGCGGTCGCCGAAGCGGTCGTGGTGAAGTGGCGGCTGGGGAACTGGTATCCGACCTGCGGCTCCTCGGTGGCCGCGGTCGAGCGGTGGAACCATCGGCCTGGCGCCCGAGTGGTGCTCGCCGGTGACTACTTCGCCCCCCTGGGCGGAACCGTCGAGACGGCCGTCCGGTCGGGACTCGAGTCTGCTGAAATGCTCCGGAACAGTGCCGAGGAGCCAGTCTCGTCGGGCGACCTCCCGGGCAGCCGAGAACGGACCCACATCTGATGACCGACACCGACGCCGCGCGTACCGGCCAGGACGACCGCGCGCGACTGGCGCCCCTCGACCAGCGGACCACCCCCGACGGCGTGCACCGGGTGATGCGCGAGGCGATCCTCAACGGCACCTTCGCTCCGGGCGCCCAACTGCGCGAGGCGCACCTCGCGGCCGACCTCGGCATCAGCCGGGCTCCGCTGCGCGAGGCGTTCTCGCGGCTGGAGGAGGAGGGGCTGGTCGAGCGGGTGGCCTTCCGAGGTGCCTTCGTCGCCCAGGTCAGCCTCCAGACGATCGAGGAGATCGCGGTGCTCCGCTACCTCGTCGAGCCGTACGCCGCGGAGCAGACCGCGGCGCGCCTCGGTGACGAGATGCCGGGCATGGTCCAGGACCGGGTCCAGGCGCTGCGCAAGGCCGCCAACCGCGGCGACATGGCCACCTCCATCGACGCCCACCTGGAGTTCCACCGCTTCTTCTACGAGCACTCCGGCAACGCCCTGCTCGCCGAGCAGTGGGACGACTGGGAGACCCGGCTGCGGCTGTTCCTCTCGGTCGACCATCGGTCCTACGACAACCTCGACGAGCTGGCCGCCGCGCACGAGCACCTCGCCGGCCTGATCGAGCAGGGCCACATGGAGCGGTTCCGCACCGAGCTGGCCCACCACGTCCACAAGGCGCCCGGCGCCGCACTCGAGGACTGAGCCCCGATGATCGAAAACGTACGTATGTACCTCTTGTTATCTGGTCGATTGTCGACAATCATGGAGCGCATGGGAGCCACGTCATGAAGATCACCGAGCTCGCCTGCTACGCCGTCGACATCCCGACCCAGCACGACACCTACGTGATGTCGCACAACCGGGTCCTCACCTCCTTCCCCTCGACGATCGTCAAGGTCACCGCCGAGGACGGCACGGTCGGCTGGGGGGAGGCGTGCACGCTCGGCAGCAACTACCTCGACGGCTTCCCGGCCTCGGCCCAGGCCACCGTCCAGCTGCTGGCCGACTGGGTGCTCGAGTGCGACGCGTTCGAGGCGAACGTCCTCGTCGACGGCATGGACCACCTCGTCATCGGCAACCTCACCGGCAAGGCCGCGATCGACATCGCGATGTGGGACCTGCGCGGCAAGCTCCTCGGTCGTCCCGTCGCCCAGCTGCTCGGTGGGGTGAAGTCGCGCAGCCTGCCCGGCTTCAAGGCGATCAGCCTCGGCTCGGCCGAGGAGATGGTGGCCGAGGTCGAGGAGGCCACCGAGCGCGGCTACCGCGCCTGGCAGCTCAAGCTGGGCGACGAGCCGATAGCAGACGCGGCCCGGGTGCGCGCGGTGGCCGGGGCCATCCCGTCCGACTCGACGTTCATGACCAGCGATGCCAACAAGGGCTGGACCGTCGCGCAGACGCTGCGGTTCGCGGCCGCGATCGAGGGTGTCGACACCTACCTCGAACAGCCGTGTCCGACGATCGCCGAACTCCAACAGCTCCGCTCGGTCCTCGCCCGGCCGCTGATGGCCGACGAGTCACTGCGCACCGAGGCCGACTGCCTGGACCTGCTCCGGGCCGGCTGCGCCGACGCGATCAACCTCAAGGTGGTCCGCGTCGGGGGGCTCACCAAGGCGGCGCGGATCCGAGACCTGGCGCACGCCGCCGGCTGGATGATCCTGGCCGACGAGCCGCAGGGCGCCGACCTCGCGACCGCCGCGCTGACCCACTTCGCGGCGACCGTCAACCCCGAACAGCTCCTCGCCACCGCCTACTTCATGGGCGAGGACATGAAGATCTCCTACCGCCCCGAGGGCGACACCAGCGGACCCCGGCTGGTGGACGGCCGGGTCGAGTACGTCGAGGCGCCGGGCTTCGGCATCGAGATCGACGAACCCGCGCTCGGCGAACCCCTGTTCACGGTCCGCGCCCCGCGCTGACCGACCCACCTCACCCAGATCGGAAGAAGCCCCAGCATGGAACTGCTCGAGAACTACATCGACGGCAAGGCTCTCGCGCCGTTGAGCGGCGACTACACCGACATCGTCGATCCGACGACGGGCGAGGCGTATGTGAAGGCGCCGCTGTCGGGGCAGGCCGATGTCGATGCCGCCTTCGAGGCCGCCGCGCGCGCGTTCAGGGACTGGCGCCGGACCACCCCGGGCGAGCGCAGCCTGCTGCTCTTCCGGGTGGCCGATGCCCTCGAGGCGCGCAAGGAGGAGTTCGTCGAGGCCGAGTGCCGCAACACCGGCAAGCCGGTGGCGTTCGTCCGCGACGCGGAGTTCCCGGGCACCGTCGAGTACCTCCGCTTCTACGCCGCCGCGGCCCGCGATCTCCGCGGCCTGGCCGGCGGCTCGTTCCTCTCCGGCTTCGAGTCGACCGTACGCCGCGAGCCGGTGGGCGTCTGCGGCCTGGTCTCGCCGTGGAACTACCCCCTCGCGATGGCGGTGTGGAAGTTCGGGCCGGCGATCGCGGCCGGCAACACGGTGGTCCTCAAGCCCTCCGACACCACCCCGGTGACCTCCCTACTGGCGGCCCAGGTCATCGGCGAGATCCTCCCGCCGGGCGTCCTCAACGTCATCGGCGGCACCCGCGAGACCGGCCGGCTGCTGGTCGCCCACCCGACCCCGGAACTGATCTCGGTGACCGGCAGCGAGCGGGCCGGTGTCGAGGTCTCCACCTCGGCGGCCCAGGACCTCAAGCGGGTCAGCCTCGAGCTGGGCGGGAAGGCGCCGGTCCTGGTGTTCGGCGACGTCGACGTCGAGGAGACGGCCGCGAGCATCGCCGGCGCCGGCTTCCTCAACGCCGGCCAGGACTGCGAGGCCGCGTGCCGGGTGCTGGTGGCCGAGGAGATCCACGACCAGTTCGTCGAGGCGCTCGTGCGGGCCGCCGAGGCCACGTCGTACGGTCCGCCCTCCGACACCGACGCGACGTACGGACCGCTCAACAGCGCGGAGCACCTGGCCAAGGTCGAGAGCTTCTTCGCCGACCTCCCCGACCACGCCACCGTGCGTGCCGGCGGGCACGCGGACCGGACCGGCGGAGGGTTCTACTTCGAGCCGACCGTGGTCACCGGGGTGCAGCAGCGCGACCGGATCGTCCAGGAGGAGGTGTTCGGCCCGGTCATCACGGTCCAGCCGTTCGCCAGCGAGGACGAGGCGATCGCCCTGGCCAACGACGTCCGCTTCGGGCTCGCCGCCGGACTCTGGACCACCAACCACGACCGCGTCCTCCGGGTCACCTCGGAGCTCGACTTCGGGAAGGTCTGGGTCAACTGCCACCTCGAGGTGGCAGTCGAGATGCCCAACACCGGCTACAAACACTCCGGCCACGGCAACGACCTCTCGGTCTACGCCATCGAGGAGTACACCCGCGTCAAGCACGTCATGAGCGCCGTCGCCGCCTCCTGACGCCCACAAACTGTTGCCCACCAAGGAGAATCCGATGCCCCAGCACACCGAGTTCGCCGGCGTCCTCGCCGCCGTCGCGACCCCCTTCGACGCCGCCGGAGAGGTGGACGAGCAACGGCTCCGCAGCCTCGTCGACGACCTCGTCGGCGAGGGCGTCCACGGCCTGGTGCCGGTCGGCTCGACCGGCGAGTTCGCCTCGCTGACCGGCGCCGAACGACGGCTGCTCGTCGAGGTGGTCGTCGACCAGGCCGCCGGTCGGGTGCCGGTCGTCGCGCACACCGGGGCGATGACCAGCAAGGAGGCCGTCGAGCTGTCGCGGCACGCCGAGCAGGCCGGCGCGTCCGGCCTGCTCCTGCTGCCGCCGTACAAGGACCGGCTCTCCATCGAGGAGACCACCACGTACTTCCGCTCGGTCGCCGACACGACCGCGCTCCCGGTGGTCGTCTACAACCTCCCGCTCGCCACCGGCGTCAACCTCACCCCGGAGGACGTCGTCGGCATGGCCGAGGGCAGCCCCAACATCGCCTACGTCAAGGACACCAGCGGCGACTGGCACCAGCTGACCCGCTCGATCCACGACTACAGCGACGTCTACAGCACCCTGATCGGCTGGGACACGATGTACCTCGGAGCACTCGTCGAGGGGGCCGTCGGCTGCATCCTCGGCGCGACCAACGTGACCGCGAAGCCGTTCGTCGCGGTCTACGAGGCCGTGCAGGCCGGCGACCTCGCAGCGGCCCAGGCCGAGTGGAACCGCGTCTACCCGGTCGTGCGCTTCCTCCTCGGGGGCGGGTACGTCGGGGGGCTCAAGGGTGCGATGGACGCGTTCGGCAAGTCGATCGGCGACCCGCGCTCACCACTGGCGGCGATGAGCCCGGAGCGGCGTTCCGAGATCAGCACGATCCTGAAGGAGTTCGCGGCCACCGCCAGCTGAGCACCCATGGATGCCACGACCCAGAGCCCACACATCGCCGATGTCCTGGTGATCGGCGCCGGCCCGTCAGGGGGCATGGTCAGCCATGTCCTCAGCCAGGGCGGGCTCGACGTGGTCTGTCTCGAGCAGGGTGACTGGGTCACCTCGTCGGACTTTCCGACCAACCGTCCGGAGTGGGAGCTGTTGGTCCAGAAGCGCTGGGCACACCACCCCAACGAGCGCGACGTCGCGGCCGACTATCCGACCGAGGTCTCGGAGTCCGACCTGTCGCCGGTGATGTACAACGCGGTCGGCGGGTCCAGCCTGTTCTTCGGCGCGCAGTGGCCGCGGCTGCTGCCCTCCGACCTCAAGGTCCGTTCGGTCGACGGCGTCGCGGCCGACTGGCCGCTGTCGTACGACGAGCTCACCCGCCACTACGACGCGGCGGACCAACTGGTCGGCGTCGCGGGGCTCGGCGGCAACCCGGCCTACCCCGACGGTCTCGACTACCCACTGCCACCGCACCCGCTCGGACCGCTCGGACTCACAGCGGCCGCGGGCCTCAACCGGCTGGGTTGGCACTGGTGGCCCGGGACCGTCGCGATCCCGACCGCGAGGTTCCGTGAGCTCGCCCAGTGCGAGCGGTGGGGGACCTGCGAGTGGGGCTGCCCGCGCGGGTCCAAGGCCTCCGCCGACGTCGCGTTCTGGGTCCACAACCTGCGATCCGGAGCGAGACTCGTCACGGGCGCCCGAGTGCGGGAGATCCTCGTCGACTCGGCCGGCCGGGCGCGAGGAGCGGCCTGGGTGGACCGCGACGGTGTCGAGCACGAGCAGGCGGCTCGGGCAGTCGTCGTCTGCTGCAACGGCATCGGCACCGCCCGGCTGCTCCTCAACTCGACCTCGGCCCTGTTCCCCGACGGGCTGGCGAACTCCTCCGGGCTGGTCGGCAAGAACCTGATGCTGCACCCCTGCGCCGCGGTGCTGGGCGTCTACGACGAGGAGATGAAGAGCCACCGCGGCCCGCTCGGCGAGGCGGTCGTCTCCCTGGAGTTCTACGAGACCCGGCCCGAGCACGACTTCGTGCGCGGCATCAAGTTCAGCGCCCACCCCATTCCGGGTGTGCTGAGCCAGCTCGAGTTCCACCGCAACGGGCCCTTCGAGCAGCTCTGGGGGCCGGCGATCCACGACGTCGTCGCCGGCCACTCGCGCAGCTTCTGCTTCTCGGGCCAGATCGACGACCTGCCCGAGGAGACCAACACGGTCACCCTCGATCCTGAGCTGGTCGACTCCGACGGCATCCCTGCGCCCCGGATCCGCTACCGGATGAGCGACAACAGTCGCAAGCAGCTCGCCTTCCTCGTCGACCGGATGGACGAGGCGCATCGCGCAGCCGGTGCGGTCCGCACCGTGCGGCTGCCGCTCGCCACCGACCAGCCGGGTCACCTGCTCGGCACCGCGCGGATGGGCGCCGATCCGGCCAGCTCGGTGGTCAACCCGGATGGCCGGGCTCACGACGTACCCAACCTCTACATCGCCGACGGCAGCGTGTTCGTGACCGGCGGTGCGGTCAACCCGACCGCGACCATCGTCGCGCTGGCCCATCGGGTCGCACAGCATCTGCTCACGACCGCCCGCGACCAGGAGGCGGTCGCATGACCATCTCCATCCCCGCCGCCACGCCGGCGCCACGCCCGCTCGGCGAAGCCGAGCGCGCCACGCTCGCCCGGATCGCCGACGTCTTGGTGCCGGCTCACGCGACCGCGCCGGCGGCGAGCGCCGAACCCGGGTTCTGGGACCAGTTGGCCGTCGCGCTCGACGCCCGCTCGGACGCCTTCGTCGACATCGCGGACGCGCTGCACGACCTCGAACCGGTCGCGGCCGAGGAGCTGTGGGAGCGGCTGCGCACACTCGACGTGGAACGACCCGCGACCTTCCAGGCCCTCAGCGCCGTCATCGCCGGCGCCTGGCTGCTCACCCCCGGCACCCAGGACCGGATCGGCTACCACGGCCAGCGCTCGGACAAGGCCGACATCGAAGAGGCGGTCGACGAGGTCGCCTCGGGAGTGCTCGACCCCGTGCTCGAACGCCGCCCAGAGGAAGGACCCCGATGGATCCGCTGACTGACCTGTTGCTGCGGCTGGTCGCCACCCCCAGCCTCTCCAACGAGGAGGGCGCCTGCGCCGCGCTGGTCGCCGACGAGCTACGCCGGCTCGGGATGGACGTCGACGTCGACGCGATGGGCAACGTCGTGGGCCGGCTCGAGCTCGGCCCGGGGCCGACCGTGATGATCGACTGCCACCTCGACACGGTGCCGGTCGTGGACGCCTCCGAGTGGACTCGCAACCCGGCCGGCGAGCTGGTCGAGGGCCGGGTCTACGGGCGCGGGACCGTGGACATGAAGGGCCCGATGGCGGCCGTCCTTCACGCGCTCGATGCCGTGCGGGATACCGACCGCGGGACCGTCGTGTTCGCGGGGACCGTCGCCGAGGAACTGGTCGAGGGGCCGGCAGCGATCGCGGTGGCCGAAGCGGTCTCGCCCGACTTCGTGATCATCTGCGAGCCGTCCCAGCGCCGGATCGCCCGCGGCCAACGTGGCCGGGCCGAGCTCGCCGTCGACATCCGCGGCATCTCGTCGCACTCGGCCTACCCCGGCGAGGGGATCAACGCCGTCGAGGTGATGGCCGACGTCATCACCGAGCTGCGCGGGCTGGTGCCGAGCGAGGACGCCACGCTCGGCGAGGGCATCCTGGTCCTGATCGACCTCAAGTCCGAGCCGTACCCCAGCCTGTCCACGGTGCCCGAACGCTGCCGCGCCACCTTCGACCGGCGCACGCTGGTCGGCGAGACCGAGGACGACGTGCTGGCCCCGATCCGCGCGATCGTCGAGAAGGTGACCGCGACCTGGGGTGCCAGCGGCACGGTCGAGGTGGTGGCCCACGAGCACACGACGTACGCCGGGCAGGTCGTGCGCACCACCAAGTTCGCGCCGGCCTGGCTGTTCGACGCCGAGGACCCGATCGTGGCGCGCGCTGTCGACGGTCTCACCGGCGCCGGATTGGACGCCGTGGTGACCCACTACCGCTTCTGCACCAACGGCTCTGGGACCGCCGGCCGGCTCGGCATCCCCACCATCGGCTACGGCCCGGGGCAGGAGGACCAGGCTCACAAGGTCGACGAGTACATCGACGTGGCCGACCTGCAGCTCGGCGCGCAGGGGTACGCCGCGATCCTGGCCGCGCTGCTAGGCGCGGAGAGTTCGGGAGCAGCGCAGTGACGGCCCGCACCGTGCTGGCGAATCCGCTTGTCGCCGTGGCGATCGTGCGACCCGGCGAGGCCGCCGGGGTGCGCGACTTCCACCGCTCGTTGCCCGGCTACGCGCCAACCCCGCTGGTCGACGCCCCGCTCCTGGCCGAGCGGCTCGGCGTCGCGTCGGTGCACGTCAAGGACGAGTCGTCGCGACTCGGCCTGCCGTCGTTCAAGATCCTCGGGGCCGCGTGGGCCACCTTCCGAGCGCTGGCCGAGCGTGGCGCCGGCGCACCCGCCGGCCTAGACGAGCTCCGCGAGCAGCTGAGCGGCGCCGGGCTGACCCTGGTCGCGGCGACCGACGGCAACCACGGTCGTGCGGTCGCCCGGATGGCGGCGCTGCTCGGTCAGTCGGCGCACATCCTCGTGCCGCGCGACATGGTGCCCGCCCGGATCGCGGCGATCCGCGATGAGGGCGCCGAGGTGACCGTGGTCGACGGCACCTACGACGAGGCGGTCGCCGCCTCCGGGCGGTTGGCGGATGCGACCCACGTGGTCGTCTCCGACACGTCCTGGGATGGCTACGTCGACGTGCCGGGCTGGGTGATCGACGGCTATCGGACGATCGTCGAGGAGGTGCTCGAGCAACTCGCCGACGCAGGGCTCCCGGCTCCGACGGTGGTCGTCGCCCAGATGGGGGTCGGCGCGTTCGCGACCGCGATGATCCGCGGCTTCGCGCCACACGGCGCGCGCATCATCGGCGCGGAGCCGACCGAGGCCGCCTGCGTGCTCGAGAGCCTGCGCGCCGGAGCGCTGGTCCACCTCGACGGCGACATCGACTCGATCATGGCCGGGCTCAACTGCGGCACCCCGTCCCCACTGGCCTGGCCCGACCTCGTGGCCGGGCTGCACGATGTCGCCGCCGTCACCGACGCGGACGCCGAGGACGCGATGCGCGCGCTCGCGGAGGTCGGCGTGGTCTCCGGCGAGAGCGGGGCAGCCGGGCTCGCGGCGCTGCTCGCCCACGGGCCCGCGCTGGGGCTGACCGAGCACGACCGGGTGCTCGTGGTGTCGACCGAAGGAGCCACCGACCAGCACGCCTACGACCGGATCGTTCCAGCAGAGCTGAGGGAGTCCCGATGACCACCTACACCGTCCACAACCTGATCCACGGAGACACCAGCGACGGTGCCGGCGAGGAGCAGGTCACCGTCCTCAACCCGTCCCTGGGCGAGCCGATCGCATCGTTCCGCGAAGCCACCCCGGCCCAGGTGGACGACGCCGTACGGTCGGCCCGCGAGGCGGCGACCAGCTGGAGGCGGCAGACTCCCGGCCAGCGCGCCGAGGTCATGCACGCCGTCGCGCAGTTGGCGGCCGACCACTTCGACGAGCTCGCCGAGCTCGAGAGCGTCGATGCGGGCAAGCCGATCTCGGCGGTCCGCGATGTCGAGCTGCCCGGCATCGTCGGTGGACTCAGGTTCTTCGCGGGCGCGGGCCGCTCCAGCGCGGCGCTGCCGGCGGGCGAGTACGTCGCCGACAACACCGTCATGGTGCGACGTGAGCCGGTCGGCGTCGTCGCCGCGATCACGCCGTGGAACTTCCCGCTGCAACAGGCGGTGTGGAAGATCGGCCCCGCCCTGGTCACCGGCAACACCGTGGTGATCAAGCCGGCCGAGAACACGCCGCTGTCGACCGCGCGGTTCGTCGAGCTCGCCAACCAGGTGCTGCCGCCCGGCGTCCTCAACATCGTCCACGGGCGCGGCCCGACCGTCGGCGAGGCGCTGGCCGGTCACCGCGACGTCGACCTCGTCTCCTTCACCGGATCCACCCGGGCGGGGCGGCGGATCGCCGAGCTGGCGGGCGGCAACCTCAAGCCGGTCGTGCTCGAGCTCGGTGGCAACGCACCGGTGATCGTCTACGACGACGCCGACCTCGACGCACTCATCCCCAAGCTGGTCGTGGCGACGCTGTTCAACGCCGGCCAGGAATGCATGTCCGGCAACCGGATCCTGGTCGACCCGAGCCGGCACGACGAGCTGGTCAGCCGGCTGGCCAAGGGCATGGCCGAGTGGGTGCCCGGCGACGCGGCCGACCCGGCGACCCAGCTCGGCCCGTTGATCAGCGAGGCGCACCGCCAGCAGGTCGAGAAGGCCGTGGTCGGTCGCAGCGATGACGCCGAGCTCGTCATCGGTGGCTACGCCCCGGACCGGCCAGGCTTCTTCTACAACCCGACGCTCCTGACCGGCGTACGGCAGGACGACGACCTGGTCCAGGGCGAGGTGTTCGGCCCGGTCGCGACGGTGCAGACGTTCGGCTCGGAGGAGGAGGCGCTCGCGATGGCCAACGACACGATCTACGGTCTGGCCGCCTCGGCGTGGACCCGCGACAGTGGCCGCGCGATGCGGGCCGGGCGCGACCTGGAGTTCGGCAGCGTCTGGATCAACGACTACTTCGTCCTCGGCGCCGAGATCCCCCAGGGTGGCTTCGGCTCCTCCGGGTTCGGCAAGGAGGGCGGGCTCCCCGGCGTCGACGAGCTGACCCGGCTCAAGCAGGTCTCGGTCAGCCTTCTCTGATGCGCAACCCCCAGCACGACGTGTTGTTCGAGCCGGTCCGGCTCGGCCCCAAGACGATGCGCAACCGCTTCTGGCAGACGCCGCACAGTATCGCCGCGGGGTCGGACTTCCCGGGCTTCCAGGCGGCGTACCGAGGGATGAAGGCCGAGGGTGGCTGGGGTGCGGTGTTCGTCGAGGCGACCGCCGTCTCGGTCGATGCCGACGTCGATCCGCTGACCATCGTGCGGCTGTGGGACGAAGGGGACGTTCGCAACCTGCAGATCACGACCGACGCCGTACACGCGCACGGATCGCTCGCCGGTGTCGAGCTGTTCTACGGCGGTGCCCCGATCAACAGCGGCGAGGCCCGGCACCCCTACCTCGGGCCGACCCAGACGGTGACCGAGTCCAACTACCTCTCCTCCGTGGCGGAGATGGGGCCCGAGGACATCGGCTACGTGCAGGGGCTGTACGTCGCGGCGGCGCTCCGGGCACGGGCTGCCGGGTTCGACCTGATCACGGTCGGGCTCAACCACGCGATCAGCGTGCTCTCGAAGTTCCTGATCCCGCGCTACAACCGACGCACCGACGAGTACGGCGGATCGTTCGAGAACCGCGCCCGGTTCGCCCGCGAGACGGTGGCCGCGGTGCGGGAGGCGGTGGGCGACGACTGCGCGGTGGGGATCCGGTTCGCGTTCGACACACTGCCGGAGCCCTACGGGTTCGGTGCCGACGGGACGGTCGGCGACGACGAGGGTGTCCGGTTCATCGAGCACCTCGACGACCTCGTCGACTACTGGGACCTGCACGTCGGTGGGATGACCGCCCAGGGTGAAGACATCGGTCCGTCCCGCACGCACGCGGAGAACCACCAGCGCGACTACGTCGCCGTCGCCAAGGCCCACACCTCGAAGCCGGTGGTCAACGTCGGGCGGTTCACCAACCCCGACACGATGGCCGCGGCGATCCGTGCGGGGCAGTGCGACATCATCGGCGGCGCTCGACCCTCGATCGCCGACCCGTTCCTGCCGAGCAAGATCGAGCGCGGGCTGCTCGCCGAGATCCGCGAGTGCATCGGCTGCAACGTGTGCATCAGCAAGTTCGACTTCGGCTCGCGCATCGCCTGCACCCAGAACGCCACCATCGGCGAGGAGTACCGCCGGGGCTGGCACCCCGAACGGTTCACCCCGGCCGCCAATCGCGACCGGACGGTCCTGGTCGTCGGTGCCGGACCCGCGGGCTTGGAGTGCGCCACCGTGCTCGCCAAGCGCGAGCTGGCGGGTGTGCACCTGGTGGACGCACGCGCCGCGCTCGGAGGGCACGTCGACTGGGTGGCGTCGCTGCCCGGCCTCGCCGAGTGGCGCCGGCTGATCGAGCACCGGCAGGTCCAGCTCGACCGGCTCCCCAACGTCGAGAGCATCCTCAACACCCGGCTCGGTGTCGACGAGGTCCTCGACTACGGCGCCGAGATCGTCGTGATCGCGACCGGGTCGCACTGGGCCGACGACGGTCGGCACGGCAGCCACATGGACGCCGTACCCGGTGCGGACTCACGGCTACCGCACGTGCTGACCCCCGAGCAGGTGATGGTTGACGGCAAGCCGGTGGGCGACCGGGTGGTGGTCTTCGACTCCGAGGGCTACTTCATGGGCTACCAGTTGGCAACGAAGCTGGTCTCCGACGGGCACCGCGTCACCATCGTGACCGAGCACCACGTCGTGTCGCCGTACAGCCAGCTCACGTGGGAGACCGCCAGGGTCAACCGCGAGCTGCGGGCCCTCGGCGTCGAGGTGCTCACCGACCACAGCCTGCGCGGCATCACTCCGGGCTCGGCGCTCGTGGGTGAGGCCTGGACCGATCGCCAGGTCGAGCTGGCGGCCGACAGCGTCGTGCTGGTGACCCAGCGGTACTCCGACGACCGGCTGTACCGAGAGCTGCGAGCCGACGGGGATGCGCTCGAGCGGGCCGGCATCGTCGGCCTCTACCGGATCGGCGACTGCTACGCCCCCAACTTCATCGCCGAGTCGATCTACTCGGGGCACCGGCTGGCTCGCGAGATCGACAGCCCCGATCCCAGCCGGCCGCTGCCCTACATCCGCGAACGCCGGCTCCTGCACAGCACCGAGTGCGACTACCAGCTCGGCAGCCCCACGCTCTCCTATGGGTGAGCTGTGGTGCGCGCGCGGCGATGTCGTCGCGGCCGCCGGCGATCCCGACGACCGGTTGTTCGTGGTGCACGAGGGCCTGGTAGGTCTGCGGATCGAACGGCCGAGGGCGGCGCACCCACACTGGGTCTCGCTGGTCGGTCCTTCCGGGTCGTTCGGTGAGACGGCGTTGCTCGGGGGTCCGGACCCGCTGACCGTCACCGCCGTCGCCCTGACCGCGGC
>DOWL01000002.1:2484-3281 GCA_003519585.1 Nocardioides sp. | reverse complement strand
ACCGCCGTCGCCCTGACCGCGGCCCGGGTGACCGAGCTCCAGGTCGAGGAGCTCGATGTTCTCGAACGGGTGCAGCTGCTCCCGTCGGCCGTCGAGCTGGTGGCGGCGCAGGTCCGCGAACGCGAGGACCGCGCGGTCTACCTGCGCGGCTCCTCGGCCCAGCAACGTGTCGCCGCGTGCCTGTGCGAGCTGGTGCGTCTGGTCGGGCGTACGAGCGGTCCGCACCGCGGCAGGGTCGAGCGCGGCGTGCTCACACAGCAGGAGATGGCGCAGTACATCGGCTGCGCTCGCGACGCCGTCAACAAGGCGCTCGCGAGCTTCGTCCGGAGTGGGTGGATCGAGCTGTCCGCGGACCACATCACCCTCGTGGACGTGCCTGCCCTGCGGCTGCTCGCCGGCCGCGGGACCACACTCGGCCGGCCGCATGTGAGCCCGAGGCCGAGCGCGGGGCCCGATCTGCGCGACGTCGTACGGCGAGCCACTCGTGCGCGGCGCGGCGACTTCGCCGCGAGCTGAACGCCGAGACTGGCCGTGTGAAACTGCTGTTGGCGGTCCTCGTCGCCGGGCTGCTCGGCACGTCACTCTCGACACCGGCGCTCGCCGCCGCTCCGAGCAAGCCGTCGACGACGACGAAGGCGCAGCACGCGCTACTCCGCGCGCAGGCGGCGTTCTCCGCCGATACCCCGGCCGGGGAGCGGCCCGACGCGACGATGGCGCTGCGCAAGCTGTGGCTGCTCAAGGACTCCCTCTCGGGTGCCGAGCGCGCGGCCGCCGAGCGGCTCGCGGCTCGGCCCGAG
>DOWL01000002.1:0-2380 GCA_003519585.1 Nocardioides sp. | reverse complement strand
CCGCCCCGACAAGCCGGCGGTCATCGGGGACGCCAACATCGCCCTCCACTACGACCCGGCCCAGCTCAACCCGGCTGCCTTCGACGCACCCACGGCTCTCGCGCAGTTGACGTTCGTCGCCGACACCTACGCCAACTCCGGCTACCGGCGTCCCAAGTCCGACGGCACCCTTGGCGGTGACGGCCGCATCGACATCTACCTCGACGCGCTGCCGCCAGGCCTCTATGGCTACTGCACCACCGACCAGGGCAAGCCGGCCGAGCCCGGCCACTTCGACGTGTGGTCCTTCTGCGTGCTGGACAACGACTACGCCGGGTTCACCCAGCACACGCCGTTGCAGAACCTCCAGGTCACCGCGGCGCACGAGTACTACCACGCGACCCAGTTCGCCTACGACATCGGCGAGGACCCGTGGTTCCTCGAGGCCACCGCGACCTGGGCCGAGGACGAGCTGTTCACCGACGTCAACGACAACGCCCAGTACCTCCGCCGGAGCCCCATCACCAGGCCCAGTCGCCCGATCGACATGTTCGAGGACGGCGGCACCTTCCACTACGGCGTCTGGATCTTCTTCCGCTACCTCACCGAGCGCTACCCCGCCAAGACCGGCGCTCTGCCGCGGCTGCTGCTCGAGATGTGGCAGGACGCCGACAGCTCGCGCGGACCACGCAAGGACCTCTACTCCGTCCAGGCGATCGACAAGGCCCTGAAGAAGCTCGGGCACACCACGCTGGCCGCACAGTTCGCGAAGTTCAGCGCCAGCACCAGGTTCCCCGCCCTGTTCCGCGAAGGGCTCGGGCGCTACCCGACCAAGCCGCTGGAACGCCGCGCCAACCTCGCCGCACACAAGACCAAGCGCTTCCGCGCCAAGCTCGACCACCTGACCAGCGCGACCTACCAACTCGTCCCTGGCCGTGCCACCCGCCGGCTCCAGCTGCAGTTCGAGATGGCCCCGGCAGCGCACGGCTCACGCGCGGTCGTTGTCGTGGTCGGCCGCAACGGCAAGCCCAAGCCGTTCAAGATCGTCGAGGTCAACGCCAAGGGCATGGCCAGCAGGACGGTCCTCTTCGATCGAACCGTCCGCGCCGTCGAGGTCACCCTGGTCAACGCCAGCACCGAGCTCGACGACTGCTACCAGTCCCCACCCACGCTGATCTCCTGCGCTGGCACCGCGGCCTACGACAACCAGCCGGCGCTGCTCACGGCAACCACGCGCTGACCACCGGTGGTTGAGCCCGAAGGCGCGCTGGCGCGTTCGGTGTCGAAACCTCCGCGGGAAGGGAACCTGCTCGACCACCGCTCGGAGTGCTGTGGTCGGGTGCGGCAACCCGATCCCCGAGTGTCTGACGCCGCCCGGAGCCGTCAAGCCTGGGTGCCTTCGCTGCCGTCTCGTGGGCGGGTTGACGGCCAGGGCCGGCGCCAAGAGCAGGCTGGGTATCGCGTTGCCGCCGGAGCTTGGCTGCGGTCCTCCGGTGGTTGAGCCCGGAGGCGCGCCAGCGCCGACGGTGTCGAAACCCCCGCAACGAAGGCACCTGCTCAACCACTGCGCGGACGGTCGATCCCGCGTGCACGTGGGTCCGGAAACCCTTGTGCATAACAGGTTCCGCCCGCATCGGACTGTCGGCGGCGGGTGCTTGGATTGACTCATGTCGAAGCCGCCCACCGCGTTCGCCGACGTCGAGGAGTTCGACGCCGCCGGGACGTTGGCGGCGGCCGAACAAGCGGTCCGCGACCGCCGCGCCGGCGAAGCCCACGAAGTCCAGCTCGGGCTGCGCTGGGCCGACCTCCACACCACCCAGCCCCACGAACCGGAGCGCACTGTGCGTGGCGGGGTCAAGCTGGTGCAACTCGGCGGCGAGGGGACCCCGAAGCTGCAGGACCTCGCGATCTGCGAACTCGCCATCGCCCGCAGCCAACACACCCACGCCACCCGAGCCTTCCTCGCCGACGCCCTCGACCTACGCCACCGGCTCCCGGAGCTGTACGACGCGCTCCGCGGCGGGCAGGTGGATCTGTGGGTGGCCCGGAAGGTCGCGTCGATGACCCGCAAACTCTGCCCCGGGGCGGCCGGGTTGGTCGATCGGGCCGTCACACCCGCCGTCGCGCAGGGCCCCGGTCGGGTCCTGTCGATCGCCGAGGCGAAGGTGATCGAGGCCGACACCGCCCAAGCCCGTACAGAACGGGAAGAGGGCCGCCGCAAGCGGTACGTCGCGATCACCCCGACCGATGAAGAGACCGGGCTCCGCACCGTCATCGCCGCCGTGGTCCCCGCGGACGCGGTCTGGCTCGACGCCCAGGTCGAACGCATCGCCGACGCCCTCGACGCCCGCCGCGACCTGATCCCCGACCTACCCGACGACTGCACCCGCGACGAACTCCG
>DOWL01000225.1:3393-7021 GCA_003519585.1 Nocardioides sp. | reverse complement strand
GTCCGCTGCTGACCGGTACGGGATCCGTCCGTCCGATCCCGCTTGGGTCGACCGGCAACGCGCCGAGCGTGTCCGGCTCGCCGCTGCTGTGCGCCTCGACCGGGCCGCCGTCAAGGCACTACAGGAGTCCGGCGCCGTGGCCGTGTACTCACGGGACACCATCGCCAAAGGCGACTATGTGCGGGTCATCGGGAATCAGTGGCGTCGCGTCGTCCGGGTGAACGCGAAATCGGTGTCTGTCGACACGGGGTATTCCTGGACTGACACGGTCGAGTATCACAAGATCCGGGGGCACCGATCCGCCGACCCGGTCCCGGTGCAGTCACCCGAACCGGCCGAGGATGACACGCCCGTCGACGTCCTGTTCTGAGCGGCTTGCGTGGTCCACCTACGGGGGGGTAGGTGGGGCCGCGCTGGCACGCTCAGGCAACCCTCGACAACCCCTCGGAAGGACCGAACCATCATGGGCACCGTGACCGCTTACTACACGCGCCGCGCCACCACCACCCGTACCGATACCTTGGGCATGGTTCTGGACTCTGAGCCGATCCGTGCAGCCCTAGGCGACCTACGGGCCGCGCGTGCACGTAGGGACGCGCTAGCGGCCGAGTGTGACCGGGCCGAGGATGCCGCGCGGGCGTGCCCTACCGGGCCCGGTAGCCGGACGGCAGCGCGTGCCTACGCGCGAGCCCTGGCCGCGCTCGATAACGCGCGGGTCGGGGTGGAGTACGCGGCCCGGCCGGTTGAGTGGGCGGTGCGGGCTACCAACCCTGGTGCCACGGAAGCGCAGATAGGGCAGGCTGCACGGTCGGCTCACGTGATGCCGGCATGCCCCCCCCCCGCTTTCGCAACGGCAAGCGGTGTCCGATTCGGTCGGTAAGGGCGGAAATGCGAATCTTGACCTGGTATGACTGTTCCATACCGGTATGACTTAAATGTGCTGAGACTAGTCTCCAGACCCCCCTTCATTTAGCCGGGGGCGAGCGGCCCGGCCGAGCCGTGGGGGGCGGGGCCCGATGCCCGGAACACAGAAGGCGACAACGAAAACCGAGAAACGCGAAACCCGGCTCACCAACCGTCCGGATGGCTGCCGGGCCCACTTCCGCAGGCTACTGCCCTTGGCCCATCCACAGTCGCACACCAACCAGGGCACGGCAAGCAAGCGACCCTTCATTCAGCGGCGGGCGGGCACGGGTCGAAACCGGTCAAGCGTAGAAACCCAGCGCATACAACCGGCCCACCAACCGCGCCAACAGGTCCGAGTACAAGTGAGCGAACGGCTCATTGAAGTGATTCAAGTGCGCGGCCCGGGACGGGCGGTCCCCGACATGAGCGCCATAGAGGGCTGTCGCGGCGTGGTGCATCTCGTGGGACACGACCTGTGTCCCCAAGTGCCCGACGGCCAACCGGACGATCACCGCGACGGCCCGCCCGGACCTGTCGACGGTCGCCTGAGTCACACCCAACGCGTCCACGTGGGTAGTGCCGTTGAATCCGTCGGCGGCGGCCCGCATCGCGTGCACATCGTCGTACACACACACGCGCACGTGGACACGCGGACCGAGAGCCCTTGACGAGACCCGGATGACCGTCAACCCCGCCCCCTCCGTCTGCCTCACCAGGGGAAGACGTTTCGGCTCGAACTCGCCCCCCCTGCCAGGGGAAGGTGTTTCGGCGGAAACTTGACCCCACCAACCGGCCGTCAAGCTACCCCCATGGCCTGTCGATACAGTATAGTCAAGTCACATCAACACTGAGAGGAGGGGCACCATGGACACGTGGACCATCACCACCACCGCCACACCCACCCAAGCACGCACCACCACCGGCGTCACCGAATGGGAACCATCCCCCACCGGCTCCACCTGGACCGGAATCCCCCGCGGCATCGCCACCAGCGTCGTCCACGCCCTCCGCGCAGACGGCTACAACGCCACCACCACGAAAGACCTCCCCGACACCATCGCCAGCACCCTCACCGCCGTCCGCGCCCTCGGCGACCACCGCCGCGCCCGGTCAGCAGCCGACCGTGCACTCAAGACCGCGAAAACCGCCTTCGACGAAGAAGCCGCATGGGCCGAACTCCGAGACAACGGCGTCCCCGTCGCGCAGATCGCCCGGGAAGCCGGATGCGACCGGAAGATGGTTCACGCCGTGCTCGCCGCCCGACGGGCATAGCACTGCCACTGGCACACCGCTTCCGCAAGTATATGCGCAGGTCAACGCATCCATCTAGGGGTCGGCCCACGACGCGCCCGCAGCCGCCGCAACGGAACCAGGCCAACCACACCAGCCCCAGCGCCCAGGAACACCACCGTGACACCTGTCGCTTCGTGGACCGCCTCCGCTTGCATGGCAGCAGCGTGCATCGCCTTGATGTCAGACCCGTGAGGGAGCTGGACGAACACGACGTCACCGCGGCGGGCCACACCAACACCCCTCATGACGCGCGCCGCTTCCGCGCTTCCAACCTGCCCAACACGTCCCCCAACAGATACCGGGCCGGGTCACCCGCAAGAAACGGGATCTGCCCCCGACGCCGCCACGAATCGACCGTCGAATCAGGGACACGCTCCCCCAACTCAGCCGTCAACCGTTCAATATCGACGGCGGTCAACCACATCTCACGGGCCCGATCCAACAACTCATCCCGCCGCGCCGACACCACGACCCGGCCCCCACACACCTGACAGACAGCCTCGACAGCATCAGGAGCCGCCAAGTACTCGCCCCCACACCCGCCTGTGTCACACGGGCCCAGGTAGCGGCGAGTCGGCGGACGGTCCACGTGCGCCTCAGCCGCCAACACTGCCGCCCGCAACGCCGCCAAGTGCGCCGGCGCCGACTCCAGCAACCGGGCCGACGCCATGTTCGCGTCGACCCACCGGGCGATCCCACCCCACGTCCACGACGACGGAACCGTGGACGTCACCCGTGTCATGTCCCGCGCCAGCCCAGCCAACGCCGTCTCAAGGACACGCATCCTGGACGCTGACCGGTAGTCAACCCGCACCGACGGGACGTCACCGCCCCGTGTCCGCGTCCCCGCGCCGTCCGTGAACGCTGTCTGCCGGGTGCCCGCTTCGCGGAGCATCCGCGGAATGTTCGACGCCTCACCGGAAGGGGTGTCCCACACCGTGGACCGGCCCCTACCAACTTCCCCAGGACGGATGACCACACGTAACGGTTTCTTCCCGCCGGTTTCGGCGCCGATCACGGCACTGGTCAGCCGGGACAGCAGGTCCCTGAGTCCGTGTTGTTCTCGGATGCAGTCCCAGCACAGGGTGCCGTTGTCGTCGACCGGTTTGTTGCATGCCCCGCACGTGTTGCCTTGGCTTGCTCCCGGTCTCCGCACTCTGCACCCCTTGTGACCTGTGTAGTTGTACTGGTCGCTCAGCATAACCAGAGTGTGTCCTAGGTGGCTTAGCATGCTGCGGTCAGGCAATCGGGGCGGTTCTGGGCTCCCCCGGTTGGGCTAACGGATTTCGGTGGCCCGCTGCTCCAGCTTCCGCCGCCAGAACAGCCGCCCAGCCTGCGACGGCGCCTCCCGAGCAAGATCACCATAGTTCTGGATGGCCCGGTCAACCGTCACCCGTACGGCACCCGGCTTACGCCGCTCCCCCGGGAG
>DOWL01000225.1:0-3185 GCA_003519585.1 Nocardioides sp. | reverse complement strand
GTGGTTCGGTGAACATGGCCTGGTCTGCTTTCTAGAGGAGCCAACGAGGGTCGGCCGGGAAACCGGCCGCAACGGTGAACGCGAGCCACAAGCCCACCAGGGGAAGCGCGAACGTGGCCGCGGACGCTAACCCTGAATCGTTCCTCAACCCTAGGCCGACATGCCACCACCAGGGCGCCAACGGGATCCCGGGCTCCCCCCACACGGCGTCCAACACCAGGTGCGCGGCGACACCGACGATGAGTCCGTGGATGGCGGTCAACGCCCACCAGGGGGCGTCCAAGCCCATCGTGGCGGCGTAGGCGATGGCGGGTAGGCCCCACCAATGCAGGAGCCCCCGGTGGTTCAACGGGCCGCCGTATCCGAGGACCTCGTCCGGGACGTACTTGTCGGCTGTACGCCACCACCTCCGGTTGTCGAGGTCGGGAAGCATTGCCGCCAGGAAAGCACCCGCGGTGAGGATGGCTGCTGCTGGCAGGGTCAGTGCTGTCGCGTGGGCGATGGTGAGGGCTGCGACGCCGGAACCGGCGACATGACCGGGACGGTTCAAGCGCCCACCTGCCACGGGCAGTCCTTGCCGTGCTGCGCGAAGTAGGTCCGCTGCCACGGGGCGAACAGGGGCCCGCGCCGCAGATGTGGCTTACAGTCCGCGCACCACTCCGGGTCCGTCCTCGTGCCGGCACCGATCTCCCGGCCGCAGCATCCGCAGTAGCAGTCGCGCTGGCCTTGGCGGACGGCGCACGGCCCGCACAGGTCGCCGTGGTCGGGGTGCTGGTCGGCGATGGGGCCGACGGCGCCGCACTGGTCGCAGGAGAGCGTCACCGCTGACCTCCCATCGGCCCGTAGGCGCACCAGCAGCGGTCCCCGCCACGGTCGAGGCGACCCACCGGCCTGGACCTGGTCACGCGGCACCGTCCTCGACGATGCCTAGACGGGACCGGAACGCTCGCGCCTTCTCGCCCCACACCTCGTCATGGCGATGATCTGCGGCCCAAGCCGCGTAGTCGTCCGCCCCGATTGAATCCGGGTAGCCAACCCAGTCGCAGACCGCACCCGTGATCTCACTGCACGCCAGGCACGTCACCCAGTCGTAGACCGCACCGTCGCCGAGGTAAGTGTCCCGGCGGTAGGTCTCGCCGGGTTCAGCGGCCACGGCTCCGCAGGTCCGGCACAAGTGCTGCTTGCGGGCGCGGACCTCACCGCCCTTCAACCACTGCGGGCTCACTGGTCGTCCTCCTGGTTGTCGGCGGGGGGTGTGGGTTGGACGGGGGTCAACGTGGCCACGGGATCGGGCGCAACGGGCCGCACTGCTTCTCGATGTCCTCCGGCCGTCGACTGTCGGGGCACCACCGCGGGTTGGCCTTGTCGTCGTCCGGCGCGAACCAGAGCGTGTCCGGCTCATCGGGGTACATGAGCCAGATGTCCCCGTCGCGGTCCATCAGCAGGATCGGGTGCATGCGGTCCTCGTTTCGTCGGTGTCTTCGGTCGCCTGCGCGCCAACAGGTTGGGGTCTCCGTTGGCCCCGGGTACGCGGTCACCGAGGCCAACGGAGAGGATCTAGAAACCAGGGTCCTGGTCGTCGCCGTAATCGAACTCGGCGGTCGCGCAGTCCCGGCAGAACGACGCATGCCCACGCCGACACCGCCCACACCACGACTCCCCCGCCAACTCGTCCCGACACGGCCCGGTAGGCAGAGCACCCAACTCGGACACTGCCGCGGGCCGGCCACAACACCCACACTGGGCTGCTTCCCGTCCTGGGACAGGCCGAGGCCCGGGGACGAGCGAGTCGATGCTGAGGAGTCCCATCAGGTCCTCCCGATGGTCGCTGGGCTGTCGCTGACATCAACCAGTCTAACCGGTTCTACGACAGTATCCAAGTGTGCTCGGCGGGGACGCCGACTCGCCAGCAAATCGAACAACTTCATCCGCGACCGCACGAACCCCAGGGCTTCCCCGAACTCCCCGAACTCCCCGACAACCCGCCCTGCACCATCGGCGACCCGCCACACCCCGTCCCGTTTCCGGATAACAACCCGGTCGTCGACCCTCACCGGCGACGACCCGCCCCAAGCCGGTCATTCCGGGCCACCATCGCCGCAACCCACACCCTGACATCCTCACGGCGAGAATCCCACGCCAACGGCGACTGCGACCCCGACCGCTCCCCCCGAGCCCGTCCAGCCTCCCCGTCCGGCGGAGGAATCGGAGCACGCGGCACCCCACCCCTCCACACCGCATGAGGAGACGCCTCAGACGGCCACTTCCCGCCCTGGTCGACGGTTTTCCGGGACCGTGAGAGTTCCCGGACAGCCGACAGTGGTTTGATGCCGGCGAACTCGGCCATCTCCACCAACAAGTAATAGCGTGGCGCGGTCAACGTGCACCCGCCTTCGCTGCGTCCACGCACATACCGGCAACAGCCAGCGCCCCATTCACCGACGTCACGTCGCAGGCCATGTCGATACGAGATTCCTCCAGCACGCCAGGAGACACCTGCGCCAGGGACGGCCCAATAGTCACCACCGCGACCGGTACCCCGACGAACCTGCACTCCCTTTCCCGGACATCCTTGACGACGTCAGGGCCCAGCAGGACCACGTCCCCGGTCAACGCGCGGAGCCGCCAGTCCGGGTACACGGTGACGACCATGCCGGGAGGGACAGCCCGGATGGTTTCAGCGGCCAGGTCCCGGTCACCGGTAACGATCGCGACAGTGGCGGTCAAGACGCCTCCTCATGTTCGGGTCCGACAGCGGACGCGACGATCCGTTCGACGTGGGGTGGCCGGGTGACGGGGATGACCCGGCCACGGCACGACACCCACGGGGCGGCCCCACACAGGGGGCAGGCGACCTCCAGCGGGGACGTCACGACGCTGCCTCTGGGCGCGTCCTCGTCGTCCAGTCGGGACGGGTGCCGTGGTGTCGGTACCAGCGGTCCCCCGCGTCGCGGCACAGTGCGCAGCCGTCCCCGTAATGGCCGTCATCGATGCCGAGAGCGGCACGGATCTGACGAAGCAGGTAGACGTGCGGGCCGATCGGGTCTTCCCATCGCAGTGCGTCGTGCTCCAGCGCATGGACGGCGGCGATGGCCGCATTGATGACGTCCTCGGCGTCAGCGAGGTGCTGGTCGTAGGCCATCACTCCACCGCCCGCAGTGCGTGGTAGGCCAGATCGGCGACCA
>DOWL01000121.1:5536-12694 GCA_003519585.1 Nocardioides sp. | reverse complement strand
GCCACCGCGCGCCTGGACGACGCCGGCATCCACCACGATTTACGGGACACGCCCTAGACGGGTCTCACCGTCGGCGGCCAGCGGTGCGCGCGCCACGCGTCCCAGGTGGCGAACCCGGCCGGCGGGTCGTCGATCGGCTCGGTGCCGTCGAGGTCGCCCGGTGTCGGGATCTCGATCCGCGCCGCCCATGCGGCCAACTCGTCGGCTGACATCGGCCAGGTCGTGTGCGGCGCGTCGGCCTGACGCCGTTCGAGCCGGCGCCGCTGCTCGGCCGGGTCGAGGTCGAAGTAGTGCAGCTCCACTCCCGCACCACGGTCTGCCGCGGCCCGGCGGAGCGCGGAGCGCTCGTCACGACCCCACAGGCCGAAGTCGATCACGACGTCGGTGCCGAGTTCGAGCGCGCGCAGCCCGATCTCGACCAACCGGCCCTCGATCACGGCCTGCGCCGCGGGCGGGTTCTGGTCGCCGTACAAGGCGCGCACCCACTCGTCCTTGGTCAGTCGCAAGGCGCCGCGCTCGACCTCGATCCGCCGCGCCGCCGTGGTCTTCCCGGTGCCCGGCAGCCCGATGGTCAGGAACAGTGTTGGCGCTGTCATCGCCGCCCATTCTCGCTCGCCGAGAGCTGTCAGGATGTGCCCCGTGGGCCGTTTTTCAGTGCATCGGATCGACGCGCACGCGCACCTGCTCGACCTGGACCGGATCACCTACGGCTGGATCGAGCGCCCGACTCCGCTGCTCACGCACCTTTTGCCCGACTACTACTCGATCGCGCGCAGCTACCCGCCGGCGGCGTACCACGACGACGTGGCCGGCGCCGGCATCACGCGGATGGTCGCGTGCGAGTTCGGCGCGGTGGACGCGATAGCGGAAGCTCGGTGGATCCAGGAGTGTCACGACAACACCGGCACCCCCGAGGGGTTCATCGCCGCCGTCGACCTCGCCGCCGCTGACCTCCCCGATCGGCTGGCGACGTACGGCGAGCTCTCGGTCGTCCGCGCGGTCCGGCAACCGCTCTATTGGTCCGAGGACCCGCTGACCCGGCTGGGCGCCCGGCCGGACCACCTGACCGACCCGGACTGGCTGCAAGGGTTCGAGCGGGTGGCCGACTCGGGGCTGGTCTGGGACCTGCTCGTCTACGCCGAGCAACTCCCGCTGGCACTACCCCTGATCGCGCGCTTCCCACACGTCCCGATCGTGCTCGAGGCGGCGGGCTGGCCCCTCGACCGCAGCCCCGAGGGATTCCAGAAGTGGCGCGAGCAGCTCCACGCGGTCAGCGAACACCCCAACGTCACGTTGAAACTGCAGGGACTCGCGCTGGTCTTCGGAGCGACCCCGAGTGCGGTCACGCCCTGGATCAGCGCTGCGGTCGAGATCTTCGGTGCGGATCGATGCATGTTCGCGACCCACCTGCCCGTCGACGGTCTGCTGTGGACCGCCGGTGACCTGGTCGAAGCGACCGAGCTCGCCCTGGCGGGCGCAGACGAGCACGCGCGCGCCGACTACTTCGGCGGCACCGCCGAGCGCGTCTATCTGGGTGGCGAGCGGTTGCGTTGACTTCGCGCGATTCGCGGAGTCTGAGCTGAGGCGGTTGCTCGCCCACTAGGACGCACGGATCAGCCGAGATACGAATGGCGCGTCGGCCCGCCCGGAGCGGCGCGACTCCGCGATGGACGTCGTACGAGGTGGTGCATCGGACGGCCGAGGTGTATGACGTCCCGACCGATCCACCGCGATCGTCCGGGCGCCAGCCGTCACGGCCTCTTCTCCGGGACGATTCGGTCCGGCAGGATGCGTTACCTGCACCTCTCGGGAACCTCATCGACTCCGAGGAAGGACTCCGTCGCATGTTCCGACGAGCTGCGCGGTTTGCTCTGGCCTCCGCGATCGCCGTTCCGGTCACGCTTGCCCTGCCTGTCGGTCCGGCCGGCGCCGCGCTGCCGACCAAGAACACCGTTTACAGGGACGCGCGCCTCGACGCCTCGGATCATGCGGGCTCGATGAGGATCAAGGTCGGCGCCAACACCCACAAGATCGCCAAAATAGTCATCGTCGCCGACTGCGCAGGGGAGAAGGAGAAGTTCGTCCGCCGCAACATCCCGATCAGGGACAATGGCATCTTCACCGTCGCAGGCGGCGGAAGGTACGTCAGCATCGCGGGCAAGTTCAGGACCGAGGACCGGGCCACCGGAAGCTTCACCACCAACCAATGTGGGTTCTTCGGCGGGGACTTCGCCGCGACGACCTAGTCCAGTCGGTCGGGAGACCAAGACGACAGGCTCACTCGCCCTCCGGGTGCCGGCAAGTCGCACGCATCGGCTCGTGTAGAGGGAACGCATGGGCTTGGGTCGAAACGTGGTGAGGTCAGCTCGCCAACGAGGGTGGAGAAGGCTGACCACCACCGCGACCTCGCGGGTGCTGAGAGCACGCTCCAAGGCGTCGAGGTCGTTGAAGGGCACGAGGATCGCCAGGCTGCTCGCGTCGCGGGGCGGGCCCGCCTCCTCCGGAAACAGGTTGTCCGCTTCAGCCCACGGGTGCGACCAGACGGACCGCGGCCTGCTGAAGCAGTCGTTTGGCCTCACGCAGCCCACTGCTCATCGCGCCGTCGGCGTAGCCGGCGCGCTCGCTCCCCGTGTACTCGCCGGCGAAGCAGATCCGGTCGACGGGCTCGCCGAGCGCATCGAGGTCTGAGGCGCGTTCGCCGAAGCAGACGTGCGCATACGCGCCACGGGCGTACCGGTCGCCGAGCCAGTCAGTGCTCGCGAACGCGGTCGGCGCGATGGGGAGCGGCTCGCCGTACACCGCCTCGAGCTGTTCCACAGCCCACGCCAACGGGTCACGCCGCATCGACGAGGCCGCACCGTGGGCGACGAGGAACATCAGCGTCGGGGAGAGCCCGAAGTCCCACGTCCAGATCGCGGGCTCGCGCCGGTCGGCGGGGTAGATGACCGAGTGCTGCAGCCCGGGGTCACGGTCCCTCCAGAACGGCTCGTCGAAGGCGAGGACGACCTTCTCCAAGGTGCCGAAACCGGTTCGATCGATGATGGCCTGTCGCTGCGGCGGCAGGGGTGGCACGAACTCGACCGCGCCACTCTTGAGGACCCCGAGCGGTGCGGTGACCACCGCATGAGTGCCGGACTCGGACCATCCGTCCCCGACCACTCTCACGCCGTCACCGGTCTGCTCGATGCGACGCACCGCGAGCCCCAACCGGATCGCGAGGCCGGCCGCCAGGGGAGAGAGGATCGAGCGGTAGCCACCGACAGGGACGTGGTCGACGACGTCGCCGACGAACATGTCCTCGGTCAGCGCCCATCGGGCAGAGATGGCATCGAACGGCCCCGCACCGTCCTGTTCGACCATCGCCGCCATGAGCTGTCGCAGCCGGTCCCGCTCGGCACCCGGTGGACCAGCCTCGGCGAGGTACTCATCGACGACCTCGGCCACCGAACGGTCCGGGCGGCCGGCGGCCAGATCGGCCCGGACCCGCCGCGCGACGGGCTCGAAGACGGCGTATCCGACCCCCGCCAGCTCCTCGGGCCCGAGCCGACGACCCTCGCCGAGATCCGCGCCGGTGAACCGCGTCCCGGTCGGATCAACAATCCAGGGCACCGCCGCGTGCTCGACCCAGTCGGAGAGGACATTTCCCTCGGGATGGTGGATCCACGCACCACCGAGGTCTGCCACATGGCCATCGACCTCGACGGTGTGCAGCCTCCCGCCGATCCGGTCCCGCGCCTCGACCACCACGCAATCCACGCCGGCCGCGGTGAGCGCGTTCGCCACCGTGAGTCCGGCAATGCCGGCACCCACGACGACCACCCGCCCCGGCTCGCCGGGGACCGGGGTCGGAATCTCGGTGGAACCATCGTCGAAAGCGCGAGCGGGCACATCGAAGACTCCCACCGCATGCCGTCGGCCGACAATCGCCCGCGCCACAGCTTGGCCATGGGGACTCAGTCCGACCGAATACACACGTCGCCTGTGACATCCGGCCCACTTCCCTCATATAGGGGTGCACCGCCTCTGACGCGGGCTGGTCCGCAGCTCGCGCTCTGACGAAGGGTCACCCATGAGAAAGCCAAGCCCCTCCATCCTTGTCTCCAGCGCTGCGCTGCTCGTGGCGTTGGGAGGGACTTCGTACGCCGCCGTACAGATCAACGGCTCCCAGCTGAAGCACGGCACGGTGACGGGCGCAAAGATCAAGAACCAGACGTTGACGTCCAAGGATGTTGCCAACGGCTCGATCAAGCGCAAGGACCTGCGGGACGGCGTCGTTCCGGCGGGCACGCGATGGGCGCTGATCAACGCGCAAGGGCAGATCGAGGCGCAGTCCGGCGGACTCACCGTCGTCGCCGCCTACCCGACGCTGCCGAACACCGCAGTGCCGCCGGCGCCGGACAACAGCCTGCGCGCGAACGGCAACATCTACATCAACGCCAACGAGCCGCTCGGGAACAACGCCATCACGGCCACGATCGCCCTCCAGAACACCGTCGACCAGAATGGCGACGGAGTCCTGGGTGGACGCGCTCCTGGCGACGACAACAACCCCGAGTTCTCCGGCGAGATCGCGGTCAGCCAGTGCGGGACCCCGGTCACGGCATGCGCCCCGCCCGGCACCGCGGTCGCGAACGTCTTCGTCGTCAGCCCGCGCCTGAGCAATGGTTCGTTCACCACCGACACGAACCGGAAGCGGTTCTACGTCATCATCAGCGGCAACTCGGAGGACTACCGCGCGCCCTGATCCCTCGGCGCCCGATGATCTGGCCGTCGTCAGGCCTGCGGCAGCGTCGAGTGGAGCACTGCCGCGCCGTCCGGGCCACGCAGCTCGATCGCGAGTACGTCGGCGCGCAGGGGCGCGGCGTTGAACCTGCACTTCATCACCACGCCGTCCACGGCCAGCAGCGATCCTGCGGCCGCCGTACCTCCTCGGGTCTCGAAGACCACGTCGTACTCGGTGCCTGGCATCAGGCCGGAGAGGTCGAGCAGCAGCTCGGTGCCCCAGGTGTGGTTGATGAGCGCGGACATCGTCACGTCGGCGTCTCCCGAGAAGCGGATCTGTTCGGTTGGCGGGCTCTCCGGCTCCTGCTCGTCGCTGCCGCGAGTGAGGAACCCGGCGATCCCGCCGACGCCCGCGGCGACACCGCCGGCCAGGAGGAACCGGCGGTCGGGCCGGCGCCGGGGCTCCTCTAGCCCGCCGGCTTGCAGATGGACGGCGGCGGCGCGGATCGCGGCGACGCGGTCGGGGGGAGGCTCCGCTTCCGAGTCGTGTCCCAAGGCTCTGCCCAGTTCCTCCAGCACTGCTGGCTCGTCGTCCCACTCGGGACCCTGATCCGATCGGGTCATGCCATCAACCCCTCGAAGTTGGTGCGTAGCCGCGCCAGCGCCCGGGACTGTGCGGTTCGCACGGCGCCCGCCCTCCGGCCGGTCAACGCACCCACCTGTTGCGCGTCCAGACCGGCCAGTACGCGTAGCTCCAAGAGCTCGCGGTCGGCCGCCGACAGCCGCTCGAAGGCCGTGACCAGCATCCGCCGCTCTTCGGTCACCAAGACGGCGTGCTCGGGGCTTCCCTGCGCGGGCGTGGCGGCGATGGCCGTGAGACTGGTCGGGTCGGTTGCCCGGTGCCGGCCGCTGGAGCGGTAGCTCTCCAGGACGACGTTCCTGGCGATCCCGAACAGCCAGCCCTCGATCCCGGAGGAGCCCGGACGGTAGCGCCCGATCGCGTCCATCGCCCGCGCCATCGTCTCGCTCACCGCCTCCTCGGCCTGTTCCTCGGCCATCAGCCGCCGCCTCGCGAACGCGATCAGTCGCGGGTACGCGCGCCGGTACAGCAGCTCCCACGCGTCGGGATCACCACGCCGGGCGCGATCCACCAGCCGATGCTCGCCCGCGGGATCCTCGTCCATCTCCGCTATATGAGCCACACCCGCTGTTCGTTACAGGTCGACTTTCAGCCTGGGGAACCGACCAGGTCGCACCACGGGTCGAGTCAGCGCGCCTCCAAGTAGCGCAGCACCGCCAGGACGCGGCGGTTAGTGCCTTCGTCGGGGAGGCCCAGCTTAGTGAACACCGAGCGGATGTGTGCCTCGACGGTGCGGTCGGAGACGACGAGCTTGTCGGCGATGGCGGTGTTGGACAGGCCCTGTGCGACCTGGCCGAGGACGTCGAGTTCTCGCTCGGAGAGGTCGTCGAGCGTCGATCCGGCGCGGGCGTGGACGAGGGATTGCACGACCGCCGGGTCCAGCGCGCTGCCCCCGGTCGCGACGCGCTCGGCCGCGGCGGTGAAATCGGCCAGGTCGAGCACCCGGTCCTTGAGCAGGTAGCCGAAGCCGGGTGTCCCGACGAGCGGGAGCACGTGCCGCAGTTCGATGTGTTGGCTCAGCAGAAGGAGCCCGAGATCGGGGTAGAGCACGCGTAGGGCTGCGGCCGCTTCGGCGCCGTCGGACTCCATCGCGGGCGGCATCCGTACGTCGATGACGGCGAGGTCTGGCCGGTTGCGGTCGACCGACTCCTGCAGGGCGGCTGCGTCACCGACGGCGTCCAGCACCTCATGGCCCTTCTCTGCGAGCAGGCGGACCAGGCCCTCGCGGAAGAGGACGGAGTCCTCGGCCACCACGATGCGCATTCAGACCACCGCCTGGATCGTGGTGCCGCCGCTCGGTGTGCTCCGGATGCCCAGCGTGCCGCCGACCGACACGACGCGATCCCGAAGGGCAGTGAGGGGAGCGTCGTCGGGCACCCCGCCGATGCCGTCGTCCACGACCTCGACCGCCAGTCGGTCCTGACGGGCGGCGACGGTCACGCTGATGCGCGAGGCCTGTGCGTGCTTGAGCACGTTCGCGACCGCTTCGGTGACGACGAGGTACGCCGTGAGCATGCGGATGTCGCTGACCGCGGGTAGGTCGCCGACCATCAGGTCGAACGGGATGGGGGAGGAGGCCTTCACGGCCGTGAGCGCGGCGGCCAGACCGTCGTCGAGCAGGATCGGCCGGACGCCCTGGGCGATCCGGCGCAGTTCGTCGACGGTGCCCCGGAGCTCCGCGACCGCTGTGTCCACCTCGGCGGCTTGTTCCGCAGGCAGGTGCTCCTGCAGGAGTCGCAGCCGCATCCCCGTCGCGACGATGCGCTGCTGCGCGCCGTCGTGCAGGTCCCGCTCGA
>DOWL01000121.1:5087-5419 GCA_003519585.1 Nocardioides sp. | reverse complement strand
CGCCGTCGTGCAGGTCCCGCTCGAGCTTGCGGCGTTCGGCCGCCGACGCCTCGACGAGCCGTTGCCGGCTGGCCTCGGTCTCGGTGAGCGCCTCCCGCAGAACCAGCCGCAGCCGGGTCACCTCCAGAGGGACCCAGGCCGCCTTCGCCACGTCGGCGATCCGGCGTCGGGCGCGGGCCGAATCCCAGCCCAGCGACACCGAGGCGATCACGTCGCCGCCGGCCTCGATCGAAAAGCCGTCCGGTGGATCGGCGACGGGCGTACCGTCGAGCCGGGTCCAGCCACCGTCGGGTCGGGCCAGGTGTACGACGAGGTCCGGGTCGTCCTCGACC
>DOWL01000121.1:4014-4927 GCA_003519585.1 Nocardioides sp. | reverse complement strand
CGGCCACGGCGACGTGCCGATCACGGTCGACGATCCGGCCCACCCACGAGGCGATGTGCCGCTGCACTGGCAACAGCGTCAGCGCGGTCACGAACGCCGCCACGCCGCTTGTCAGTCCGGTGCCGATCGACAGCGCGTGGCTCACGCCGTACACCGCAAGGCCGAAGATGGTCGCCGAGACCACCAGCGTGACCAGCCAGGCGGTTGCGCCGGTCAGGAGGCGGTCGACGTCGAAGAGGTCGTACCGGACGATCGCGATGCCGACCGAGATCGGGACGAGGGTCACGATCGCGATCAGGAACGGGGTGTACGCCGCATCGAGGGACGCTCCGAGCCCCTCGGCGACCCAGCCCGCCACGAGGAGGGCGACCACCACGATCCCGGCCAGCAGCAGCCACCGTGTCTGCTGCCGGGTCCGGCGGGTGCCGTGCCGGTAGCGCACCGCCAGCGACGCCGCGGCCAACACCAGGGAGAGCCCGATCGTGAGGAGCGACAGCACGGCGACCGGGGGCACCCACGCCCCATTCGGGCCGCCGACGACCTCGCCGTCGACCTGCCGGGCGCCCCACTGAACGGCGACCATGCCCAGGGTGGCGACCCCGAACGCCCACGGCACGGCTCTCCAGACCCGGCCGCTCGAAGCGCCGTCCGGAAAGACCAGCATCAGCGCGAGCAGTCCGGCCAGGTTGAGGGGCCAGGCGCCACTGGACCACGGCAGTTCCGCGAGCGGACCGACGTGCACCGTGACGACGGCGATCGCGGCTGTCGTCCACGCGAGTGCCGGCCCCACCGGCGAGGTCGGGTCGTGCCGCACGATCACCCAGCCCACAGCGACGGCGAACGCGCAGGCCGCGCACGCACCGACCAGCGCCCAGTTGCCGAGCGCAGCGACGTACGCGGCGCTGGCGAGAAC
>DOWL01000121.1:3421-3902 GCA_003519585.1 Nocardioides sp. | reverse complement strand
GCGAGACCCGCCAGCGCCGCGAGGCCGGTCAGCAGACGTACGGTGCCGGGCCGCATGCAGGCATCGTGCCAGCGATCGGCCGTCCCGCTCGTCCGTGCTACCACCAAGGGCAACTGTGGCGCTCTCCCTCATGCGACCAGCCGCGGCGGTGACCACGCTGAGTGGCGTAGCAACCACCGACCTCAGGAGCACCTCATGAACATCGTCTTCACCGTCCTGTTCGCCTTCGCCATCGGCTACTTCGTCAAGGACCGAGGCCTCGCCGTCGTCACCTACCTGGCGCTCGACGCCATCGTCTTCGCCTACCAGAGCCTCTCCGTGCTGCTGAGCTGGATGGCCGACGAACCACCCGTCGCCTTCGGGCCCTCGCCGGAGGCGTTCCCGGTCGAGTACAGCAGCAGTGAGCTCTGGGGCTACGGCCTCGTCAACCTCGTGACCATCACGGTCGGCGTCGGCCTGGTCGTCCTCGGCACCCGCATCC
>DOWL01000121.1:3069-3315 GCA_003519585.1 Nocardioides sp. | reverse complement strand
GCACCCGCACCCGCGCCCGCCGTACGGCGCAGCGAACGGCGGTCGCCGTCAGCTGAGTAGCGCTGGGCGGCTTCCGCGGAGTGACCTGGCTCACTCGGAATCGTCTGGAGCAGCGGATGGAGGCTCGTTGCGACCCGACTGGTGCCGACACGTGCAGTGCTGAGGACGTCCTGTTACTGGCCCGTGCATAGAGGTCTCGTAGAGTTGTCCTCAGTTCGCATGGGGGGATTGGGGGATCCGAACTCG
>DOWL01000121.1:2439-2935 GCA_003519585.1 Nocardioides sp. | reverse complement strand
GCCCTTCGCTTCGGCGAAGGGCGTTCGGCATTTCGGCATCAGGAGTAGCGGTGGCTTTTCGCCGTGTGCCCCTGTTCGCGGGTGCAGGTGCGGCCGTTCATCGACTTGTGCCCGCACAGCTGGTCTGGCGATGTCTGCTCCACCGGAGGGGCGACGGGGAGCTCGGCGCCGGGCTTGACCAGTTTGAGGCGGTTGGCTGGCGTCCCTGAGGCGGCCGATCGGCCGGCGTACCGGGCCTCGCGCATCGCCCGCAGCTGCTGTTCTTTGCTCATCGGCTACTCACCCGACGAACACTATGCGCGACCGCCGACATCGCCCGGCAGGCGCGTCAGTCGTGACGACAGGACGGGGACCTCAGAACCCGATCGGCAGACCGGCGTAGTTCTCGGCCAGCCCGGTGGCGCCGGCCTGGCTCGAGCAGACCCAGCGCAGCTGGGACAGTTGCAGCTCGGCTTCGAACGGGTCGCCACTCGTGTGCAGCATGGTGGTCATCCAC
>DOWL01000121.1:1985-2328 GCA_003519585.1 Nocardioides sp. | reverse complement strand
ATGGTGGTCATCCACCACGAGAAGTGCGTGCAGCGCCAGACCCGCCGCAGCGCGGTCTCCGAGTAGGCGTCGGCGAGGGTGTGGTCGCCCTTGCGGAGCATCGCCACCAGCGCGGGCGCGAGCAGGCCGACGTCGGCGGCGGCCAGGTTGAGGCCCTTCGCCCCCGTCGGCGGCACGATGTGTGCCGCGTCGCCTGCGAGGAAGAGCCGTCCGTGACGCATCGGGGTCTGGACGAAGGACCGCATCGGGAGCACCGACTTGTCGGTGATCGGGCCGGGCGTGAGCGTCCAGCCGTCCTGGCCATGGCCGAGCCGGGTGGCGAGCGCCTCCCAGATCCGGTCGT
>DOWL01000121.1:1538-1855 GCA_003519585.1 Nocardioides sp. | reverse complement strand
CGAGCGCCTCCCAGATCCGGTCGTCCGACCAGTCCTCGATCGGGGTGTCGTTCGGGACCTGCAGGTAGAGGCGGGACACGGTCTCGGACCGCATCGAGTGCATCGCGAAGCCGTCGGGGTGCCAGGCGTAGATCAGCTCGTCGGTCGACGGCGCGACCGCGGCGAGCACACCCAGCCAGGAGTAGGGGTAGGTCTTCTCCCAGGTCCGGCGTACGGCGGACGAAACCTCCGCGCGCGAGGGGCCGAAGGAGCCGTCGCACCCGACCACGACATCGGCCTCGATCCGCTGCGCCGCCCCGGACCGGTCGGTGAAGGTG
>DOWL01000121.1:1097-1320 GCA_003519585.1 Nocardioides sp. | reverse complement strand
GGCCGCGGGCGTGCGCGACGGCGGCGAGGTCGGCCTGCACCTCGGTCTGGCCGTAGACCCAGACCGAGCGACCCGTGAGCTCCACGAAGTCGAGGTGGTGACGTTCGCCGGGCCACTGCAGGTAGATCCCGTGGTGCTGGTCGCCCTCGCGATCCAACCGGTCTCCGAGACCCGAGGCGCGCAGCAGATCGACCGTGGACTGCTCGAGGATGCCGGCGCGGAT
>DOWL01000121.1:0-972 GCA_003519585.1 Nocardioides sp. | reverse complement strand
CTGCTCGAGGATGCCGGCGCGGATCCGCGCGGCGACGTACTCCTCCGACCGCGACTCGACCACGATCGACTCCACGCCGTCGGCCGCCAGCAGGTGGGCCAGCAGGAGCCCGGCGGGGCCGGCTCCCACGATCGCCACCTGGGTTCGCATGGGCGTGAGTCTGGCTGGTCCAAGCTGGAGGTCACCACGCGAGGCTTCCGTTGAACGGAAGTCGGTCGAGCCTCGTCGATCAGGGAGTGCAGGCGATCGTGGCGAAGCCGCTGCTGGCGCCGGTCACCGTGTTGGCGCACATCACCTGGGTGCCGGTGATGCCGTTCTGCAGCCAGAAGCCGTAGCCCGGGCCGTTGACCTCGGCCACGTTGTCGCGGAACACGTTGTCGTTGCCCCACCCGGCCAGCGCTTGGTGCACCTGGAAGCCGTCTTCGAGAGCGTTGGTGCCGTGGTTGCTCTCGACGACCCAGCCGTTGCCCTTGAGGTCGATCCACGAGTCCGCCCAGCTGCCGGTCATGCCGGTGCCGTCGAAGGTGTTGCCGCGGATGACGCCGCCGGTCGTGCCCTCCTTGATGTCCATGCTCTCGGCGCCGGTGCGGTAGACGGTGTTGCCGAGGATCTGGTTGCGGTCCGACGCGTCGGGGGCGCCGCCGGTGTAGGTGCCCCAGTTGGAGTTCGCGCTGCCGACGTAGATCCCCTCGCCGTAGGTCTCGTTCTTCTGGCCGGTGTCGTGCACGAGGTTGCCTGCGACGACGTCGTCGGTCGAGAACGTGCGCAGGTGGATGCCCTCCTGGCCGGTGGTGTGCACCTCGAGGCCGGTCAGGGTGACATGGCTGGAGAGGTCCAGCACGACCCCCTTGGTCACGTTGCGCACGGTGAGCCCGGAGACGGTGACGTAGTCGGCGTCGGCGAGGTAGAGGCCGTACTGCTGTCTCTTATACACATCTCCGAGCCCACGAGACCGTACTAGATATCGTATGC
>DOWL01000216.1:1895-17442 GCA_003519585.1 Nocardioides sp. | reverse complement strand
GTAGTAGAGCCCGGCGTGCACGACACCGCTGTTGTGCCCGCTCTGCCCCGTGCCAACCTCCGGCGCCTGCTCCAGCACGCACACCGAAAGTCCGGGCCGCCGTTGCAGCAACTGCCACGCGGTCGCCAGACCGACGATCCCGGCACCGACCACCGCGACGTCGTACGGCGGCAGCGGCTCGATCCGGGACACGCCGTCCACTCTGGACTACGCGGTCTCCGCCGGCGTCCCCGGCCTCTGCTCGATCGGCTGAGCGGGCAACGTCCGCGCCGACGGGACCCCCGTCGTCATCGACGCGCGCGACCGCTACACCCCCGATGAGGACTTCGCGACTGACCTGGCGGGTCCGCTCGATCCCGGTCTATCGGTCGACCAGCTCCTCGAGGCCGCCGCCGACCCCGGGTTCGTGCTGCCCTGACGGTCAGCCGGCGACCCGGCGACCGCCTCGCTTCACGAGCCGGCCTCGGCCCGCGGGCGGGTCGCGCCGTTCCACAGCATGCGACCGGACCGTCGCAACGCGGTGGCGATCGGTTCGGTCGGTTCGATCGGATGGCGCGCGGTCTGGCACTGGGTCAGCCAGAGCCCCTCGACCAGGCCGGCGGTGGCGACGGCGAGGTCGTCGAGGCTCGTGCCCGGCCGGAGGATCAGGTCGAAGTGATCGAGTGCCTCGGCGAAGACGGCCACCATCCCGGACATCCAGTCGCGGGTCTCCGCCAGTCCCGGCTCGGCGACCTCGTCGCTCCAGACGGCGTACGGCACGGCACTCAGCCACAGCGTCCACAGCGACGTGTAGTAGTCGCGGGGCTCGCTGCCGTGGCTCGGTCCACGAGCAGACTGCTCGCCGAAGAAGGCATCGACCCACGCGTCGGCATCGGGATAGTCCGCCGGGCGCGGGTGCTCGATCTCCTCGATCAACTCCTGGGCACCCAGCGCCAGCGCCATGGTCGCGGCCTGGAACGCCGACTGGCTGCCGAACAGGTTGGCGATCACCCCACGGGTCTTCCCGTCCCGGGCAGCCACGGCGTTGGCGTCGAGGTTGGCGAAGGGGCCGATGACCACCGAGCCGGTCCGCAGAGACTCGGCGTCCGCCCTGATCCGCTCGAGCGCGACCTGGACACCGATCTCGACATAGCGCTGGCGCGCCTCGTCCCGCGGCAGTCGAGATCGCGTCGGCCTCGGAGCTGGTTGACCCATCGGCGGCATCTCCCTATCGTAGAGGAACGTACGTACCGTACGTACGAAACTCAGGTGAGTCCCATGAGCACACTGCTACCCGGCTGGCGAGCCTGGTCCGCGCGGTGGGCCATCACCCTCGTCGCGACCCTGGTCTCGACCTGGGCGCTCGACGCGGTCGCCACCGTCGCGGGCGTGACGCTGGCCGCCTCGGAGGTCCTGCAGCCGGCACCGCACGCAGTCGTGGTCGCTCTGCTGGTGCTCAGCTACGTGACCTGGGGCGCCGGACTCCGGGTGAACCTCCGGGCCAACTGGCGACTCCTCGAGGACACCGGGACCAGCACCAACGCGCTGTCCAAGATGCTCTTCGATCTGTTGCGCCGTCGATCGAGCTCCCGGCGCAGCCTGTACGCGGCCTCGGCCCTCGGCTACGTCATTCCGGAGATCGCCAAGGAGGCGCCCTACTACGCGGGCGCCTTCGGGGCCGCGGTACTCACCGACTCGGTTGATGCGACCCACGCCCTGATCTTCCTGGCCGGCGCGAACCTCGGCGCAGCCCTCTACGAGTACGCCGTCGGCCGGCTGACCCGTGGCTATCTGGATGGCCGATCCCGCCGCGTCGCCCGAGCGAGCTGAGTGCTATCCGCCCACACGGCTCAGGCAAGCGACCGACTCATGCAGACCGACGTCGCGCTGTCGACGTACGGCGGGAAGCGGTCGACGACCTCGAAGCCGTGCCGGGCGTAGAACCCTTGCGCCGCCCGCTGCTGGTCGCCGGTCTCGAGCCGGAGCGTGGTCACACCGTGCGCGGTGGCGTACTCGACCAGCGCCGACATCATTGCGTCGGCGACGCCACGGCCGCGGTGGGCCGGGTCGACGTAGAACCGCTTGAGTTCTCCGAGTCCGTCAGCCTGGAGTTCGACTCCGCCGATCCCGACCAGCTCCTCGTCCAGGCTCGCCCCGACCAGGTGGACGCCGGATGCCTCGAGCTGCTCGGCCGAATAGCCGAAGGTCTCCTCCTCGGTGTAGCCACCGCCGGCGAGCTCGATCGTCAGCGCGTCGATCAGCTCGGCTACGCCCGGGTGGCGGACAGACACGACAGCGACGACGGGCTCGGACACGGTCGACAGCCTAGGAAGGCGCACGCCTGCCATGTCGTCTCCCTGCGCACAGTCCACGTAGTCGCCGCACAGCGCACGCACGACGCCTGCTAGCGCACTATCTATCTACACCATGTCTATTAGTGGTGCTCAATGCGATCTGCTGCAAAAGTCGCCACGAGGATGCCGAAGGCGTCTTTGCGCCTCGAGGGAGCGCCGCGGGCTGACGCTCGATTCGGGGTGGCTGAACTAGCGATGGGATAGCAGATGAGATTGAAGGCAACGATCGTTGCTGGGGCGGCGGTCGTCACCGTCCTGGCGGCACCACTCACCGCGCAAGCGAGTGCGGACCAGTGCCTGCCGAACAAGATGTGCGTGTGGGGCAACAACAACTTCGAGTGGCTCATCGCCGCCCAGCTCCACGGCCAGGGAGTGATGGACGTGTTCAACGACGCCGCCGGCGAGAACGACCAGGCCGACTCCTGGATGAACCGGTCGAGCCGCTTCGATGGCTGTCTCTACGACCACAGTGACGGTACCCACAGCCTGCTCACGATGGGCAGGGGCGATGAGCGCCTGAACATGTCGTTCCTCGACTCGGACAAGACCTCGAGCATGCGTACGAACCGACGTTGCTGACCGTGGCAGATCCAGGTCCGCTGATCAGCACCCGGCAGGTTCAGCGCCTGTTCGTGTCTCCGGCCGAGACCGTCCGAGCAGTCGACGGTGTCGACTTCGAGGCATCGGCAGGCGAGTTCGTGTGCCTGTTCGGACACAGCGGCTCGGGGAAGACCACGCTGCTGAACCTGCTTGCGGGCCTGGACCTGCCCACAGCAGGGTCGGTGATGGTCGCCGGCCACGATCTGGCGTCGATCTCGGTAGATGACCGGATCCGGCTGCGCCGTCAAGAGCTCGGCGTGGTCCATCAGGCGCACCTGCTCATCAACGAGTTCACCGCCGCCGAGAACGTCGCCCTTCCCATGGAGGCCAACGGCGTCGCGACCGCCACCGCCATCGACGAGGCCGAGAAGCTCCTGACCTCCGTGGGCCTGCACGGTCACGGCGCGAGGTACCCCTCCGAGCTGAGCGGCGGGCAGCAGCAGCGAGTCGGGATCGCTCGAGCGCTTTCGGGAGGACGCCGCGTCCTCCTGGCCGATGAACCGACCGGATCCCTCGACAGTCGGAACGCCGCGGCGATCTTCACCCTGCTGGCCTCCTTGGCCGAGGCCGGAACGCTGGTCATCGTCGCCTCCCACGACCCGAACTGCCAACGCTATGCGACCCGCAGTGTGGAGATGCTCGACGGCCAAGTCGTCGGGCAAGTCGTCGGGCAAATCTCTGGAAAGGCCTTCGGCGAGACGGTCGCGCCGTGATCCGGACCCTTCGTGCTCGCCTGAAGGCCAAGATCGGTGTCCTCGCACCGCTGGCGCCCTTGGTCGCGGTCGTGTTCTTCCTCTTCGCGACCAACACGTTCATGGACGCTCAGACGTTGAGCCCATCCCAGGAGGCCGACGTCGAGCTGGGGTCGGCCGCCTACTCGGTCACGCTCTTCAGCGTCGCCGTACCAGCGGGCAGCGACCTGGCGGACCGGCTGGTCACCCAGTTCGATGACAGCACCCTGGGCTACTCGGTAGCTGTCAACGCTTTCGACTTCCCTTACTTCAAGGACGGCCTGAGCGGCATCTACTTCTCCGAGAAGGACTGGGCAGCACATCCACCGGATCGCCAGTTCCGGCTCACTCAGGGGCGCTGGCCCGCTACTGCCGGCGAGGTCACTCTCGCCGGCCACGACTTCACCGACGCGCGTGGGCGACCACATCAAGACACCAGCCCACGGCCCGGACCTCAGGGTGGTGGGGGTCGCCGGCAGTCGGCTGGAGGAGTCGCCCCGGATGCTCGCGGGACCCGGCACCTGGGCGCAGATTGCCCCGGAAGCGCGGGGACGTGACGGCGCCCTCGTCGCGTTCCCCACCTTCCAGGCCAGACGTGGACAGGCCGACGACCTGGCCGTCCGGGTCATGAGCACCCTCGGCGCGACCGGCGAGCAGCTCGCCGCCGGTCTGTCCGAGCAGGACGTGCGCAGCAAAGTACGGAGCCGAGCTCAGTCCGCGAGCGAGGCAGCGCGGCCCTGGACGACCCAATCTCCGTTGAGCCTGTGGGCGCCCGGGATGATCCTCATCCCGCTGTGCACCCTCATCGGCTACGCGATCCTGGTGCGCCGCCTGGGGCCCGCCATCCGACTGATGACCGCGCAGGGGGTCCGCGTCCGGGTCGCGGTGACCGCGGCGTGGCTGGTGCCGACCCCCATGTTGGCGCTCCTCGTCACTGTCGCCGCCACCGCCGGGGCACTCGGCGGACTGTGGCTCGCGAGCTTCGGAGCCGGGCGGTGGGGCTACTTCGTCGCCAACGCCCGGTTCCCCGGGGCCGCGACTTTTATCTGTGCCACAGGGCTGATTGCGGGGCTCGCGGCCGCCTACGGGCTCCTGCGTAGCCAGGTCGCCAAGCCGCCGCGTACCGCCGCGCGTGGCGTGTCCGTCCCCCGGCTCACCCATGGCCGGCAGAGCCTGGCGGGCATCTTGGCCGTCGCCTCGCTCTGGCAGCTGTTGACCCTGGACAGCGCGGCGGACGGCATGCTGCTCGTCGCCACGTCGGCCGTGGTGTGCTCCCTCATGGCACCCGAGCTGGTCGGGCTGCTGCTCATGGCCATGCCGACCCGCACCCTCACCCAACGGCTGGTCGTTCGGCAGATCTCGACCCACCGCACGCGCATGGCAGCGACCGCAGCAATCTACATCATGCTCGTCTCGGTCACCGTGGGTGTGCTGACCGTCCTGTACAGCCAGGTCCAGCTCATCCGGGACCAGCAGCCCGTCTCGGTCCCGCCCGGGCAGGTGCTCGTGGACAGCTACGGGACACCGTGGAAGAAGCCCGACCCAGCGCTCATCGCGGCCCTCGAGACCGTCCCGGCCCTCTCGGAGCAGCGCCCGACGACGTTCTACCTGATCGGTGACAGGTTCCTCGACGCGGAGACCGGTGTCGAGGAGATCCGCGGCGACGTGGGGACGATCGACCTTCCCACCGTGTCGTTCGCGTTCGACTCGGTCGCCGACGTCGAGGCGGCAGCAGCCACCACCTTGACTTCGGAGCAGCGGACACTCCTGACCCGCGGAGGCGTCCTCGTGCTGGATCCCCAGCGCGTCGACATCGACGACGAGGGGCAGCTCGACCTGGTCGTCAACATCACCGGTGAACGGATCGGGGCCGTGCCGGCGCTGCCGCTCGACGCGCCACCCTCACGGTGGATGGACGGGGTGCCGTTCGTGATGCTCCGCGACGCAGCTACTCGCGCTGGGTTCGCGACCGACCCCGCGGCCGTGGTGTACGTCGATGTGTCCGACGCCGATGCCGAACGAGCCCGAGCCGCCGCCTTGGACGCTGGATTCGACCCGAGCCTGATCGGCATCCACGAGCCGGCACCTCCGGTGGTGCCGCCTGCTGCACTGGTCGGGTCGGCCCTCGGGCTCATGCTCTTGGTGCTGGCAGTCGCACTGCTCACCAGCAGAGCCCAGGTCCAAGGGATGCGCCCCTGGGCCAGCCGGCTCACTCACCTGGGGGTGCGGGGCTCGTGGGCCAAGCGCGCCATCAGCCTCCAGTACGTCTGGATCGGGATCCTTTCCGTGCCGGTCGGTCTGCTGACAGCCGTGGCCGCACTCGGGCTGACCCGACTTCGCCTACCGGCGCTCAGCTTGGTCGTGCCGTGGGGACCGATCGCGCTGGTCGTCGCGGTGATCTTCGTCGCGACCTCGTTGGGTGCCCTTCTGGCGGTCCGACGGCTCGAGAACGCACCTGTCGGTGAGATCGTGATCTGACCAACGGATCGAGGAGGTGCGGAACCAAGATCCGCTGCAGGATCTCATCAGGGTTTCCTGGCGACGCGGAACACCGGCCATCCGATCTCGGTGCGCCACGCGGCGGGGTCGTCGGTGTCGCGCGGGCCGACGAGGTAGCGCTCTCGGACCGGCCCGGCCACGGTCAGCGCGTTCCTGAGCACCCACGAGCCGAGCTCGCCGTACGTCACGTCGATGCCCTCGTGCTCGCCGGCGTGGACGGTGACGGCGAGCTCGGCTGCGGGCAGCCGCACCGGGTGGACGCGCCCACGGGTGGGAGGCTCGGCGGCCGGCCGGTAGAGCAGCAGGTGCCCCCGGCCCTGCTCGAAGAGCGCGTTGTCGTAGAGCCCGCCGGGCGGTCCGGCGGTGGGCGCCGGGCCGAGCGCCGCGTCGAGCTCGGCCATGGCGCCGGCGTACCAGGCGTCGACGTCGCCCTGGCTGACGTCATCCTCGACGGCCGCGACGACCACCGCGGGCTCCTCGCGCAGCTCGACCTGCAGCGGCGCCGGCTCCGGAGCCAGCAACCGTCGCAGGGAGAGGACGGCCGCGCGGGTGCGGGCGAGCTCGGACTCCAGACGCCCGAGGTGCTCGGCGACCAGAGCTGCCCGCTGGTCGGCATCCGGCGACCGAAGGATGCGCCGTACGTCGGCGAGGGGTACGTCGAGCTCGCGCAGCCGGTGGATCACCTGCGCGGTCGGGATCTGGTCGCCCGAGTAGTAGCGGTAGCCGCTCGAAGGATCCACCAGCTCCGGCTCGAGCAGCCCAGCCTCGTGGTAGCGCCGCAACGCACGGATGCTGAGGTGCGTCATCCGTGAGAACTCACCGATAGCCAACATGGCTGCAGTCTGGACTCTCCCCCAGGGGGAGACTCCAGTCCTTGACCCTCGCGCAGCGAGAGCGCCCAGGCTCAAGTGCATGGACACCAACACCAACACCAACACCAACACAGACATCGAACTCCTGCCGACCACGATCCGCGCCTTCCTGCAGGCCCAGGAGGCCCGCGACCCAGATACCGCCCTCCCTCTGCTGACCCCGGAGGCGGTCGTCACCGACGTGGGCGAGGCCTTCAGCGGCGAGCACTCGCTGCGGCGCTTCGTGAGCGAGGCAGGCGCGGAGTTCACCTACACCAGCCAGGTCACCAAGGTGCTGCGTGACGGGGAGACCTGGGTCGTGGGCCACCATCTCGAGGGGGACTTCCCCGGCGGGCAGGCGGACCTGGACTACCGGTTCACCCTGGACGGCGAGCGGATCGCTCGCCTCGACATCGTCCTCGGCTGCGCCGCGCCGCTGGAGTAGGAGAAGTCATGACGCACGAAGACCGCGACCGCCTCGACGGGCGCCTGGCCCTGGTCACCGGTGGCTCGAAGGGCTCCGGCAAGGCAGTGGTCGACCGACTCAGAGCGATGGGCGCCGATGTCTGGACGACCGCGAGGACGATGCCGGAGGGCTACGACCGCCCCGAGCGGTTCATCGAGGCGGACACGTCGACGACCCAGGGGGTGGAGTCCGTGGCCGCCCGGATCGCCGAGCACGGTCCCCTGAAGATCCTGGTGCACGTGGTCGGCGGCTCATCGACCCCGCCCGGTGGGTTCGCCGTCGTCACCGAAGACCAGTGGCTCGCCGCACTGAACCTGAACCTCCTCGGCGCCGTACGGCTCGATCGGGCGCTCCTCCCGGCGATGGTGGAGTCGGGATCGGGGGTCGTCCTGCACTTCGGGTCCATCCAGCGCGATATGCCTCTCCACGACGCGACCCTGGCCTACGCGTCGGCGAAGGCAGCCTTGCGCACGTACAGCAAGGGCCTCGCCAACGAGCTGGCGCCCCGCGGGGTGCGGGTCAACACCATCAGCCCGGGCGGGATCGCGACCGAGGGCTACGACGACTTCGTCGACACCATCGCGAATGGCAACGGGCTGACACGGGAGCAGGCCAAGCAGAGCATCCTCGACTCCCTCGGCGGGGTCCCGCTCGGCAGGTTCGCGAGCACCGAGGAGATCGCCGACCTCGTCGGCTTCCTCGTGTCTGACCGAGCCTCGGCCGTCGTCGGCGCGGAGTACGTCATCGACGGCGGGACCGTGCCTACTGTCTGAGCCCACATCTCGGCATCCGAATTCAGGTCGGAGGCAGCGCTGAAGCAACGACATCCGCTCTAGGTTCGATCGACCGCCGCCTCTGTGAGCGGGAGCTCGCCGGCGACCCAGGCCTGGATGGCGAGATCGACGCGCACCGAGGGCTTGCGGAGGTGTGGAACCCGACCTGGCTACCCATTGCCACCGCCCACGCCTACTTTGACTCGAACCTTCCGAGCTCTGTCTCCTCGTCTCGCACGTTCCGCCACGATTCCTGCTCGATGCCGAGGGCGCCGCGCAGGTAGGCCGTGGTTGCTCGACGTACGAGATCTACCCGGTCCGGGTTCTCGTCGGTGGTGTGAGTGTCGTCGTAGGCGTTGATCCCTCCGAGGGAGTGCTCGGCGTCGGTCAGGGTGAGCAGGTCCGTGGCGCCCGGGGCGAGGTGGAACCCGTCGGTGAACCAGTCAGGGCCGCGGAGGGAGAGCGGCGAGTCGTCCGCTCCGCCGGCGACGATGAGTGAGGGAGTGGTGAGGTCGGAGAAGTTGGGACTCATGAAGGGGAAGTTCTCCTGCGCGAACGGCGACAGATCTTCCCCGCCGGTCCCGGTGAGCGCGAGCAGGACGGCCGCCTTCACGCGTTGGTCCTTGGCCGAGGTGGATAGGGCGCCATCGGCGTCGATGACGCGAGCGCCGACAAGCGCGCTCGCAGTGGTCGCGCCGTAGGAGTGACCGGCTACAGCGAGACGGTCGGCATCGGTGCGCTCGGCGAGGCCGGGGATCGCGGCGAGCACGGTCTCGAGCTGGTCGATGACCCGGCGCAGGTCACCGATCCGGATCTTCCATAGGTCCGCGTTCCGCGGATCGTCGGTCGCGATCCCCTGTGCGTCGAGGTGGTTCGGCTGGACGACCACGAACCCGTGCGCGGTCCAGTGGTCGACGAGGGGGCGATAGGTGTCCATGGAGGCGCCGAAGGCGCCGTACCCGTGGGAGAAGACGACGACCGGCAGGTCGTTGCCGGCGGTCGGTGCCGTGACGTGGACGAGGAGATCATCGCCGCGGCCGGGCGCGGCGAGGGTGATCGGGCGGACGGAGATGGTCTGTGCGGTAAGGGCGCTCATCGGGGGTCCTTCAGGTAGATTGAAACGGAACGTGGTTCCGGAAGAACGAGAATAAACGGAACTTTGTTCCGTTTGCAAAAGGGGAGGATTGCCGTGCCTGCGACAGCACGTCCGAAGCGCTCGGACGCGGTCCGCAACGAGCAGTCCCTGCTCGACGCCGCGGCAGCAGTTTTCGTGCGCTCCGGCGTTGACGCGCCGGTGCGCGAGATCGCGCGCGAGGCGGGCGTCGGGACGGGCACCATCTACCGACACTTCCCCGCCCGCGCTGACCTGGTGGTCGCGGTGTTCCAGCACCAGGTCGACTCGCTGGCCGCGGCAGGCGACGACGCGGTGCTGCGTGACTGGATCCTGCAGTTCGCCGACTTCCTGGTCACCAAACACGGCCTCGCGGACGCCATGGCGTCAGATCGCTCCGGGTTCGAGCGGCTGCACACCGAGTTCGTGGTCCGCCTCGAGCCCGTCTGCGCGCGACTACTCGACGCGGAGGTCCACGCCGGGCGGGTTCGCGACGACGTGCGGCCCCTCGAGCTCATGCGCGCCGTCGGGAACCTCTGTATCGGGGCCGAGGGGGACGACGGCTACGACGCTAGACGGATGATCGAGGTGCTCCTGGCAGGCATGACGTCCCTCGACCGAGGCTAGGCGACAGGGCCGTGCGCGGATCAGGGCACCCCTCCGCGCCAGACGGCACAGTGGCTTTGGAGACCTCCGGCCTCTAGCGAGCACCCGGTCCACCGGGCTCGCGGTCTTGAACCACTCGTTCAGTGCGAGCCAAGCCTGTAGGCGTGGCGCGCGGCCCTGTCGAGGCATTCGAGCGGCGTCCTAGGCGGATCTGTCGCCGTCGTGCGCAGACCTATCAGGCGTGCTGCGAGAAGTCGAACCCGATCCATGCACGACTTGACTCGGAGCACCGCGCTCATATCGACGCCGTCGGCACCTGCGTGACCGATCGACAGAAAGACGCCCCTGTTCGGAGCATCTTTCTGTCGATCGGTGGGCCGACAATCTGTCGATCCCTCGTGGCGGTGGCGGTGGGATTTGAACCCACGGTGGGCTTGCACCCACACACGCTTTCGAGGCGTGCTCCTTAGGCCGCTCGGACACGCCACCGCCGGAGAGGGTACCCGAGCCGACGGGCGCCGTTGAAATTGCAGCGAGTGGCTCAGGGCGTCCACGCGGGGTCGCGGCCGGTCGCTCCGATCAACTGGTCGAGCGCCGGAGCCGCGGACGGTACGCCGACCGGCGGGCCGAACAGGCCGCCGTCGTCGGCGGCTCCACCGGGCGGCGGTTCGAAGCCGGCGACGAAACCTCGGCATGCCTCCACCGCCGCGGGGTCGGCGGGGTAGTGCTGGCCGGTGGCGACCGCCAGGTCCCAGGCATGCACCGTGACCTCGTCGAGGGCGACCAGCGCGGCCAGGTCGGCGGGCATCTCGATCGGCCCGGCCATGGTCATGCCGTCGTACGCCGAGGGCAGCTGCCAGGCCTCGCCGAGGTCGTCGAGAGCCGCGGCGATCCGGCCACGGAAGCCGTCCTCGAGCCGGGAGCCGTCGGCCGACGGCGCGTGGCCGGAGAGGTCCTCCTTGGTGGCGGCGACGCGGAAGGCGACGGCGAGGCCGCCGATGTGGTCGAGCAGGTCGGCCACCGAGTAGTCAGGACAGGGCGTACTCCCGCTCAGCTGGTCGTCGCGGACACCGCGGACGAGGTCGGCGAGGGCGGTCGTGGTCGGACGGAAGTCAACGTGAGCCATATCCGGTGGACCGGCGCGGGCTCACGGACTCATCGGCCGCTGCGCCATCGGATGGCGACGGGTCGGTCTCGCCCGGGGCGGCCGACGCGGTGGCCGACGCGGTAGCGCTCTCGGTGGGAGACGCCGATGCGGAGGGTGAGCTGGAGTCGCTCGGAGCGTCGGACGACGGCGCCTCGCTGGGCGCGGCCGGCGTCGAGGGAGCCTCGGAGGGCGTGCCGGACGGCTCCTGGGTGGGCGAGGACGACGGACTCGGCGGCTCGCTCGTGATCGGCGGCAGGACGTCGAGCACCAGCGGCATGGAGGTCGACCCCTCGGCCAACGGCCGGTCGACGAACCGCCACCGGTAGAACGTCCGCACCTCGGGCTTCACCTCGGCACGCACCGAACCCTGTGGCCCGACCGACGCGACGAGCACCGGCTTCCACGTGTCCGAGCCAGCGGTGCGCTGCTCGAGCAGCATGGTCGCGTGCGGCACCGGGTCGCCGGTGCCGGTCTCCAACGTGCCCGTCAGGGTGACGGCGTCGCCCGGCTCGACCGCCTTGTCGGTCTGGGCCGAGATCGTGACCTGGGTGCGCAGCCCCTCCACGTCGTACGTCGTGACCGAGCCCGGACCGCCGACCCGCAGCGCGTCCATCGAGAACGGCGTCCCGTCACAGCCGAAGCCGATCGTGAAGACACCTGGGCCGTCGCCTCCGTGCTGTGCGGCCATCAGGGCGACGGTCGTCGGTACGCCGGAGCCGGCCAGCACCGGTTGGCGGGTGGTCATGTCGTACTTGGTCCAGAGGTAGCTGCGCGTCGTCGCCTCGACGGTCTGCCACGCCCCGCCCGGAGTGGTCAGCTCGGAGCGGCCGAGCCAGAGGTAGGAGGTGCCGCGGTCGGCCGGCTCCTGGTAGCCGGCGTACGCGACGCCGCTGGCCCGCCCGACCGCGTTGACGGCGATGCTGGCGGTGGTCGTCCCGAGCACTGAGCCGACCGTGAACAGGGCACCCACGGCGTTGCCGCCGGCGAGGTCGAAGCCCAGGCTGCGCGCTCCGGCCGGCGCGGCGCCGGGACCACGGCCGATCATGGGCGCCAACTGCTCGTCGGAGCGCTGGTAGAGGGCGTCGCAGCCGACGAGTGACAGGTTGGCGCGCGCGGGGTCGGGGAAGGCCGTGCCCTGCACGACCACCGTGTCGTCGGCGTACGCCGGCGCGGCGAGCCCGACCAGGCTCGACATCAGGCCCAGCGAGACGCCCAGCGCGGTCGCAGCGACGACGCCGGCGGAGCCCACCCGCAGCCCTCCCATGACTGCATTCTCACCCCGCGGACCAAGTTCGAGCCCACCCGAATGGGCTATGGCCGAATTTGGTGACGCTGCTCGGCGAAGAAGGCGTCGAGAAGCTCGGAGGACTCCGAGGCTCGCACGCCGCTGACCACCTCAGGCCGATGGTTGAGCCGGCGGTCCCGGACCACGTCCCACAGGCTGCCCACCGCGCCGGCCCTGGGGTCGAACGCCGCGAAGACGATGCGCTCCACCCGCGCCAGCACCGCGGCACCGGCACACATCGTGCACGGCTCCAGCGTCACGACGAGGGTGCAGCCGTCGAGCCGCCAGGCGCCGAGGGCGGTGCCGGCCGCGCGCAGGGCCACCACCTCGGCGTGGCCGGTCGGGTCGCCGAGGGCTTCACGCACATTGTGCCCCGCGCCGACCACCGCGCCGGCGTCGTTGAGGACGACGGCACCGACGGGTACGTCGCCGCGGGCCAGCGCCGTACGTGCCTCGCCGAGGGCGGCGCCCATCGCCGCGTCCCAGGATGCTGACATCAGGGCGTGTCCCGTAAATCGTGGTGGATGCCGGCGTCGTCCAGGCGCGCGGTGGCAAGGCGCCGGCGCGCGCGCAGACTGGGTGTCTTCGAAGCGTCGGCAACGCCGCCAGCGCGTGATCTGGGCGGCGTCCGGCGCCGCCAGGATTTACGGGACACGTCCTAGGCTGACGTGAGGCCGACCGCGTCGTCGAACTGCTCGCCGAAGCCCAGCCGGCGCGCGACGTCGGACAGGATCTCCTCGGGGTAGAGGTCGACGTCGTCGAGCAGCAGCCCCAGATCCATCGCGTGCAGGCCGAGATCGCCGAGCAGGTCGAGATCGCCGGCCGGCACCTGGTCGTCCTCGTCCTCGAGCTCGAGCTCCGGGAGACCGAGGAACTCCACCGCCGAACTGGCCAACTCCCAGTCCTCGGCGGCTGTCACGTCGGAGAGCAGCACCCGCGTGGTCACCCCGGAGACCCGGACGATGACGAAGAAGTCCTCGTCGACAGCGACCATCGCCACCGCGCCCGCGTCGCCGGGCAGCCGGCTCAGAGCGTGCGAGATCGCCGAGATGTCGCCGAGGTGGTCGTGCGCGAGATCCTGGACGCTCCACCGATCGCCTTCGCGGTAGGCCGCGAGGGCGAAGTCGATCCCGTCGTCGTACTCGACCACGACTCCAGAGTGACAGAGCACGGCGAGTGGTACCAGTGGCTTTGCGCGACAGAATCGCCACCGTGCGCCCTGTCGACGGCGCGTCAAGGGCTCCCGACGGAATCGACCAGCCCGCGCGACTTCGCTAGGTTCGATGCCCATGTTCGCCCCCAGCTCGCTCCTTCCTCGTCGGACCCCCCGTTCCTGGGGTCGTCGCACCCTCGCCGCCGGCACGGCCGCGCTCCTCGCCGTCTCGCTCGGCTCGCTGATCGCCGGGCCCGCCTCCGCCGTCCCCGCGCGCCAGGCCCCGGGCCCGATCCACGCCGGCAACACCTTCGGCTGGTACGGCCACGGCGGCCTCGTGTACGACGAGACCTTCGTCGGTCCGCTCAACCGCAAGCGCTGGCACGTCGAGGGTCCCGGTGTGGTCCGCACGCAGCACGGGATGCTCACCCTCAACACCGCGCGCAAGGGCAGCGTCTCCGCACAGATGACGATCCCCGGTCGCGCCTACGGTCGCTGGGAGACCCGTCTGCGGCAGCGCCAGTACGGCCACGGCCACGCGCCGTACCGCGTCCTCACCGAGCTGGTCCCCGTCACCGACGAGGGCGAGGGCTGCGGCGAACAGAACATCTCGCTCAACAAGTTCACGATGGGCGACAACCAGGTCAACTTCTATATCCGGACCCGCCCCGACAACCTGTTCCAGGCGTCGATGAAGCGAGGCTTCGGCCAGGACCAGTGGCACACCTTCGCCGTGGAGGTCACCCGCAAGCGGATCTCGTGGTTCGTCGACTCCCACGTGATCCGTAGCGAGACCCGTCCCGAGGCACTGTCGGGCCGCAAGTTCCAGGTGAAGTTCACGATGCTGGCCGAGAAGGGCAAGCAGATGCAGCCGGCCCGGATGCAGATGGACTGGCTGCGCTACTGGACCCTCCAGGCGAAGAACGAGCGGGCCACGAAGGCGCCGCTGACCAAGCGGACCACCTACACCCAGGCCTGCGTCGGCCCCAACGCTCCCAACTGACTGGCTGGGCGGGGCCCGATAACGACGGCATAGGCTGCGGCCCGTGCGCACCCACGTCGTCGACCACCCGCTCGTCGCCCACAAGCTGACCGTCCTGCGCGACGTCGACACCGACTCGCCGACGTTCCGCCGGCTGGCCGACGAGCTGGTGACCCTGCTGGCCTACGAGGCCACCCGCGAGGTGCGCGTCGACCCGCACGACATCGTCACGCCGGTCGCGCCGACCACGGGCGTCAAGCTGGCCTCGCCCAAGCCGCTGGTGGTCCCGATCCTGCGGGCCGGGCTCGGCATGCTCGACGGGATGATGCGGCTACTGCCGACCGCCGAGGTCGGCTTCCTCGGGATGATGCGCAACGAGGAGACCCTCGAGGCGACGACGTACGCCGAACGGCTGCCCGACGACCTCGCCGGCCGCCAGTGTTACGTGCTCGACCCCATGCTGGCGACCGGCGGCACGCTGGCTGCCGCGATCACGTTCCTCACCGACCGAGGCGCCAACGACATCACCGCGATCTGCCTGCTCGCCGCTCCCGAGGGGTGCGCCCGACTCGAGCAGGAGCTCGACGGACTCGACGTCCCCGTCACGGTGGTGACCGCCGCAATGGACGAACGGCTCAACGAGAAGGGCTACATCGTCCCGGGCCTGGGCGACGCCGGCGACCGGTTGTACGGCGTCGTGGGCTGACGCCGTTCGGAGGGCCCGAGTTTCGTCGGTCAGCCGACAAATCTCGACCTTGGACGACGCAGTTTCGTCGTCCAAGCACGAGTTTCGTCGGTCGGCCGACGAAACTCGACAAGGCCGCTGGACCCCCCGCTACAGCCCCTTCACCGCCGACAACACCTTGCCCAAGCTGTCCTTGGCGTCACCGAACAGCAGCGTGGTGCCGGGCTCGAAGAGCAGTTCGTTCTCGATGCCGGCGAAGCCGGGGCGCATCGACCGCTTGAGGAAGACGACCTGTTTGGCGTGGTCGGCGTTGAGGATCGGCATG
>DOWL01000216.1:785-1780 GCA_003519585.1 Nocardioides sp. | reverse complement strand
AGGATCGGCATGCCGTAGATCGGCGCGCTGGGGGTGTTGCGGGCGGCCGGATTGACCACGTCGTTGGCGCCGACGACGAGGACGACGTCGGCATCCTTGAACTCGTCGTTGATGTCGTCCATCTCGATGAGCTGCTCGTAGGGCACCTGGGCCTCAGCCAGAAGCACGTTCATGTGGCCGGGCATCCGGCCGGCGACCGGGTGGATCGCGTAGTCCACTTCGGCGCCACGCGAGGTCAGCAGGTCGACCAGTTCGCGGAGGGTGTGCTGCGCCTGCGCGACCGCGAGCCCGTAGCCGGGGACGATGATCACCCGCTCGGCGTACGCCAGCATGATCGCGACGTCCTCGGGACCCGCGGACTTGACCGGCCGGTCGGAGGCCTCGCCCGCGCCGAGGGTCGAGCCGCCCTTGAGGGCGCCAAAGAGGATGTTGGCCACCGAGCGACCCATCGCCTTGGCCATCAGCAGGGTGAGGAAGGTGCCGGAGGCGCCGACCAGGGTGCCGGCGACCAGCAGGAGCGCGTTGGAGAGCACGTAGCCGCCCGCGGCCACCGTGAGTCCGGTGAAGGCGTTGAGCAGCGAGATGACGATAGGTACGTCGGCGCCGCCGACCGGCAGCACGAGCAGGACACCCATCAGCAGGCCGATGAGGGCCAGCACGATGCCCAGCGTGAGGTCCGGCTCGCGGACTTCCAGCACCGAGAGGACCACGGCGGCGACCAGGCCTCCACCGAAGACGATCGGCAGACCGGGGAAGATGACCGGTCGCGAGGTCATCAGCTCCTGGAGCTTCGCGAAGGTGACGATCGAGCCGGCGAACGAGACCGACCCCACGAAGATCGTGAACGCGGTGGCGACCAGCGTGAACTTCTCGACGTGCGAGCCCACCTCGACGATCTCGTGCAGTTCCAGCAGTGCGACCAGGGCGGCAGCCCCACCGCCGACGCCGTTGAACAGCGCCACCATCTGCGGCATCTGGGTCATCTGCACGGTGCG
>DOWL01000216.1:328-618 GCA_003519585.1 Nocardioides sp. | reverse complement strand
GATCGCGGCCAGGATCAGCGGAATGTGATCGAGGTCGGCGTAGAAGAAGGGCAGCGCGCAGGCCAGTACGGCGGCGAACGCGCCGATCAGGTTGCCGTTGCGGGCGGTCTTGGGCCCGGACAGCCCCTTGAGGGCCAGGATGAAGCAGACGGCGCCGAGCAGGTAGAGCAGCTGCGCCCAGACCGGGATCACGCGGCGCTCCCCTCGCTCGACTCGCCAGCCGCCTGTTTGGCCGGCTTCTTGCGGACGAACATCTGCAGCATCCGGTCGGTGACCACGAATCCGCCGAC
>DOWL01000216.1:0-165 GCA_003519585.1 Nocardioides sp. | reverse complement strand
GTCGGTGACCACGAATCCGCCGACCATGTTCACGGCGGCCAACACGATGGCGATCAGCCCGACCACGAGGGCGACGTTGTTGTCAGTGCTCCCGGTCACCAGGATCGCGCCGAGCAGGATCACCCCGTGGATCGCGTTGGCGCCGGACATCAGCGGCGTGTGCAG
>DOWL01000062.1:2308-5249 GCA_003519585.1 Nocardioides sp. | reverse complement strand
ACCATGCCGGCGTTGACGAACAGCAGCGTGGGGTCGTCGAGCAACAGCGAGGCGGAGGGTACGGCGGTGTGGGCACCCCAACGCGTGTCGTTCTCGAAGTGCGCGACGAAGTTCCGCCTGATCTGCGCTGTGCTCATCGGCGTATCCATCAGCTCCTGCCCTCCTCTTCCGGTCGTTGTTCGAGTTCCTTGATCCCATGAGCGGCTAAGGAGAACCTCTCCCGCAACTCGATTTCGGCCTCGGCCTTGCCCTGCGCGACCTCGTCGCGGAACATCCGGGCGCCTACGGCCAGACCGTTGAGCCGATCCTGGAGGCCGTCGATCGTGAGTGCCTCGGCGGCGCGGCGACCGCGGACGATCACGTAGATCGCGGCCCCGGCTCCGGCGGCGAACCAGAGCGGGGCCCTCACGCCGCCGACTCCGCGGTGTCGTCGACGGCCATCGCCTCGCGCCGCCGCGCGGCCCACTCGCGGCGTACCTCCCGGAGCTCGGCCCGGCGCTGCTTGCGGGAGCGCTTCACCTCCTGGCGCATGTGGAAGCGGATCCGGTTGCGCCTCTCGGGGTCCAGCGCACGACGCAGGCCGTGGAACAGGGACGCCGTCTGGACGACGGTCTCCTTGAGCACCAGGTCGGCGAAGACCGGTGCGGGCACCGTCGGCACCGGCTCAGGCTCAGGTTCGGGCTCGCCGATCCTCGTGATGACGTACTCGCTGGCGGGCCGTTCGCTGTCGAGCGTCGTGAAAGTGCTCTCAGGTCGCGGTTCTGACAGCACGTTCGCGTCACTCGACGGCAATACGCGGGCCACCTGGGCGGACAAACGGCGTACGCGAAGTGCGAGGACAGCGACCAGCAGCGTCAGAACGACGGTCGCGATCGCAAGCACCCACACCATGGCAACCGACCCTACCGCTCCCTATTTCCCGCGGATGATGCGGCGGACCCGCTCCCACCGCTCCTTGAGCGCGGCCTCGGCGCCCAGGGCCGTCGGTCGGTAGTACTCCGCGTCGAGGACAACGTCGGGGGCGTACTGCTGCTCCGCGATGCCGTAGGGCTCGTCATGGCTGTAGGTGTACGTCGCCCCGTGGCCGATCTTCTTCGCGCCCTGGTAGTGCGCATCGCGCAGGTGCGCCGGCACCGGGCCGATCTTGCCCGCGCGTACGTCGGCCGAGGCCGCCTCGATGGCGGTGATCACGGCGTTGGACTTGGGTGCGATGGCGAGCGCGATAGTGGCCTGGGCGAGGTTGAGCCGGGCCTCGGGCATGCCGATCAGCTGCACCGCCTGCGCCGCGGCGACTGCCGTGGGCAGCGCCGTGGGGTCGGCCAGGCCGATGTCCTCGCTGGCCAGGATGACCAGGCGGCGGGCGATGAACCGCGGATCCTCACCGGCCTCGATCATCCGGGCGAGATAGTGCAGGGCGGCGTCGACGTCGGAGCCGCGCACCGACTTGATGAAGGCGCTGGTCACGTCGTAGTGCTGGTCTCCCTGCCGGTCGTAGCGGACCGCGGCCGTGTCGACCGCGGTCTCGGCGGTCTCGAGGTCGATGGTGGTGCTGCCCCGCGAGCTCGCCGCCCCGGCGGCCGCCTCGAGGTAGGTCAGCGAACGGCGCGCGTCTCCCCCGGCCAGCCGCACCAGGTGGTCGAGGGCGTCCTGGTCCACGGTGTAGGCGCCGGCCAGCCCCCGCTCGTCGCTCAATGCATGCGCGAGCACCGCGCGCACGTCGTCGTCGGTCAGCGATTCCAGCCGGAGCAGCAGGCTGCGCGAGAGGAGCGGGGAGATCACCGAGAAGAAGGGATTCTCGGTGGTGGCGGCCACCAGCGTGACCCAGCGGTTCTCGACTCCGGGCAGCAGAGCATCCTGCTGGGCCTTGCTGAACCGGTGCACCTCGTCGACGAACAACACCGTCTCGCGCCCGGTGGCCATCAGTTCGGCGCGCGCACCGTCGATCGCCGCCCGGACCTCCTTGACGCCGGCCGAGACCGCCGAGACCTCGACGAACCGCCGGTCGGTCTGCTGGCTCAGGATCGCCGCGATCGTGGTCTTGCCGGTGCCCGGCGGGCCCCAGAGGAGCAGCGACATCGACTGGTCGCCCTCCACCAGCTGGCGCAGCGGCGAGCCGGGCGCCCGCAGCTGTTCCTGCCCCACCAGCTCCTCGAGGGTGCGTGGTCGCATCCGGACCGCCAGCGGCGCCGCCGCGTGAGTCGCAGAGCTCAACGAGCCGCCGCCGCTCGTGACTCCCCCCGGGCTGTCCGGCCGGCTCAGCGGGCCGGCGTCGAACAGCTGGTCGTCAGTCTCGGGCAAACGACTTCGTGTCCAGGTCGTACCACTCGGTCATGTAGCCGGGGTGGGAGAGCCTGTCGTGGTTGGTCACCGCACCCGCGGCGTCGGCATTGCCCTCACTGTCGAGCCCGAGCAACGACGCGGTCGCCGGCTCCTTCGGGTGGTGGCCGATCTCGCCCGGGAAGTGACAGGCCACCTTGTGCTTGGGGCCGATCTGCAGCAAAGGCGGCTCTACCTTCGCGCAGATCTCTTGGGCGATCGGACAGCGAGTGCGGAACCGGCAGCCGGATGGCGGGTTGATCGGGCTGGGTACGTCGCCGGTGAGCCGGATCCGCTCCCGGCGCCCGCCGATCGAGGCCTGCTTCACGTCGGGTACGGCGGAGAGCAGGGCCTGGGTGTAGGGGTGATGCGCCCCGAGGTAGATGCTGTCGCGGTCCCCGATCTCGACGATTTTGCCGAGGTACATGACCGCGACCTCGGGACAGAAGTGCCGGACGATCGCGAGGTCGTGGGCGATGAAGAGGAACGCGACGCCGAACTCCTTCTGGATCCCCTGTAGCAGGTTGACCACCTGCGCCTGGATCGACACGTCCAGCGCGGAGACCGGCTCGTCGGCTACGAGCAGCTTGGGGTTGAGCGTGAGCGCGCGGGCGATGCCGATGCG
>DOWL01000062.1:0-2143 GCA_003519585.1 Nocardioides sp. | reverse complement strand
CGGTTGTAGTGCTCGGGGTTGAGCCCGACGATCTCGAGCAGCTCCTTGACGCGCCCCAGGACCTGCTTCTCCGGGATGATCTTGTGGATGCGCAGGGGGGCGCCGATGATCGAGCCAACGGTGTGCCGCGGGTTGAGCGAGGTGTAGGGGTCCTGGAAGATCATCTGGATCTCCCGGCGCAGCGGCTTGAGGTCGCCCGAGCTGATCTGGGCGATGTCCTTGCCCTCGAACATGATGCTGCCGCCGGTCGGGGTCAACAGCCGGGTGATCAGCCTGCCGGTGGTCGACTTGCCACAGCCGGACTCACCGACCAGGCCCAGCGAACCGCCCTCGACCACCTCGAAGGAGACCCCGTCCACGGCCTGCACCTGGCCGACCGTGCGGTGAACGAGCCCGGTCGACTTCACCGGGAAGTACATCCGCAGGTTGTCGACGGTGAGCAGCGGCTTGGCGTCCTTGGGCGCCTCGACGGCCGCCATCCCCGCGTAGGGGTCGATGTCGGCGTCGGTGATGAAGGTCGGCTCCTCCTCCGGCGTGCCCGGGTCGCCGGCCTGCTCGGGCTCGGTGTGCTCGGCGGTGGACATCAGCCCTGCTCCTTCGCCTCGATCGGCGCGCTCGCGGCGCTCGGCTCGGCGGACCCGCCGGCCTCGGCGGGCGCGACGGGTGCAGCCGACTCCATCGCGTCCGTGGCCTCGACCAGGTCGGGTGCGATCTCGGGCAGCACTTCGGCCTGGTAGATGCTCTCGGGGTCGGGCAGGTGGCAGCGCTTGAGGTGGGACGAGCCGCGGCTCCCGGGGACCAGCTCGGGAGTCGTGGTGCGGCACAGGTCGCCGGCCACCTTGTCGCGGAAAGTGCACCGCGGGTGGAAGTGACAACCCGACGGAGGGTTGAGCAGTGAGGGCGGGTTGCCCGGGATGGGGATCAGCTTGGCGCTGGTGTCACCGGTGACGTCGGGGACCGAGGAGAGCAGCCCCCAGGTGTACGGCATCTCGGGGTGAGTCAGGATCTCGGAGGTCTTGCCGTACTCGACCGCGCGGCCGCCGTACATCACCAGGGTGTCGTCGGTCATCTCGGCGACGACGCCGAGGTCGTGGGTGATGATGATGATCGCGGAGTTGAACTCGCGCTGGAGGTCTTGGAGCAGGTCGAGGATCTGAGCCTGGACGGTCACGTCGAGCGCGGTCGTGGGCTCGTCGGCGATCAGCATCGACGGGTCGTTGACCAGACCCATCGCGATCATCGCGCGCTGCCGCATGCCACCGGAGAACTGGTGCGGGTAGTCGTCCACGCGCCGGTCGGGCTGTGGGATCCCGACCCGGTCGAGGAGCTCGATGGCGCGGCGCCGGGCGGCCTTCTTGGAGACGTCCTGGTGGACGCGGTAGGCCTCGATGATCTGCGCGCCCACCGTGTAGTAGGGGTGCAGTGCCGAGAGCGGGTCCTGGAAGATCATCGCGACGTCCCGGCCGCGGAGCTTGCGCAGGTCGTTCTCTTCGAGCGTCAGGATGTCGGTGCCGTCGAGGAAGATGTTGCCCGACAGTTGCGCGTTGGAGCCGTGGAAGAGCCCCATGATCGCCGAGCTCGACACCGACTTTCCGGAGCCCGACTCGCCCACGATGCCGAGCGTCTGGCCGCGCGCGACCGAATAGCTCAGCCCGTCGACGGCCTTGACGACGCCGTCGCTCGAGGGGAAGTGGACCTTGAGGTCCTTGACGACGAGGAGCGGATCGCCAGCGCTGCTGGCGGCTGGGCGCTCCTCGGTGGTCGTGGCAGATGAGGACACGTGATGAACCTAAACCCTGTCTGGCGAGAAAGCGCTGGTCAGCCGAGCCGCACGCGCGGGTCGATCACGGCGTACAACAGGTCGACGATGATGTTGGCGACGATCACGAAGGCCGCCAGCAGGAGCACGATGCCCACGATCAGCGGCAGGTCGAAGCGCTGGATCGCGGTGATGGAGAGCTTGCCGACGCCGTTGAAGTTGAAGACCCGCTCGGTGATGATCGCGCCGCCGAGCAGCCCCGCAAGGTCGAGTCCGGAGAGCGTGACCAGCGGCGTCAACGTCGCCCGCAGCGTGTGCTTGCCGACGACCACGCGCCGCGGCAACCCCTTGGCCCGCGCGGTGCGGATGTAGTCCTCGCCCAGC
>DOWL01000084.1:4267-6064 GCA_003519585.1 Nocardioides sp. | reverse complement strand
GCGAAGCCCGCGAAGCGGAGCGAGCGTCGCCATGGGCTCGGGGCCGAGACTCACGAGGGTAGACGGGCGGAGCTGGCTAGTGGTCATCTCCGTTGACCACTAGCGCTTCAGCCTGCGGAAGGAGTACCGCGCCGGGGTCGGGTCGATGTTTCCGGCGCCGTCGACGGCGCGCACCTGGAGCTTGTGCTTGCCGACCTTGACGGTCAGCCAGTACGTCCAGGGGCAGGCCTGCCAGCCGCGGCCGTCGAGGTTGCACTGCAGCGCGGCGCTCGGCTCGCTGACCGCGAAGCGGAAGGTGACCCGCTGCTTGGTGGACCGCGCCCAACGCATCGTCAAACTCCTCACCGCCGGGGGCTGTCAGGTCGACGGCTGCGACGCCCCACCCGGACTCACGCACATGCACCATGCGATCGAGTGGTCACTCGGTGGGCGGACCGACCTGGACAACACCATCATGATCTGCGGGCCGCACCATGCCCGGGCCCACGATCCGACGTACACGCTCACCCCGATCCCCGGCGACAGGTTCACCTTCCACCCGACGAACGTGAGCCGACCGACCATCGCCAACCCAGACCAAGACGCACCGGCCCGCGGCGTACGCCTGTGCCCGCGCAAACGGTTAGCGGGTCGCCCGGCCGGCGCGTGACCGACGTTAGGGTCAGTGGGTGAGCGCCGATGACTCCTCGCATCACGCGGACGAGTGCGATCGACACCACGACCTGGTGCGCGACTTCGGCGGCTCGCGTCCGCGGATCGTCGTGCTCTGTGGTTCGACACGCTACTTCGAGGAGTTCCAGCGACAGAACCTGAGGCTGACTCTCGAGGGTGCGATCGTCTTGTCCATCGGGTTCGACGATGCGAGTGACGACCAGCTTCGAGATGCTGGCCGGCTTCCCGCCGACATGGAGATGCTCCAGCAGCTCCACCTCCGGAAGATCGACCTGGCCGACGAGGTGTTGGTGCTCAACGTGGACGGATACCTCGGCGAGTCGACGAGGCGGGAGATCGAGTACGCGCGCCGCCTCGGCCGAACGATCACCTACCTCGTCGATGCGGACGCTGGCGCGACTCCGGGCTCAACCACGCGTCAGTCCACCCAGCGATAGAGGCGTTCGGGCCGGCCGGTGCTGCCGTACCTCAGCTTCACCTCGACCTCGCCTCGCTCGACGAGGTGCTCGAGGTAGCGGCGCGCGCTGACTCGGGCGAGTCCGACGGCGCCGGCGCATTCGGAGGCGGTGATCGGTGAGCTGGAGGCGACGGTGCGAAGCCGGTCGGCCACCAGTCGGAAGGTCTCGGGCGAGAGTCCCTTCGGCAGCGTCGGGGTCGCCGTGGGCCGGGTGCCGAACAGCGCGTCCAGTTGGCGCTGTTCGATGCCACCGTGTTCGCTCCCGGCCGGGACGAGCGTCTTGCGCAGCGCGCGATAGTCCTCCAACCGGGCCGACAACACCTCGGCGGTGAACGGCTTGATGAGGTAGTGCAAGGCACCACCGCGCAGCGACTCGCGGACCGTCTCGACGTCGCGCGCCGCGGTGATGACCAGGACGTCGACCGGGGTGCGGCTCTGGCGCACCGCACGCAGCACGTCGAGGCCGTTCAGGTCGGGCAGGTAGATGTCGAGCAGCACCAGGTCCGGGCGATCACGCTCGATCGCCTCGAGCGCGGCTGCGCCGCTGCGCGCCTCGCCGATCACCTCGAAGCCGTCGACGAGCTCGACGTAGCGGCGATGGATCTTGGCGATCATGAAGTCGTCGTCGACGATGAGCACGCGCAGCGGGGCTGGCTGCGGGGCTGGCT
>DOWL01000084.1:0-4086 GCA_003519585.1 Nocardioides sp. | reverse complement strand
GGCTGGCTGCGGGGCTGGCTGCGGCGTCACAAGGTGACCTCCTCGATGCGGTCCGGGATGGGCAGGTGGACGGTGAACGTCGTCATCGCGTCGCGTCGGTCGAGGGAGAGGCCGCCGCCGCGGCGCTCGCACACGACCCGGCACAGGGCCAGACCCCACCCGCGTGCGGCTTCGTCCATGCCCCCCTTCGTCGTGAACCCCTGCTCGAAGACGCGTTCGGCGAGGTCCGCAGGTACGCCGGGACCGGTGTCCTGGACGGTGGCTTCCACCACGCCAGCGACGGCATGGATGCGGACCAGGACACGACCCGGTGGGTGAGCGGCGACGGCCTCCAGCGCGTTGTCGATGAGGTTGCCGATGACGGTCACCAGATCTGCCGACAGCAGCTCGTCGACCGCAGGCATCGACGAGTCGTCGGCCAGGTCGAGCTCGACCCCGAGCTCGGCGGCCCGGCTCTCCTTTGCGATCAGCAGTGCGGCCAGCGTCGCGTCGGCGACCCGGCTGGTGACGCGGTCGATCCAGGCGCCGCGCGACCGCGACTCCGCCGTCACGTAGCGCGCGGCCTCGTCGTACTCGCCCAGCGCGATCAGGCCGGTCACGGTGTGCATCCGGTTGGAGAACTCGTGCGCCTGGGAGCGCAGGGTGTCGGTGGTCCCGCGCCACACGTCGAGCTGTCGGTTGAGGTCGACCAACTCGGTGCGGTCGCGCAGAGTGCTGACCCACCCGACCTCTTGGTCGCGGACTCGCACCGGCATCTGGTTGAGGATCAGCACCCGGTCGCCGTAGACGACCGGCAGGTCCTCGGCGCCGACCCGGCCCTGGAGTACGTCGGCCAACGCGGGTGGCAGCGCCAGGTCCTCGACCGGGCCGCCCCGCGACACCTGCGCGAGCCGCAGCAGCCGGATCGCCTCGTCGTTGACCAGCGTCACCCGGCCGTCCCGGTCGACTCCGATCACGCCCTCGCGGAGCCCGTGGAGCATCGCCTCCCGATGCTCGACCAAGCCGGCGATCTCGCGAGGCTCCAGCCCCAGGGTCTGCCGCTTGATCCGGCGCGAAAGGAGGAGCGAACCGCCGAGTCCGACCAGCGAGGCCAGGGCGAGGTAGACGACGGAGGTGGAGGCGGTGTCCCGCACCCGGGCCCAGAAGCTGGGGTACTCGCGGCCGGCGACCACGTAGCCCGCGAGAGCACCGATGGGCGCGCCCTCTGCCGTGCTGTCGAAGACCGGGACCCGGGCTTCCACCGCGTCACTGCCCGACACGTCGGTCACGCCCAGCCACTGGCGACCCGGGTCGGGCCGGCGCAGCACACCGCCACGATCGCCGGGGCGCGAGGAGTAGAGGACGGTGCCCTCACCGTCGGTCACGACGACGTACGACGCGCCATAGGTCGACACGCCGGCCTCGGCGGCGCCGGGCACGCCGCGGAGGCTTCCGTCGGAGAGTCCGGCGTTGACCACGGGGTTGCCGGCCAGGGCTTCGGCGACCTGGAGCACCCGACGGCCCTCCTGGCGCCGGAACGACGCGTCGTTCTGCAGGAAGGTCACGATCGCCACCCCGGAGACGACGACGACCACGATGCAGACCTGCAGAACGAGGAGCTGTCCGGCGAGAGTAGGACGCCAGCGACGCACCATGGCCGCCTCACCCCCGACCCTGCGCGGGGAGCCGCCGACGGGCGCCGTGGGCGACTACCGTCGTCGTGTGCCCTTCCCCGTCTCGCGTCGCGGCGTCCTGGCCGCGGGCTTGATCGGTGGGCTCTGGCTGCCGAGTGGTTGTCGATCGAGCGACGACGTGGACGCGCTGCGGATCATGGTCCCCAACGCGCCGGGAGGTGGGTACGACACGACGGCGCGCAACCTCGGGGAGGTGCTGGAGGGCCTCGGCCTCACCGGGCACATCGAGGTCTTCAACGTCGAGGGCGCCAGCGGTCTGGTGGGGCTCGCGCGCACCGCCCACGAGCGCGGTGACGGCGACCTGATGATGATGATGGGACTCGGCGTCGTCGGCGCCCTGATGACCCAGAAGTCGGTGGTCTCCTTCGACCAGGTCACCGCGGTGGGCAGGCTGATCAGCGAGCCCGAGGTGGTGGCGGTCGCCGCCGGCTCGCGGTTCGCCACGCTGGAGCAGCTGGTGACCGCCTGGGTGCGCTCCCCCTCGAGCGTGCGCATCGGCGGCGGCTCTTCGCCCGGTGGTCCCGACCATCTCTGCGCCCACCTGCTCGCCGAGGCAGCAGGGATCGACCCTCGCGAGGTGCGTTACACGCGGTACGACGGCGGGGGGCCGCTGCTGGCCGCGCTGTTCGCGAACCAGGTGGACGTCGCGGTGTCGGGAGTCGGGGAGTACATCGCCCAGTTCCGCAACGAGGAGCTGCGCTTCCTCGCTGTGACCAGTCAGGAGCCGGTCGCCGGGCTTCCGGCGCCGACGGTGCGCGAGCAGGGCGTCGACCTGGAGTTCGGCAACTGGCGCGGGCTGGTGGCACCGCCGCACCTCACTGCCGGCGACCGCGGGCGACTCGAGAAGCTGCTGGTCGAGATGCGCGGCAGCTCCCCGTGGCAGGCGGTCGTCGACGCGAACGGCTGGACCGACGAACTGCTCCTGGGGCCGCAGTTCGCGTCCTTCATCGCCGAGGAGCGCGCGCGCGTAGCGCGCGTGCTCGAGGCTCTCGACCTCTTGTCGGCCTGAGCTCACAGACCAAGCTCCAGAACGACGGTCTGCAGCGTCGGCGCCGTGGACACCTGTCCGCTGTCCGCGGGCACCGTGTGGTGGATCGTGGTCGTCGGAGCGGAGTTGACCGCTGTGGCAGTGTCGCTGCCGACGTTGCAACCACCGATCGAGGCGGCCACTGCGAGGCAGCCCGCCGCGGCGTAGAGAAGGTTGCTGCTGGACTGAGTGACGGGCATCGTCGCTTCCTCCTGATGAGTGCGTCACCGCTGGGCGGGCCCCGAGAGGTGGCGCGGGCATCACGCTAGGTAGCGAGGGCGACCCCGCGATCTCTTACGTTCATCAGTCGCGTTGTGGCCTTTGTGGTCGCAACTGTGGTCGCAACGGCCGCCCGGACTCAGGACGCGGCGGAGAGCGCTCCGGCCGCCTGAGCCACCGGGCCAGCAGCGTCAGCGCCGTCCGCTGCGTCGACGTAGTCGACGTCCTCGGCGGGGTCGGGTGCGACCAGCTGGGGGGCCGGCTGCTCGCCCCGGCGGAACCGGCTGGGCGTGACGCCGTACTTGGTCTTGAACGCCCGAGCGAAGTGCGAGGGGTCCTTGAACCCGACCCGGCCCGCGATGTCGGCCACGGTCAGGTGCGCGACCCGGGTGTCGCGCAGCTGGTGACGCCCCACCGCCAACCGCCGGTTGATCAGGTAGCGGGTGAAGGACTCACCCCCCTCCTGGAAGAGCATGTGCAAGTACCGCTTGGAGATGAAGATCCCCTGCGCCACCACATCGGGGGTGAGCAGCTCATCACCCAGGTGGGCATCGATGAACGCCTTCGCGCGAGAGAGCATCGCCTGCCGCGGGCTCTGGGTCGGGCTCGGTGGCACCAGCTGGCGGCGCAGCACCGCGGTGACCTCTTCGGAGACCTCGCTGGCGTTGGTCGCGGTGAGCAGCCGGATCGGGCCCACGGCCTGGGCCAGCGCGGCCTCCATGGCCGCGGGGGCCACATCGGCCAGGACCAGCTGGGGGCTGCCCCAGGCGTCCTTGCGGACCGCGACCAGCAACGCGGTGAACGTGCTCCGCGGCTGCGGCTGGGCCGGGAACGGTTCCGGAGCGAATGGCTCCTGAGCCGGCTCGGTGGCGACCCGAATCGTCGGCTGACCTGTGTACTGACCTGTGTGCTGAACGGTCAACTGGGCGGTGGTCTCGACTGTCATGTGCGTCATGTGCATGGTCCCCTTGAGTCCCCTTGAAACGTCCCCTGGTGGAGCACCCGGAGTTGACTGTGGGTGCACTCGGAACTGTGAAGGAGCCCAGGTGGGGGGCACACCGGTCACATGACCGGTATTGAGGGGGGTTTTGTATCGTTTCAATACCCCCCACCCCCCGCACCCCCCTTGCTCTCTCCCGCAGCATCCCCTTCGGGGAGGTCGGAGAT
>DOWL01000117.1 GCA_003519585.1 Nocardioides sp. | reverse complement strand
GTGGTCTTGCCGGCATCGATGTGCGCCATGATGCCGATGTTGCGGACCTTGTTGAGGTCCGTGGTGATGTCGACAGCCACTGTCTTGTCTCAGTCCCTTTGGGTTACGTAGCTATAGCCCGGGTCCGTCCGGACCGGGCTCTGGGAGAACGTCGACGCGGTGGTCTTTGTTCCTCTCCGTCGCCCGGCCGGCGCGGTCACCAGCGGTAGTGGGCGAAGGCCTTGTTGGACTCGGCCATCTTGTGGGTGTCCTCGCGCTTCTTCACCGCGGCACCGAGGCCGTTGGAGGCGTCGAGGATCTCGTTCATCAGCCGCTCGGACATCGTCTTCTCGCGACGGTCCTGGGCGTAGCCGACTAGCCAGCGCAGCGCGAGCGTGGTGCCGCGGGTGCCCTTGACCTCGATCGGGACCTGGTAGGTCGCACCACCGACACGGCGGGACTTGACCTCGATGGCCGGCTTGACGTTGTCCATGGCCCGCTTCAGCGTGACCACGGGGTCGGTGCCGGTCTTGTCGCGGCAGCCCTCGAGGGCGGTGTAGACGATGCGCTGGGCGACCTGCTTCTTGCCGTCCTGCAGCACCTTCGAGACGAGCTGGGTGACCAGCTGCGACCCGTAGACGGGGTCGACGTCGAGCGGCCGCTTCGGGGCCGGGCCCTTGCGCGGCATCAGCTCTTCTCCTTCTTCGCGCCGTAGCGGCTGCGAGCCTGCTTGCGGTTCTTCACGCCCTGGGTGTCGAGCGTGCCGCGGATGATCTTGTAGCGGACACCGGGGAGGTCCTTCACCCGGCCGCCGCGGACGAGCACGATCGAGTGCTCCTGGAGGTTGTGGCCCACGCCCGGGATGTACGCCGTGACCTCGACGCCGCTGCTCAGGCGCACGCGGGCGACCTTGCGGAGGGCGGAGTTCGGCTTCTTGGGAGTGGTGGTGTAGACGCGCGTGCAGACGCCGCGTCGCTGGGGCGAACCCTTCAGGGCAGGCGTCTTGTTCTTCGACACCTTGTCCTGGCGGCCCTTGCGGACCAGCTGATTGATCGTGGGCACCTTGGGTGGTTCCCTTTCTGTGGTTTGCTCTCACGGCCCAGCGCCTTGCCGGGCACGGGTGAACTGCGATGTTGCGTGTGCCTGTCGATGCGTCCCACTGCGGACGAGAGAGTCGCCGCGGGGCACGGTCGAGGGGTCTGGATGGACCAGACACCGAGGATCGAGCCTACTAGCCGCCCTGGACAGGGTCAAAAAGGCGCTGAGGCCGGACCCGGACCCGGTTTCAGGCTGCCAGCGGCTCCGCCCGGCGGTGTGGCTCGGTGGCGGCCGCCCGGCGTTCCATCCGCTTGAAGACCAGCACCGCCAGCCCCGCGCCCACCAGCACCAGGACGCCACCGATGATGAGGGTCCAGCGGGCCCCCAGCTGCTCGCCGATCAGGCCGATCACCGGCGAGCCGAGCGGCGTACCGCCCATGACGACGGTCATGTAGAGCGCCATCACCCGACCCCGCAGCGCCGGGTCGGAGGAGATCTGCATGGTGGCGTTGGCCGAGTTGAGCAGGGTCATCGTGCAGAAGCCGATCACCGGAGCGAAGCAGGCGAAGGCGAGATAGGTCGGCAGCAGCCCGGCCACGATCTCGGCCACGCCGAATCCGACGGCGGCGAAGATCAGCAGCCGGAGCCGGATCGTGGGCCGCCGCGCCGCCATCAGTGCTCCGGAGAGCGAGCCGATCGCCAGGGCGGAGCCGAGGATGCCGAACTCCCCCGCGCCCTTGTCGAAGACCTGGGTGGCCATCAGCGCCGAAGTGATCTGGAAGTTCATGCCGAAGGTGCCGGCGAAGAACACCAGGACCAGGATCATCATCATCTTCGGCTGGGAGCGGACGTAGCGCAGCCCCTCGACCAGCATCCCGGGCTCGCGGCCCCGGGGCTCGGGCGTGTTCAACAGCCGCGGATCCATCCGACGCAGTTGCCAGATGATCGCGAAGTACGACAGGCCGTTGAGCAGGATCACCCAGCCCGCGGCCCGAGCGCCGTCGCCCATCAGCCCGATGAGCAGGCCGGCGAGCGCGGGACCCAGGAGCCGGGCGAGGTTGAACGCCGCGGCGTTGAGACCGACCGCGTTGGTCAGGTCGTCGGGGCCGACCATCTCCGACACGAACGACTGGCGGGTGGGCGCGTCGAAGGCGGAGGCGATGCCGAAGGTGAAGGCCAGCGTGTAGACCATCCACACCTCGGCGTGGCCGCTCACCGCGATCGCACCGAGCAGCAGCGCGGAGACCGCCATGCCGAGCTGGGTGAGCTGGAGCATCGTCCGCTTGGGGAAGCGGTCCGCCACCACGCCGGCGTACGGCGCGAGGAGCAGCACCGGCAGGAACTGCAGCCCGGTGGTGATGCCGAGCTCGGTGCCGCCGGTCCCGGGCAGGCTGAGCACGAGCCAGTCCTGGGCCACGCGCTGCATCCACGTGCCGGTGTTCGACACGACACTGCCGGCGAAGTACAGCCGGTAGTTGTGGTTGCGCAGGGCGCGGAAGGTGGGGCTCAAGAAGAAGTGCTCTCGTTTCAGTCTCGCTCGGACAGTCGGTGCAGGATCGGCGCGGCGGCGCGGAGCACCTCGCGCTCCTCCGCGGACAGCTCGCGCAGTTGGCGGGAGAGCCATTCGTCGCGCCGCTTGCGGTCGGCGGCCACTGTGGCCCGCCCCTGCTCGGTCAGGGCCACGACCACGACCCGACCGTCGGTCTCGTGAGGCCGACGCAGGACGTAGCCACCCTCCTCGAGGAAGTTGACCTTGCGGGTCATCGTCGGCGGCTGGACCCGCTCGATGCCGGCCAGCTCGCCCACCGTGAGTTCGCCGTACCGGAACAAGGCGCCCAGCACGGCCATCACCGGGATGCTCAGGTCGTTGGCGGGATCGCGCTCGTTGGCGAGCCTGCGACGCAACCGCATCACGGACACCCGCAGCTCCGACGCCAAGCCGGCGTCAGTGCGCGAGACCTTCTCCACGCTGGGCATACCGTTAGCTTAACTCATTACCCAGGCTAACTATTCCAATATCCCGACGACGATCTCGCCGAAACGGCTCGGGTTGATGTCCTCTTCGGTCATTCGTCGAGTGCCAGCACCGCGATCTGGTTGATGGCGTCGTGGAGTGCGCCGGGGTGGGCGAGTTC
>DOWL01000132.1:9402-10007 GCA_003519585.1 Nocardioides sp. | reverse complement strand
GCCGGGCATCTCGTGCTCGGCGAGGGTGATCTCGGTGCGGCCGAAGTCGGCCAGGGAGAGGTCTGCGACCTTGTAGTCCATCTGAGGTCTCCTAGAACGGTGGAGGCAGGTCCGCGCCGCGCATCTGCGCGTAGTTGGGATCTCCCACGCTGACCTCTCAGAGCGTAGGACTGGTGCCGCCAGAAGTCGGAATCCTCGAGAGCGCCGGGCGCCTCGCTCAGTGCGCCGCGACGGTGTCCTGGTGCTTCTTGCCGATCGGCAGGAAGTGCATCACCGCGACCACCACGGCACCGACCACGATGCCGACCAGGGCCGAGATCGCCGTGTTGAGCAACCACCCGAGGACGGAGCCCAGGCCGGGTACGGCGTCGTGCACGGCCTCTTCCCAATGGTGGACCGTGTCATAGGGCCAGTGCCAGCCGACCTCGGCGCTGTTGGCGATCAGGATGTGGCCGCCGACCCAGAGCATCGCGACCACGCCGACGACGGAGATCACCGACAGCAGCCGGGGCATCGCACGCACCATCGCGAGGCCGATCCGCTGCGCCAGCGGGGAGGTGCGCTCGGCGAGGTGGAGCCCGACGTCGTCCATCTTCACGATCAGG
>DOWL01000132.1:0-9167 GCA_003519585.1 Nocardioides sp. | reverse complement strand
GAGGATGAAGTCGGTGCGGATCGCACTCGAGACCATCGAACCCTCGGCGTCCGGTCCTTGCTCCACCGCCAGGTGCTGCTCGTCGTGGCCGCGGAGCCGCTCCCAGACCTTCTCGGCACCCTCATAGCAGAGGTAGGTGCCGCCGACCATCAGGATCGGCGCGAGCAGCCACGGCAGGAACTGGCTGAGCAGCAGCGCCGCGGGCAGGATGAACAGGATCTTGTTGCGCAGCGAGCCGATCGCGATCTTGCGGATGATCGGGAGCTCGCGCTCCGCGGCCACTCCGGCGACGTACTGCGGGGTGACGGCGGTGTCGTCGACCACCACCCCGGCGGCCTTGGCGCTGGCCCGGCCCGCGGCCGCTCCGACGTCATCGACCGACGCGGCCGCCATCCGGGCCAGCGTGGCGATGTCGTCGAACAGCCCGAACAGCCCGGCGCTCATGCGTGGACACTATCGAGCCCCCGAAGGCTCCTTCGCCACCGCCTCGTCGACCGCCTCGTCGAGCGCCTGGGCGATCCGGTCAGCGTGGGCGGGCGCGTCGGCAAGCTGCACGGCCTCCTTGACGTGCCGCTCGGCGGTCCCGAACGGATCGACGGCATGGTTGAGGACCTTGGCCACAGGCCCCCAGGCCAGCAGCAGGGCCAGCGCGGCGGCAGCCACGGTGGTGAGCGCGAGGGAGATGACCACGTGGTCGGCGGCCCAGCCGGGGTAGCCGGCGTACTCGGCTCCCTTGATGAAGAACCCGTGGAACAGATAGACCACGAGCGTGGCCGCGCCCATCTTGGCGAACCAGCCGCCCGCCCGCGGCATCAGCGCCAGGAACGACCACGCGCCGAGGGTGCCGATCACCAGCAGCACGGCGCGGGTCACCAGGGCCCGCCCGTCGCCGACGTCGAGCTCGCCGTACTGGGAGCGGTAGTAGAGCCACTCGGTCTGCGCCAGGGTGTCGGTCCACGTGGTGGCCACCGCGATGGCCAGGAACACCACGAGGGCAGCGTTGCGCACCCACGGCTCGCGCAGCCGTTCGAGGCGCTCGGGCGTGGCCGTGAGCCCCAGGACGAAGAACGGCAGCAGCCCCAAGACCCGAGCCAGGTCGAGGGTGTCGCCGGCATAGAGGCCGGCGATCAGGGAGGTGGCGACCGCTACGCCGATCGCGACCCCAGTGGAGCGCCGCGAAAGGTGGTTGAAGACGGGGGTCAGGAGTCGCCAGAAGAACAGGGCCGAGAGGTACCACATCGGCCAGTGCGGATCTCGGAACAGGTCCTGGAGCTGCTCGCCGCCGACGTAGATCCGGAACAGCGCCAGCGCGCACTCGAAGACGAGGTAGGGCACCACGACCGTGCGGACCAGCTGCCAGAGCCGGTAGGGCGCGTAGGTGAAGGAGCGCGAGAGGTAGCCGGTGACGAACACGAACGCCGGCACGTGCCAGGCGTAGAGGAAGTCGTAGAGGTGGTCGTTGAGGCCGTTCTTGGGGAGCAGAGTCCACGCGTGGCCGACGACCACGAGCAGGACGAGCGCCATCTTGGCGTTGTCGAACCAGGGGTCGCGCGCCTTGACCGGCGTGGTGGAGGGGACGGCCACCTGGGCCTTCTACCCGCGATCTCGTGCTCCGACACCTCCGGATCTCAGGATGAGAGCCGAGTCACGCTCCCGTCACTCCTCGACCAGCGCCACCCGGAGGTACTCCGCGCCGTACGTTCCGGACAGCAGCAGCGACGCGTAGCGCGCGACCTCGCTCGGCGCATCCGATCGCACGGTCTCCACCCGTACGCCGCGCGAGGCTGCGGCCGCGAGCAGCCGCCCGCGCTGTTCGCGGACCACCGGCTCCTCCGAGTCGTCGTCGAGGACCAGGAGCATCGGCCGGCGCTCGGGGGTCCCGCCGGAGAACGGGTCGTCGAAGACGTCGCGCTCACGCGCCGCCTCGATGACCGGCAGCAGGTGCTCGGCGTCGCCGGCCAGGGCGGTCCGGCCGCTCGCCCGGCGGATCGACTCGGCCACCCGGCGGGCGGCTCGCGCCGCGAGCACGCTGCCGCCCCACACCAGCGGGTTGGCGTCGGCCAGCGCGATCGCGAGCATCTTGGCCGGGTTGACGGCCAGGTCACGGTGCGGCGAACTGGCGATCGCCACCTCGTCGAGCGCCTCGGCCACCTGCTCGGCCTCGGCCTCCGGCCCCAGCTGGACCCGGCCGAGGTAGGACAGCATCACGACCGCGGTCGCGAGCTGGTCGCGGGTGGCCGTCGGCAGGATCGTGCTGTAACGGCCGGCGGCGTGCTCGGCCACCATCGACGTGGGCGGGCAGGCCACGACGACCTGGCAGCCGCGGCGCACGGCCTCGGCGACGCCCGACGCCGTACCGGAGTCGGAACCGTCGGGCGCGAGCACCACCACCAGGTCGAGGCTGCCCGCCCAGCCCGGCAGCGCGGGGCCGGGCCAGGCCACGAACGGCACCGGACACCACGGCTCGAGCACCGCACGCAGCAGCCGCGAGTCGGGGCCCGCCGCGATCACCGCCCGCGGACGCGGCTGCTCGCGGGTCCGGTCGACGGCCTCCTCGAGTGCCGTCTCCGCCTCACCCGCCTCGCGGCGGACGCGAGCGCCGGATTCAGCGAGGTGTCGCAGTGGTGGGTCGAAGAGCGCTAGGGCGCGCTCGTCGTCGAGCCGAGACTCGTCGAACCAGGTGGCCACCGTCGGTCAGTCCGGCCGGCGGGCTTCGTCGACCAGGAGCACGGGGATGTCGTCGCGGACCGGATAGGCCAGGCCGCACGACTGGCAGACCAACTCCCCTGCACCGGTGGCGGGATCGGTCTCGACCGGGACCAGGTCACCGTGACAGTCGGGGCACACGATGATCGCGAGCAGCTCTTCGGAGAGGTTGAGCGGCATCAGGGGTTCTCCTGTTCCTTGCGATGGGCTGTGCCTGAGTCACTGCGGATCAGCGCGAGCACGTCGTCGCGCACCCGCTCCATGATGGCCTGATCGCGACCCTCGGCGTTGAGCCTCAGCAGCGGCTCGGTGTTGGAGGGGCGGACGTTGAACGTCCAGTCGGCGTGGCTGACCGTGAGCCCGTCGAGCCGGTCCAGGGTCACGCCGGCCTGCGCGCCGTACGTCGCGGCGAGGGCCTCGGTGACCGCCGTGGTGTCGTCCACCTCGGAGTTGATCTCTCCACTGAGGGGATAGGGGTCGTAGTCGGCCATCAGCTCCGAGAGCGGCCGATCGGAGTCGGAGAGTGCGGCCAGCACATGCAGGGCGGCCAGCATCCCTGAGTCGGCACGCCAGAAGTCGCGGAAGTAGAAGTGGCCGCTGTGCTCACCGCCGAAGATGGCGTCGGTCTCCTTCATGGTGGCCTTGATGAAGGAGTGCCCGACCCGGGTCCGGACGGGGACACCCCCAAGCTCGCGGATCAGCTCCGGTACGGCGCGGCTGGTGATCAGGTTGTGGATGACCGTGGCGCCCGGCTCCTTGGCCAGTTCGCGCCGAGCGATCAGCCCGGTCAGCGCGGACGGCGAGACGGCCGCGCCGCGCTCGTCGACCAGGAAGCAGCGGTCGGCGTCGCCGTCGAAGGCCAGCCCGATGTCCGCGCCCTCGGCGACGACGCGGGCCTGGAGATCGCGCAGGTTGGCCGGCTCGATCGGGTTCGCCTCGTGGTGCGGGAAGGTGCCGTCGAGCTCGAAGTACATCGGCACCAGCTCGATCCGGCCCGCGGGCAGACGGCCGAACACCGCGGGCGCGGTGTGGCCGGCCATCCCGTTGCCGGCATCGACCACGACCTTGAGCGGGCGACCCGACCCCAGCGGCACGAGGGAGAGCAGGTGCTCGGCGTAGGCGTCGAGCAGATCGAGCTCGCGGACCTCCCCGCACGCGGTGCCGGCCGTGCGGCGCGGCTCGATCACCAGGTCGCGGATGTCGGCCAGCCCCGACTCCATCCCGAGCGGGACCGCATCGGCACGGCACAGCTTGATGCCGTTGTAGGCGGCCGGATTGTGGCTCGCCGTGAACATCGCGCCGGCGATGCCGAGATGGCCGGAGGCGAAGTAGAGCTGGTCGGTCGAGGCGAGCCCGATCATGACGACGTCGGCGCCGGCCTCGCAGGCACCGGCCGCGAACGCCGCCGCCAGCGCCGGCGAGCTGGGGCGCATGTCGTGGCCCACGACGACAGCCGCCGAGCCGGTGACCTGGGCGTGCGCGCGCCCGGTGGCGCCAGCCAGCGGCTCGTCCACCTGTTCGGGCACCAGGCCCCGGACGTCGTAGGCCTTGAAGACCGCCCGCACAACGGCTGGATCGATGCCGGCGGGTTCCGTCATGCCGGAACCCTAGTTGCTACGTCGCCGACGTCTCGTCATGGGTGAGCACCCGCAGGTGACCGCGCCGGAAGGTCTCCCGGGAGCCGAACTCGGTGGCCACTGGGGCCGCTGCGGCGGGGACCGGGCGGGCCGCCTCGCGCACCGCGTTGGCCAGCGCGAGCAGGTCGTCGTCGGAGGGTCCGCGCGGCGTCAGGTCGGAAACCAGCCGGAGCACCTCCCAGCCGCGCGGAGCCGAGAGCCGTTCGGCGTGCTGGTCGCAGAGGTCGTAGGCGTGCGGCTCGGCGTACGTCGCCAGCGGACCCAGCACCGCGGTCTGGTCGGCATAGACGTAGGTGAGCGTGGTGACCGCGGGACGGTCGCATGCGGTGCGCGAGCAGCGCCGGGCGGGACTCATGCCTTTCGGGGTCCCCGCGGGGGCGCGAACTCCGCGCGTAGCGCCCCATCGCGGCCTCGTGGGGTGTTCACGCTTGGGAACCTACCGCCGTACTAACCTCGGGCCGTGGAGAACCGCCGGGCCAGACCCTCGGGCCGTCGGGATCGGCGCGGGCGGGGCATGCGCGGACCGGGGGTGGTCCCCCGCGAGCCGGGCAACCCTGAGCTGCCGACGCGTCGTGAGCGGTTCGACGACCTCGCGCTGGCCATCGTGACCAGCGTCGACCGGCGCTGGCAGGACCGGCTGGGACTCGTCGAGTACGCCGTCGAGGACGCGCCCCAGATCCCGGACGACTGGGAGAGCGGACAGGTGCCGCTGTCCTCGCTGGTCCGCGGCAGCGGCGCCACGCCGACCCGGCTGGTGCTGTTCCGCCGCCCGATCGAGCACCGGGCCGAGTCCCGTGCGGACCTCGAGGCCCTGGTGCTCACCGTGGTCGTCGAGCAGGTCGCCGAGTTGTTGGGCATCGACCCGGACCGGGTCGATCCTCGCTATGAAGGCGAGCTGTAGCTCGTCCTAGGGCACACCCGGACGGACGTCGGGGACCCGCCCGGTCAGCACCAGCTCGCGCAGTGGCACCGCCGCAGTGCCGGTGCCGGTCAGCAGCACGGCTGCGTGCACCGAGGTGCGCTCCGGGGTCACGGTGACCAGAGTGGCCGCGTCGGGAAGCGTGAGGTCGGCACCACCTCCCGGATTGAGTTCGATCCGCTGCTCGTCGAGCGGCTTGCCCTTCGGGGAGTACGACGTCACGGTGGCGACACCGACTGCGCCGGGGCCGCCGAGCAACAGCCGCTTCGGGCCGGCCGGGAGCACCGCGGCAGTCGTCTCGTCGAGCGCCGGCGTGGCACTCAGCAGCGACACGTCGCCGTCGACGACCTGGCGCAGGGCTGCGGTCACCGGGCCGGTGGCCTCGATGAGCATCCCCGTGGCGCCGTCCTGCACCGCCTGAGAGAGCACGTCGTCGAGGGAGATCGCCGCTGTGCTGTCCGGGTCGATACGAATTGGTTCGACCCCCGACGGCGCGAAGACCGAGGACGCGGTCACCACCTGGACGGTGGCCCGCACCTCGTCCGGACCCGGGTTGGCGACCACGAGCCGACGCTCCCCCACGCCGGCGGCCAGGCCGAGCAGCATCGCCGACGTGTCGGGCGCGGACTGCGACGGCAGCCAGTCCTCGCCTCGAGTGCCGGTGCCGAGCTCGTCGTAGGAGTCGACGACGTGCACCGTCAGCCTGCCTCGACTGGTGTGCACCTCGAGGGACAGCTCGCCCTGCCGGGGCACGATCTGACCGAGGTCGAGCGTGGTGCTGCTGCCCCCGGGCACGGACACGCCGCGCAACGACGGCGCGTCGACGATGCCCGTGGGTGAGCGCACGATGATGTCGGCGATGGCCGGCCCGGAGTTGGGGTTGACCAGCTCGACCACGGAGTCGTGGGTCGCGCCGGCGCCGACCGCGGTGAACCATTGGTCGGGCACCGGCGGCGCGCAGTCGACCGCCGCCAGCGGTGCGCTCCGCGAGCGTCCGGCGACCAACCCGGGCGCCAGGTCGTCGGCGCCGGTCACCACGACCGGGCCGGTGCTGGCCGGCGCGGTGCTGAGCCGATCGCTGCGTACCCGGAGCGGGGTCACCGCGTCGCCCAGTCCGACCTGCACGTCGCCGTCCACATCAGCGCCCAGGGTGCTGACGCCCAGCACGTCGCCCAGTACGTCGGCCGCTCCGGGCAACGGACCCGGACACACGACGGAGGCCGAGGTCAGCGGGGTCTCGACCGGCGGCTGACCCTGGGGCTGGTCGCGGTCGGGCTGCAGCACCAGCAGCGCCGCGGCACAGGCGAGCGGCAGCACGACCGCGAGCACCACGTCGGCTCCGAACCGGCGCCTCATCGGCGTGCCCGGTCCGTGGTCGGGGCGCACAGCACGAGCACCACGAGGATCGCGACGCCTTGCAGGATCAGCAGCCCGATCCGCAGCCATGAGCGCGGACCGTCGAGCTCGGCGGACGACAGCGGGCGGTCGACCTGCCACGCCCGGGTGCTCCGGTCCTCGGCACTGGCCTGCACGAGCCCACTGGTGGCGTCGAGGGCCGCCGCCACCTCGCCGTCGGCGGGCGCCGGGAGGACGACGTACTCGATCCCGTGGGTGGCCAACGCGTCCACATCCTCGGCGGTCGGTCGCGACGCGAGCTCCTGCACGAGCGCGGTGAAGTGATCGTCCCCAGCGGTCAGCGCCAACACCTCGTCCTCACCGGTGGTGACGCCGTCGCCGCGGCGGACGGTGTAGGTCAGGCCGTCGTCGACGGAGCCCTCGATCACCAGGATCCCGTGCTCGGGTCCGAGCTCCGAGCTCTGCACCATGTACGCCGGGATGCCGGCGTCCTCGCCAGTGGTGAGGTCGTCGCCGCCGTCGGCCACGAACCACGCCAGCCCGCCGAGCGGAACGACGACCGCGACCACCGCGAGTGCGGTCGCCACGATCCGGCGCAGACCGCGCGGGTGCTCGACCGCCAGCGCTCCGAGCACCACGGCGGTGATCCAGGCCGCCTGCACGACCACGAGGAGGAATGCGAGACCCGCCGGGGTCGACAGCGCGGCCAGGTCGAGGGTGAGGGCACCGAGACCGGCCGCCGCCAGGGTCGCGAGCAGCGCGACCACCCAGCAGATCAGCACCGGGATCCGGGTGCGGCGCGGGATCAGCGCGATCAGGGCGAGCGCGGGTAGCACCACGCCGAGCCACCAGGGCGCCCCGAGGTCGTGGAAGCGGCCCAGCCCGAACTCGTAGCCGTCGGGCGTGGGTCCGGGCAGGAGGCCGCCATCGAGCAGCAGCCCCTCCGCGGCGCGGTGCTGGAGAGCCGGGATCCACCAGGGCGCAAGCAGCACGGGCACCACCGCCAGTGCGACGACTGGTGGTCCCCAGGCCGAGCGATCGCGGCCGATGCCCGGCAGGAGGGTGAAGGCGAGGACCACCACGACCACGCCCACGACGGCCGCGAGCAGCCAGGCCACCGGCGTACCGCAGGTGACGAGCGCGAGCAGCAGCCCGGTGCGCCAGGCCGCGCGCCAGCGTCGATCGGCCTCGGGATCGGCGAAGCCGAGCGCGGCGTGGGCGAGCCACGGCAACAGCGCGGCGGACAGCACGGGGGCGATGCGCCCCTGACCCCAAGCGCCCGCGACGACCGGCACCAGCGCGTACGTGGTCGCACCCCACAGGATCAGCCAGCGGTTCGCCCCGGCAGGGGTGGCCAGCCGGCCCGCGACCCGCAGGAACCGCCACGCACCCCACATCGAGAACGGCACCGCGACCAGGAGCACCGCGGAGACCGCAGCGGCGGGACTGCCGGCCAGCAGGGTGGCGAGCAGCGCCAGCGGCAGGATGTACGGCGGCGCCGGGACCGCCGTACCAAGGCCCAGCTCGTGCCACGAGGCCAGGTGCAACTGCCACCAGTCGGTCCAGTGATCGGGTGCCGGCGAGAGCCCCGGCCCGGAGACGTGGCCGAGCGCGGACCGGGCGCCGACCAGCATGGCGAGCACCGCCACCGCCAGCAGCACGGCGACGGGGTTGGTGAAGAAGCGGGCGACCAGGCCGGTGTCCTCGACCACCTCGTCGTCATCGAGCCGCTCCCGCTCGGCGGTCCGGCGCGCGGCGAACGACGACGGGTCGGCAGCGGCGGCCGCGGCACGGCGCCGTTCAGCGACGTCGGAGGCCGACTGGGTGAGCGCGGTAGCGAAGTCACCGACCGTATCGAGACCGTGCCGGTAGGGAAGCCAGCGCGGCGCGAGCAGCCGGCGTACGCCGTCGGGATCCGCGGTGGCCGTCATCCGACGCGCCCGGCGGGCCGAGTGCAGCTCACGCGGGCTGGAGATCACCGAGAGGTAGGCGGCGAGGTCGTCGAGCGCCTGCCCCGGCGCGCGGACCGCCAGGAAGCCGAGCATCCGCAGCAGCGTGCCGAAGCCGAGCCGGACACCCTGGAGCCACCAGAGTCGTGAGCGCGAGTTCGCCAGCAGCGTGAACAGGGCGGCCCGACGCTCCTGGTAGTGCGTGTGCCGTCCGGTGAGGGGGGTGCGGCGCAGCCCGCGGTGCGCGGCCTCGGCATGGAAGACCACCGCCTGCGGGATGACGACGGTCCGGTGTCCGGCCGCCGCAGCCCGCCAACCGAAGTCGAGGTCGTTGCCGAAGATGGGCAATTCCTCGTCGAGGCCGCCCAGATCGTCGAGCACGCGCCGGCGGACCAGCATGCCGGCGGTGTTCACGGCGAGCACCTGCCGCGGCTCGGAGTACTGGCCCTGGTCGTACTCACCCCGCTCGAGTCCGGTCTCGCGCCGCCCGGTCCCCGAGATGGTCACGCCGAGTTCGAGGAGCCGCTTGAGCGAGGGCCACTCGCGGAGCATCGGCCCCAGCACATCGGCTGCGGGGTCGTCGGCGGCGCCGGCCAGCAG
>DOWL01000111.1:67679-68286 GCA_003519585.1 Nocardioides sp. | reverse complement strand
CAAGCTGATCACCGGCATCGGCGACCCCGCGGTCGGCCAACTGGTCATCTACGACGCCCTCGAGCTGTCCTGGCGCAAGCTGAAGGTCCGCAAGGACCCCAACTGCGCGCTGTGCGGCGAGCACCCGACGGTCACCGGCCTGATCGATTACGACACCTTCTGCGGTGCGGTCTCCGAGGAGGCCGCTGACGCGGCCGCCGGCTCGACGATCTCGGTGGTCCAGTTGGAGCACATGCTCAAGGAGCGCGCGGAGGGCACCCGCGACTTCGTCCTCATCGACGTGCGGGAGCCCAACGAGTACGAGATCAACCAGATCCCCGGCGCGGTCCTGATCCCCAAGGGCGAGTTCCTCAACGGCAGCGCCCTCGAACAGCTGCCCTCCGACAAGCAGATCGTCATGCACTGCAAGACCGGCGTCCGGTCGGCGGAGACGCTCGCGATCGTGAAGGGCGCCGGGTACGCCGACGCCGTGCACGTCGGCGGCGGTGTCTCGGCCTGGGTCAACCAGATCGACCCCAGCCAGCCGTCCTACTGAACTCCCTCCCGCAACACCCCGGCCGCTGCTACCGGTCGGGGTGTTGCACGTCCGGCGGTCAGCGGGCCAACA
>DOWL01000111.1:61326-67581 GCA_003519585.1 Nocardioides sp. | reverse complement strand
ACCCACGTCCGGCGGTCAGCGGGCCAGTTCGGCCAGCCTCGCCAAGGCCCTCGGGAAGATCTCGACGGGTGGGGTGACCAGCCCGGCGCCGACCTGGCCGACCCCCGCCAGCTTGCCGGCCATGCCGGTGTTGATCTGGGGGAGGATGCCGGTGCGGCAGACCTTGGTCACGTCGATGCCGGTGGGCGTGCCTTGGAACTCCAGCACCGGGACCGACCAGCGGGGGTTCGCGCCGAGGGTGATCTCGTGCATCCGCCGGGTGGTCGCGAGTGCGTCGGGGACCGATCCGCCGACGAACCGGACGATCGCAGGGGCGGTGGCCATGGCGAAGCCGCCGATCCCCGCGGTCTCGGTGATCGCGGAGTCGCCGATGTCGGGGTTGGCGTCGTCGGGGCCGTAGTCGCCGAGGAAGAGTCCGTCGGCGAGCTGCGCCGGGCCGGTGAACCATTCGTCACCGGTGCCGGCGGTCTGGATGCCGAAGTCGGTGCCGTTGCGGGCCATCGCCACCACCATCGTGGAGCCGGGGGTGTCGCGGGCGGCGTCGAGCGCGAGCTTGCAGGCGGGCATCGCGAGGTTGAGGAAGAAGTGGTCGTTGCCGCCGATGAACCGCAGCGCCTCGGCGACGTCGTCCGGCGAGAAGCCCGCCCCCTCACTGCAGAGCACCATCGCGGGGGAGAGGTCCCGTAGCAGCATCAGGGTGCCGGCCCGGTTGCGATTGTGAGCCTCGTCCCCCATCTGCAGCATCTGGGTGAGGATCCCGGTGACGTCGACGGGGCCCGCCTGGTCGCGGACGGTGCGTACGGCGGCCTGCAGCAACGGCCCGAGCACGTCGCCCAGCCAGCGCAGCCGGGTCAGCACGTCCGGCCCGTAGGCGCCGTACCGCAACACCTTGCCGAGCCCCTCGTTGAGCGAGCAGTACGTACGCCGGCCGGTGGCGGCGTCCTCGAGGACCCACAGCCACATCGACGGCGTGACTACGCCGGCCATCGGGCCGACTGCCGAGCGGTGGTGGCACGGCTCCAGGGACACCGAGTCGCCGGACTCGAAGAGTGCGACGGCGTCCTCCGGGTCGCCGACCAACCCTTCCAGGGCGGCGCCGCCCATGAGCGCACCGCGCAGCGGCCCGGAGGCGCGCGCCCACTCGATCGGCGGTCCGGCATGGAGGAATTCGCCGCGTTGGAGGCCGAGGAGCTCCGAGGCCGGGGCGACGTCGACCAGCGTGGCGGTCACCTCGAGCATCGCCGCCAGCGCCTGCGCGTTGGCGGCCGGCCGGCGTGGATCGGCCGCCACCGTGGCGAGGTCGGCCTCGGTGCCCTCCATCGGCGGCCGCCAGTCGACCCTGGTCACCTCGACGGCCTGGTCGGCCAGGGCGTCGGCGAGCAGGTCGGTCCCGACGTTGACGACACTGGTCATGCCGGCTCTCCCAGCAGTTCGACGGCTCGGCGGGTCGCGGCCGCGTTGGACAGGTGCACCTCGGCGCCGGCGTCGGCGAGCGCCCGGACCTGACGGTCGAGGCCCTGCGGATCATTCGTCGTACCGACCACGGTCACGACGACCGGCTGAGGTACGTTGGCGAGTGCGGGCGCGAGCAGTGCGGCGGGATCGGCCTCGGCACCGTGACCGAGCACGACGTCGAGCAGCAGGACCGCGATCTCGGGATCGGCCGCCGCCCGGGCCAGGTGCTCCAGCCGGAGCGTCGGGTCGATCATCGGGTGGGCGCGGCCGACGGTGTATTCGTCGTCGCCGAAGTCGGTGACCTCGGCCCGATCGCCCGCGATCAGTGCGGCCTCGCTGGCCAGCGTCCCGCCGACGAACAGCCCTCGCACCCGCGACCCGCGGCCGACCGGTGCGGCCCGGCCGACGACCGGCCAGGCGGGTACGGCGCAACCCAGTTCGCGCAGCAACGCCTCTGTGGCGGCGGTCAGGTCGACCTCGCCCAGCAGCGCTCGGGAGACGGGCGTGGTCAGCGAGTCGGCGTACGCCGTCACGGCGGCGGCCACTGCAGGAGCGGGGGGCTTGGAGATGAGCAGGATGTGCTCGACCGAGGAGTCCTCGTCGAGCCGGCGCAGCGCCTCGCGAGTGGCGAGACCGCCGACGTCGGCCGAGAGGTCGCGGCCGCCCACGCCGAGCGCATGGGTCACGCCCACGCCCGCATGGTCGAGGAGAGCGAGCACCTGCTGGCTGCCGGTGCCCGACGCAGCCACCAGGCCGACTGGACCGGGTCGGGTGACGTTCGCGAAGCCGAGCCCGAGCTCGCCCACGACGGCCGTGCCGCAATCGGGCCCCATGACGAGCAGCCTCCGCTCGGCCGCCGCCTCCTTGAGCCGGACCTCCTGGTCGACCGGGACGTTGTCGCTGAAGACCATCACGTCGTGACCCGACTCGACCGCGTCCATCGCCTCCACGAACGCCGACGGGCCGGGCACCGACACGAGCACGAGCGCATCGTCGGTCGCTCGGCGGAGCGCGGCACCCGTGGTCCGGGGTGGCGCCTCCTCCGACGGGCCGGACTCGCGCTTCGAGGCGTCCGCCAGCGCTTGGTCGACGCCAGCCAGCGCCAGCTCGAGCGACCCGCCCTCGGCGAGCCGGACCGCCACGACCAGGTCGTTGGGCGTTGCCTCGGCAGGCACATCGAACCCCATCTCGGTGAGCACCTCGATGTTGAGCGCGGTCGCCATCGCCACCTGCGCTGCCGCGACCCCCTCGACCCCCTGGACGGTCCGGCTCACCTGGAGCAGGGTCACCGAGTCGGCGTACGCGCCCTTGCGGAGCTCGACATGAGAAGTCACGCGGCCACCCTCTCAAGTCCCGACAGCGCCAACCGGGCTCCGTCCAGCAGCCCACGACCGGAACTGTGGCCGATCCGCTCGACCGCGTCGGCCGGACCGGTCCCGCCTAGCCACGCCGCGAACTCCGGCACCACCTCGCCGTGGCTGGCGCAGTCGAGCAGCGTCGCGGAGAGCAGCGTCGTGGTGTCGGTCAGCGCGCGGATCTCGGCATCCACTTCCGGCGTCGCGATCCCCGCGGCCCGGGTCACCGCCAGCCATCCGCACAGCACGTCGTCGCCGTACGGCGTGAGGCCGTCGCCGCGGCCGAGGAGGGGACGCACGTCGAGCGCGCCCGGGATGCCGGCAACGGGGAGTTCGGGCACCGAGACGTCGACGAAGCGGCCGACCGCACAGGGCAGGTCGTCGAGGTGGAGCACGCCGCTGCGCACCGTCGCGCGGACCACATCCGGCAGTCGGTCCAGCGTGCTCCGGAGTGCGCAGGGCACCGCTGTGGCCCGCCTCCCGACCACGCCGACGCAGCGGCCGGCTACCTCGACGTACACTGCATCCGGGCCTCGGTGCACCAGCGGCGCCGAGGCGTCACCCACCGACCGCAGGTGCGCCGCGACGCGTGGCGGCGCGCTCACCGCAAGTCGACGATGCTGCATCCGACCGACGCTAGCCGTCCTCGCGGTTACCGCGACACCTACCCGCCGGTAATAGGTCGGTCGCACCACTCGGTGCCCACGAGGTGTCTCATGTGCAGATCAGGCAGCACCGCGCTCGGGTGCGCGAGGAGCGAAAGAAGGTCTGTCATGTCGATGTTCAAGTGGGACGTGGTCAATCCGGCGCCCGGCCAGCCGGTCGCCCCCAGTCAACGGCTCCCGTGGGGCAAGACGATCGGTGTCGGAGCCCAACACGTGGTGGCGATGTTCGGCGCCACGTTCGTCTTCCCGTTGGTCATGGGGTTGGACCCCAACCTCGCCATCATGTTCTCGGGCATCTGCACGATCCTGTTCCTGCTCATCACCTCCAACAAGGTGCCGAGCTACCTCGGCACCAGCGCGTCGTTCGTGGGCGGTGTCCTCGCGATCCGCGCCCAGGGTGGCGACTCGTCGGACGTCACCGGCGCGATCATGGTGGCCGGCCTCGTGTTGCTGCTGGTCGGTGTCCTCGTGCACTTCGCCGGGTCGGGCGTGGTGCATAAGGTCCTGCCGCCGGCGGTGACCGGCGCCGTGGTCATGCTGATCGGCTTCAACCTGGCGCCGGTCGTGGCGAACATCTACTGGCCACAGGACCAGTGGGTCGCGCTGCTCACGGCGGTCTTCATGGTGTGCGCAGCGGTGCTGCTGCCGGGCTTCTGGGCTCGGATCGCGGTGCTCCTCGCACTCGTCTTCGGCTACCTGCTGTCCTGGCTCTTCGACGGGATCTTCGGCCCGATCACCTCGGTGCTCGGCGGGGCGACCGAGGCGACCGAGCACGACCGCGTCTCGATGGCCGGCGTCAAGGCCGCCGACTGGATCGGCCTGCCGAGCGGCACGCTGGGCGACGGCGTGGACGTCGTGCATGGGCCGAGCTTCTCGATGACCTTCATCCTGCTGGTGCTGCCCGGCGTGATCGCACTGATCGCGGAGAACACCGGACACGTCAAGGCGGTGGCCGAGATGACCGGTGACGACCTGGACCCCTACATGGGCAAGGCGCTCGGTGCCGACGGCTTCGCCACCGCGCTGTCCAGCGCCTTCGGTGGCTCGCCGACCACGACGTACGCCGAGAACATCGGCGTCATGGGTGCGACCAAGGTCTACTCGACTGCGGCCTACTACGTCGCGGCCCTGGTGGCCATCCTGCTCGGCCTGTGCCCGAAGTTCGGGGCGATCGTCAACGCGACTCCGGGCGGCGTGCTCGGTGGGATCACGGTCGTGCTCTACGGCATGATCGGCCTGATCGGCGCCAAGATCTGGGTCGAGAACCGCGTCGACTTCGGCAACCCGGTCAACCTCGTCGGCCTGGCCGCCGGCCTCATCGTCGGCATCGGCAACGTGACGCTGAAGATCACCGACGACTTCTCGCTGACCGGCATCGCCCTCGGCACGATCCTGGTGATCGTGCTCTACCACCTGGTCAACTGGGGCAGCAGGGGTGACACCGAGACAGGGGCTTATGAGGTAACAAGGGCGTTGTGATGACACCGTGAAACCAGCCCCGTTCGCCTATCACCGGCCGGGGTCGCTCACCGAAGCAGTGGCGACCCTGGCCGGTGATCCTGGCGCCAAGGTGCTCGCCGGGGGACAGAGCCTGGTCCCGCTGCTCTCCATGCGGCTGGCGGCTCCCTCGGCGCTGGTGGACATCAACGCGCTGCCCGGGCTCGACACGATCGACGCGGACGAATCCGGGGTCACTGTCGGCGCCTTGGCGCGGCACGCCGACGTGCTCGCCTCGTCCGCCGTACGCCGCGTGCAGCCGTTGGTCTCGCTCGCCTTGGCGCACGTCGCGCATGCGACCATCCGCAACCGTGGCACCACCGTGGGCTCGCTGGTGCACGCCGATGCCGCCGCCGAGATGCCGGTGGTCCTCACCCTGCTCGGCGGCTCGCTGGCCGTGGTCGGACCGGAAGGTAGGCGCAGCATCCCCGCCGTCGAGCTGTACGTCGGCCCGCTCGAGTCCAGCGTCCACCACGACGAGATCGCGGTCTCGGCGTTCTTCCCGACGCTGGCCGAGGGCGCGGGCGTGGCGTTCGACGAGATCGCGCGCCGGCACGGCGACTACGCGCTGGTCGGCGCCGCCGCCCTGATCGAGGGGGACAGCGTCCGGGTCGGCTACCTCTCGGTGGCCGACGTACCGACCGTGGTCGACCTCTCCGGGGTACCTGAGGACCAGCTGGGCGAGGCGGCCCTGGAGCACCTCGACCCCGCCGACGACATCCACGCCACCGCCGACTACCGCGCCGAACTGGTGCGGGTATTGACCAGGCGCGTGGTTCGATCGGCACGAGAGTTTCGGCAGGCGCAACCATCGGAGCGGCCATGAGCGAGGAGCGGCTCGACTTCGTGTTGACGGTCAACGGCACCACCCACGCCGTACGGCTGCCGCCCCGGCGGCTACTCTCCGACGCGCTCCGCCACGACCTCGGCCTCACCGGCACCCACGTGGGTTGCGAGCACGGCGTCTGCGGCGCGTGCACGGTGTTGCTCGACGGCCGTGCAGTGCGCTCCTGCCTGGTCTTCGCGGTCTCCACCCAGGACGCCGAGGTGACGACCGTCGAAGGGCTCACCGAGCCGGACGGGTCGCTCGGTCCGGTGCAACAGGCGTTCCTGGAGTGCCACGGGCTGCAGTGCGGCTTCTNNTGCAGTGCGGGTTCTGCACGCCTGGCTTCCTCACCACGATCACCGCAGGGCTGCGCGACAACCCGAGTCCGACGCACGAGGAGGCACGCGACATGATCGCCGGCAACCTGTGTCGGTGCACCGGCTACCAGAACATCGTC
>DOWL01000111.1:52888-61161 GCA_003519585.1 Nocardioides sp. | reverse complement strand
TGCACCGGCTACCAGAACATCGTCAAGGCGGTGGAGCGTGCCGCGGAGATAGCCCACGGCTTCGAGACAGTTGCCGGCGCAACCTCCTCAGCCACCGGGGCCGAGTCCGGACAGCTGGAGTACGAGGACCGCGACGACGACAACGCCTCCACCGGATTGGGGGCCTAGCCGTGACCACCAAACTGATGGGCCAGAAGGTCCAGCGGGTCGAGGACCAGCGGTTCCTGCGCGGCCACGGCCGGTACGTCGACGACGTGGCGGTGGACGCGCAGACCCTGCACGCCGCCGTGTTGCGGAGTCCGCACGCGCACGCCCGGATCGTCGACATCGACGTCTCGGCGGTGCTCGACCTCGAGGGCGTGCACGCCGTGTGGACCTACGAGGACCTCGCGGAGCTGTCGCCCCCGATGGCCGAGCCGCTGCCGCTGCTGATCCCGCACCCGGCACTGACCCACGGCCGCACGCAGTACGCCCTGGCCAAGGACGAGGTCAACTACATGGGCGAGGCGGTGGCCTTCGTCGTCGCCGAGGACCGGTACGTCGCCGAGGACGCCGTCGGCCTGATCCGGGTCGAGTACGCCGTGCTGCCGCCGGTCGTCGGGATCCCGGCCGCCCGGGCCGCCGAGCGGCTCGTGCACGACGACGTACCTGCCAACCTCGGTGCCCGCCTGGAGCAGAACGTCGGTGACGCGCCGGCGGCGATCGCGAGCGCTCCCCACCGGTTGGCCCTCGACCTGACCGTCGAGCGCAGCGCCTGCATGCCGATGGAGGGCCGGGGCACCGTCGCCCGGTGGGACCCGGACCTCAACCGGCTCCAGGCCTGGACGTCCACGCAGACCTCCACGGGCGTGCGGGCGGCGCTCGCGGTGAAGATGGGGCTCGACCTCGGCCAGGTCGACGTGATCACCCCCGACGTCGGCGGTGGCTTCGGGGTGAAGATCAACCACCCGTGGCCGGAGGAGTTGCTGGTCCCGTTGGCGGCCCGGGTGCTGGGCCGGACGGTGAAGTTCACCGAGGACCGGCGCGAGCACTTCATCTCGACCGCGCACGAACGTGGCCAGGAGCAGCACATCGAGGTCGGCTTCGACGACGACGGCCGCCTGCTGGGCCTCGACGTGATGCTGTGGCACGACCACGGCGCGTACACGCCGTACGGCCTGATCGTCCCGATCATCACCTCCACGCAGCTCCTCGGCCCCTACAAGCCGCAGAACTATCGGGTCGTCTTCGAGTCGCTCTACACCAACACGGTCATGGTCACTCCCTACCGCGGCGCCGGCCGGCCCCAGGCCTGCTACGCGATGGAGCGGACCATGGACGCGATCGCGTCCTACCTCGGCAAGGACCGCGCCGAGGTGCGTGCGGCGAACTTCATCCAGCCGGACGAGTTCCCCTACGACCACGGGCTGATCTTCCAGGACGGCCGGGAGCTGGAGTACGACTCCGGCGACTACCCGGCCTCGCTCGAGAAGCTCAAGACACTGGTGGGCTGGGACGAGTTCCCGGCGTTCCAGGCGGAGATGGCCGCGCAAGGCCGCCGGGTCGGGATCGGGCTGGCCTGCTACGTCGAGGGGACCGGCGTCGGCCCCTACGAAGGCGCCCACGTGCACATCGAGACCTCCGGCAAGGTCAAGGTCGCGACCGGCCTGACCACCCAGGGGCAGGGGCACGCGACGGTCTTCGCGCAACTGGTGGCCGACGAGCTCGGCGTACGGTTCGAGGATGTCGAGGTGGTCACCGGAGACACCCGCCGGATGCCGTACGCCGTCGGCACCTTCGCGTCGCGGGCTGCGGTGATGAGCGGCTCGGCGATCCACCTGGCCGCCAAGCGGGCGAAGGAGAAGGTCCTCAAGATCGCGGCCGACGCGTTGGAGGTCGACGAGAAGGATCTCCAGATCGTGGACGGCGTGGTGTCGGTGGTCGGTGCACCCCCCGACAGTGTGGGAGCGTCGATCGACCTGGGCACCGTCTCGGTGTTGTCCAACCCGCTGCGCTACGCCTTCGACGAGGCGTCCAAGCGCGCGACCCAGTTCCAGGTCGGCGACCCCGGCAAGCCGCCCGTGCCGGAAGACGAGGAGCCGGGGCTCGAGGGCAAGGACTTCTACTCGCCCGAGCGGGCGACGTTCGCCTCGGGCATGCACGCGGTGATCGTCGAGACCGATCCCGAGACCGCCGAGATCACGATCCTCAAGTACGCCGTGGTGCACGACTGCGGCAACCTCATCAACCCGATGATCGTCGAGGGCCAGATCCACGGCGGGGTGGCCCAGGGCGTGGGTGGCGCTCTCTACGAGCGGATGGCGTACGACGAGTCCGGCCAGCTGCTCAACGCGTCGTTCATGGACTTCCTGATGCCCTACGTCACCGAGGTGCCCGATGGCATCGACATCGACCACCTCGAGACGCCCTCGCCGCTCAACCCGCTCGGCATCAAGGGCGCGGGGGAGGCCGGCGTGATCCCGTCCGCCGCCGTCTTCGCGGCCGCCATCGAGGACGCAGAACGCACCGCATCACCAGGGTTCGCGATCACGGCGATGCCGATCTCGCCGTCCGAGCTGTTCGCCCTGCGCAGATCGAAGGAGTCGTCATGAAGATCTCCGGGTCCAACGTCGTCGACCAGCCGGTCGACAAGGTCTGGGAGGCGCTGCTCGACCCGCGCGTCCTGGTCGCGACCATCCCCGGCTGCGAACGGCTCGAAGCCACCGGCGAGCCAGGTGACCACGCCTACGCGATGACCGTCACCGCCGGCGTGGCCGCCATCAAGGGGACCTATCAGGGCGCCTGCTCGCTCTCCGACCTGCAGCAGCACGAGTCGCTGACCATGACCCTGCAGGGCGCCGGCGCGCCGGGCACGGTCGATGCCACCGTGCAGGTGCGCTTCTCCGAGCCCGCGCCCGGTCAGACCGAGATCGCCTACGACGCCGACGCGGTCGTGGGCGGCATGGTCGGCGGCGTCGGGCAGCGAATGCTCTCGTCGGTCTCCAAGCGGATGGCCGGCGAGTTCTTCGCCAACGTCGGCCGGGCGATCGACCCGAGCGCCTCGGCGGGATCCGAGCCGATGGTGCCCACCAACCCCGACGAGCGCGCCATGCCGGGCGTCTACACCGCGCCCGCCAAGTCCGGTGGTGGAGTCTCCTCGCGCGACGACTTCCTCAAGGGCATCGTGGTCGGCGCCGGCCTGGTCGTGCTGGGCGTCGTGGTGGGCTCGGTCTTCGGGCGGCGGCGGTGAGGTCAGGAATCCCAACAGCTGTTGGGATTCCTGACGTTCTGGGCCGTTGCAATGCCCTAGAACCTCAGGAAATGACCCAGAAGTGAGCGACCTGACCGTCGAGTCGACCGCGCGCGAGCAGGCGGCCGCCGTACGCGCGAAGCAGATCAGCGCCCGCGAACTCCTCGACCTGCACCTGACCCGGATCGGCGAGCGCAACCCCGAGCTCAACGCGATCGTGAGCCTCGACGAGGAGCGGGCCCGCGAGGGGGCCGCGCAGGCCGACGAGGTGCTCGCCGGTGGCGCGGAGGTGGGTCCGCTGCACGGCCTGCCCTTCGCCTTCAAGGACACCCACGACGTGGCCGGGTGGCGCACGACCTACGGCTCACCGCTGTTCGCCGAGCACGTCCCCGACGCGGACGAACTGGTCGTCGAGCGGGTCCGGGCGGCCGGCGTGGTGGTGATCGGCAAGACCAACGTGCCGGAGTTCGCGGCCGGGTCGCACACCTTCAACAGGGTCTTCGGTACGACGCGCAACCCGGTCGATCCCACGCGCTCGGCCGGCGGCTCGAGCGGGGGAGCCGCCTGCGCGCTGGCGGCCGGGATGGTGCCGCTCGCCGACGGATCGGACATGGGCGGATCGCTGCGCAACCCCGCGTCGTTCTGCGGCGTGGTCGGGCTCCGGCCGAGCCTCGGTCGGGTCCCGGGGTGGCCGACCGGCAACTACTGGGAGACCACCGCGGTGAGTGGCCCTCTGGCCCGCAACGTCGGCGACCTCGCGCTGCTGCTCAGCGTGCTGGCCGGACCCGACCCGCGGGTCCCGACCGCGCTCGCCGACCCCGGGATCGTCTTCGCGCCACCCGTGGCCGGCACGCTCACGGGGCTGCGGGTCGCCGTGTCACCGGACCTCGGCGGGGTCCTGGAGGTCGACGCTGAGGTGGCGGCGCTGGTCGAGAGGTCGGCGGCGGTCTTCGAAGGGGCCGGCGCGGCCGTGGACACGGCGTATCCCTCACTTCCTGAGGCCGACGACACCTTCCGCACCCTGCGCGCCTGGCTGTTCCAGGCCGGTTTCGGCGCGCTGTTGGCCGAGCATCCCGACGACTTCAAGCAGTCGTTGGCCGACAACATCCGGGCGGGCGAGCACCTCACGGGCGCCGACATCGCTCGCGCCTATGCCCAGCGCAGCGCGCTCTCGGACCGGATGTGCGAGTTCTTCACCGGCCACGACCTGCTGGTGCTGCCGACCTCCCAGGTGCCGCCGTTCCCGGCCGATCAGGAGTACCCGACCCAGATCAACGGGCGGCCGATGGAGACCTACCTCGACTGGATGCGGTCCTGCTACCTGATCACCGTGACCGGCTGCCCAGCCATCTCCGTCCCGTTCGGGCGTACGGCGGATGGCCTCCCCGTCGGCGTCCAGTTGGTCGCACCCCACGGTGCCGACCGCTTCCTGGTGGAGGTGGCGGCCGCGCTCGAGGCGGCGATCACCCAGGGAACGGCGCGCCCGCTGCCGTGATGATCCCCCGTTTCGGGCCATGTCGGGGTCAGCGAGCGACCGCTAGACACGACAGGACCCAATTGACCCCGGAGGAAGGATCCTCATGTCCGAACCCGATCTCGAGCGTCCTCGTCGCCGTCGCCGGCCGTCGCTCGCGACCATTCTGGCGCTGCTCGCGCTGGTGATCTCGATGGGCGGCACGAGCTACGCCGCTGCGAGCATCAACGGCAAGAACCTCGTCAACAACAGCGTCCCCGGCAAGAAGCTGGTGGGCAACACCGTCAACGGCGACAAGATCAACGAGTCCAGCCTCGGCTGGGTGCCCAAGGCCAAGAAGGCCAAGATGGTGACCGGCCCCGTGAACGTGCGCTCCGCGTCGTTCGACATCCCCAACGGTCAGAGCGCCCTGGTCGTCGCCAGCTGCGAGTCCGGCGAGCTGCGCACCGGCGGCGGTGGCTACTTCGCGAACGGCTCCGCGGTGGCGGCCGACACCTGGATCAACGGCAGCTACCCCGACGGCGCGGCCGCCTGGGCCGCACGCGGCTGGAACGAGTCGGGCTCGACCCAGGCGTTCATCGCCTACGTGCTCTGCCTCGCGTCCGGCTGAGCGACTGACCGACCCCCGTCGAAGGGCTGAGTCCGGGATCAGCCCAAGTACGTCTCGACCGTCCCCGGCGGGCGGACCTCCGCCTCGCCGGGGTCGGCGCCGAACTCGCGCTTCGCGCGACGCTGCCGCAGCAGGTCCCAGCACTGGTCGAGTTCGACCTCGACAGCCTTGAGCCGCTCGTGCTCCTCGTCGGCCGTGATCTCACCGACGTGGAGGGCGTCGCGCAGCCGGTGCTCCTCCTCGATCAGCGAGGTGATCCGGGTCGAGATGTCTGAATCTCCTGCGTCCTTGGCCACGGCACCAGTGTGCACCCGTCGCTGCCCTGACAGAGTGGAGCCATGGCTCGCCGCATCCGGATCGGCATCGACACCGGCGGGACGTTCACCGACGTGGTCGCCTTCGACGAGGACACCGGTGAGCTCGTCACGACCAAGACTCCGTCCACGCCGGGCAACCCCGCCGACGGCTTCCTGGCGGGCATCGACAAGGTGCTCGCCCTGCTGGGGGCGAGCGGCGCGGACATCGACGCGGTCTCCCACGGCACGACCGTCGCCACCAACCAGCTGCTCGAGGGCAAGGTCGACCGGCTCGGCTTCATCACCAACACCGGCTACGAGGCGATGCTCGAGATCGCCCGGCAGTCGGTCCCCGACGGTTACGGCAACAGCTACTTCTGGGTGAAGCCCGACCGGATCGTCCCGCGCCACCTGGTCAAGGGTGTCGAGGGGCGCCTGGACGTGAACGGCCAGGAGGTCCGGCCCTTCGACGAGGACGGCGCGCGGTCGGTGGCGCGCTGGTTCCGGGACCAGGGCGTGGACACGCTCGGGGTCTGCTTCCTGCACGCCTACGCCGATCCGGTGCACGAGGAGCGGATGCGTGCGGTGCTGCTGGACGAGCACCCGAACGCGGTGGTCTCGCTCTCCAGCGAGGTGCTGCGCGAATACCGCGAGTACGAACGCGCGATGACCACCCTGGTCGACGCGGCGGTCAAGCCGCGGCTCTCGGCGTACGTCAACAACATCAAGGCCCGGCTGACGTCGTACGACCACCGCGCGATCCCGTTCTACGTGATGAAGTCCAACGGCGGGGTGCTCTCGGCCGACGAGGTGGTGCACCAGCCGATCACCACGGTGCTGTCCGGTCCGGCAGCGGGCGCGCTGGGAGCGGCCTTGATCGCGAAGGTGGCCGGGTTCGACCGGGTGTTGACCTCCGACGGCGGAGGTACGTCGACCGACGTGAGCGTGGTGATCGACGGGGAGCCGACGCTCACCACCGAGGGCTCGGTGGGTGCGTTCCCCTCGAAGATCCCGATGATCGACGTGGTCACGGTCGGCGCGGGCGGTGGCTCGATCGCCTGGCTCTCACCCGAGGGCACCCTCAAAGTCGGCCCGCAATCGGCCGGCGCCGATCCCGGGCCGCTGTGCTACGCCAAGGGCGGCACCGAGGTCACCATCACCGACGCGCACGTCGTGCTCGGCCGGATCCCGCCACACCTGCTCGGCGGCGAGATCCCGCTCGACGTCCCCGCCGCAAGGGTGGGGGTCGAGCGGCTCGCGCAGGAGTTGGGGCTGAGCCCGGAGGCGTGTGCCACGGGGATCCTGGAGATCTCCGCGTGGAACCAGGCCAATGCCCTGCGCCAGGTGACGGTCAAGCGTGGCCTCGACGTCCGCGACTTCATGCTCACCACCTTCGGCGGCTCCGGTTCGCTGCTGCTCTGCCGGCTGATGGACGTGCTCGGCATCCCGACCGTGCTGGTGCCGCCCAACCCGGGCAACGTCTCGGCCTTCGGCCTCCTCACCGTGGACGTCAAGAACGACTACGTGCAGACCCACGTCGCGCTCGCCGACGCCCTCGATCCGGTGACCGTCGCGGCGGCGTACGACGAGCTCAGCAGTCGGGCGGCCGGGGCGCTGGCCAAGGAGGGGTTCGCACCGGAGCAGCACCAGTTCGTCCGCACCGCGGACCTGCGCTACTTCGGCCAGGCCTTCGAGGTGCGGGTGCCAGTCCCCGACGGGGCGCTCGACCCGGCACGGGTGGCCGACGCGTTCCACGCCGAGCACCGCGCGCTCTACGGCTACGACTTCTCCGGTGACCCGACCCAGCAGGTGGAGTGGGTCAACCTGCGGGTCTCCGGCATCGGGCCGATCCAGCGGCCCGAGATCCGCCGCCATTCGCCGTCGAGTGACGCGAAAGTGCTCTCCAACGACGGTTCTGAGAGCACTTTCACGACGTTCGACGCCACCCGACCGGTCTGCTTCGAGGCCGACGACGGGTACGTCGACACGCCGGTGGTCCAACGCAGCGACCTCGCGGCTGGAGCACACCTCGTCGGCCCGGTGATCATCCAGGAGTTCGGCTCGACCGTGCCGGTCCACCCCGGGTTCGCCGTACGCGTGGACGAGTACCTCAACCTGATCGTGACGAGGGAGCCCAGCGATGTCTGACAGCCGCCGCGCGCCGACGCAGTTCCCCTACGGCCACCTCACCGCCGACGCCGGGGCCAGCGCCGATCCGGTCCTGGTCGAGATCGTCCAGGGCTCGTTGGCGAGCGTCGAGATGGAGGTCGAGACCGCCATCGGCCGCACGAGTCGCAGCCCGATGATCAGGGATGCCCACGACTTTCGCGCCGGCATCCACGACCGGCTGCTGCGCAAGCTGACCGGCCGCTCGTACTCCGCGCTGGTGCACCCGGTCGCGCGCGACTTCCCGATCGAGGAGATGCGCGAGGGCGACGTCTTCTTCCACAACGACGTCTACCGCTCCGAGGGCGGCATCGGGCACCTGCCCGACCTGTGCGTCACCGTGCCCGTCTTCAGTGGCGCGCCAGGCGAACGACGCGTCGTCGCGTTCGTGCAGGCGTTCGGCCACCACGACGACATCGGCGGCGCCGTACCCGGATCGATGCCGAGCCACGCGACGAGCGTGTTCGAGGAGGGGCTGATGGTCCCGCCGATCCGGTC
>DOWL01000111.1:25908-52770 GCA_003519585.1 Nocardioides sp. | reverse complement strand
TGTTCGAGGAGGGGCGGATGGTCCCGCCGATCCGGCTGTGGGACGCCGGCGTGCCCAACCGCGCGGCGTTGACGATCATGACCCGCAACAGCCGGATGCCGGAGTCGCTGGCGGCCGATCTCGACGCCGAGTGCTCGGCCTGCCTGATGGGCGCCCGGCGGCTCGGTGAGCTCTTCGACCGGTACGGCGTGGAGACGGTCGAGTCGTGCTTCGACGCGATCCTGGCCCGCACCACCGAGACCTACCGCCGCGAGATCCTCGGCAAGATCCCGGTCGGGTCCTGGGTCTGGGAGGACTACGCCGAGCACGACGGTGTCGACGAGCCGATGCTGCACACGCAGCGGATCACCCTGACCCGCACCGCGGCCGACGACCCCGACGGCGAGCGCCTGGTCCTCGACTTCGGCGGCACCAGCCCGCAGGCCAAGGGGCCGATCAACCACGTGGGAGACGCCAGCGACGGGGTCTTCCTCAAGAAGTGGCTGGCGCCGATCCTGCGCAACCTCGCGGATACTCCCGAGCGGATGGCGGAGCTCGACGTCAACGAGGGCATCGTGCCGCTGATCGAGATGCGGTTCCCGCCGCCCGGCACGCTGCTGACCCCGGTGTTCCCGGCGCCCACCAACGCTCGCACCTTCGTGATCCTGCGGTTGTTGGGCGTGCTCGCCGGGGTGGTCGCCAAGGCGGTCGACGGGCGGATGCCCGCGGACCAGGAGACGATCCGCTACACCGGTGTGTACGGCGAGGACCTGGAGGGCCGCTCGTACCTCATGCGCGAGGTGCTCGGGGGCGGCTCGGGCGGCCGCTACTACGCCGACGGCGAGGACACGATCCACGTCGTACCCGACTCCCGGAACCTGCCGACGGAGTTCACCGAGGCGCGGTTCCCGTTCCGGGTCGAGTCGCTCTCGCTCGCGGTCGACAGCGGGGGAGCGGGCCAGTACCGCGGCGGCTTGGGCTACGAGAAGTCGATCCGGATGCTCAAGGACGGCCACTTCATGTCGATCGCCGACCGGTCGATCCTGGCCTGCTGGGGGGTCCGCGGCGGCAAGGCCGGCAAGCCGTTCCAGGTCACGATCGACCCCGGCGGACCTCGGGAGCGCGAGGTGGACGCCCTCGCCGACGCCGAACCCGTCCAGGCGGGGGAGGTGATCCGGATCCGCACCACCGGGGGTGGTGGATGGGGTGACCCGCTGCAGCGCGACCCGGAGCTCGTGGTCCGCGACGTGGTCTGGCGCAAGGTGTCGCCGGCGGCAGCGCTGGCCGACTACGGCGTGGTGCTGACCGGTGCCCTGGACGACGACACGCTGGCGTACGACGCCGCCGCCACTGAGGCCGAGCGGTCCGGCCGGCCCGCGCCCTCGGAGGCGTTCTTCGACCGCGGACCGGGCTTCGCACGGCTCTCCGGAGGTCACGCACACGCCGAGGTCGACGTGCTCTGACGCGTCTCATCAAGGTGGCAGGACAACTCACCCAACTCGGGTGAGGCGGAGGGGGTGCTGCTGGCGAAGCCTTCCTCCGGGGAGGTAGGAGACGCCGTGGCCGAGGAGACCGCATGAGCACCGAGGCCGGGACGGCTCCGACGAGCGCTGCCAAGATGAGCCTCCCCACGCTCACCGCGATGGTGGTGGGCGGGATGGTCGGCGCTGGTGTCTTCTCGCTGCCGGCCCGGTTCGGAGTCGCGACCGGGATCCTGGGCTCACTCATCGCGTGGGCCGTCGCCGGCACCGGGATGCTGATGCTCGCCTTCGTCTTCCAGAACCTCGCCATCCGCAAGCCCGAGCTTGACTCCGGTGTCTTCATCTACGCCAAGGCGGGGTTCGGCGACTACGCCGGCTTCAACTCGGCGATCGGGTTCTGGGCCAGCTCGATCGCCGGCAACACCTTCTACTGGGTCTTCATCGGCGCCACCCTCGGCACCTTCTTCGACAGCTTCGGCGACGGCGACACGGTGCTTGCGGTCGCCCTGGCCACGGTCGGGGTGTGGACGTTCCATGTCCTGATCTCGCGAGGAGTGCGCGACGCCGCGGTCATCAACCGGATCGTGACGGTCTTCAAGATCATCCCGATCCTCGTCTTCATCGTCGTGCTCTTCGTCAACTTCGACGCCGGCGTCTTTTCCGACAACTGGACCGCCACCGGGTACGGCGACCTCGGAGACCTCAACGAGCAGGTCCGCAACACGATGCTCATCACGACGTTCGTGTTCATCGGGATCGAGGGTGCGAGCGTCTACTCGCGCTATGCCAAACGCCGAGAGGACGTCGGTCGCGCGACGGTCATGGGCTTCCTCAGCGTGCTCTCGATCTTCGCGCTGGTGACGCTCTCCAGCTACTCGGTCGTCCCGCAGCCCGAGCTCGCCGAGACCCGGCAGCCCTCGATGATCGGCGTCTTCCAGTCGGTCGTGGGCGACTGGGGCGAGGTGTTCATCAGCGTCGCGGTGATCGTCTCGGTGCTCGGCGCCTACCTCGCCTGGACCCTGATGGCGGCCGAGGTGATGTACATCCCGGCCCGCCAGGACGACTTCCCGGAGTTCCTCGGCCAGGAGAACGCGAACGGCACGCCGATCACCGCGCTCGTGGTGACCTCGCTCGCGGTCCAGGCACTCCTCGCCCTCACACTCTTCGTCAGCGACGCGCTCAACTTCATGCTCGACCTCGCCACCAGTCTGGCGCTGCTGCCCTATCTGCTGGCGGCGGCCTACGCGCTCAAGCTGGGGCTGACCGGAGAGGCCTACTCGGGCGTGAGTGCCGGTATCCGCCGCAAGGAGACCATCGTGGCCGGCGCGGCGACGGCGTACACGCTCTTCCTCTTCGACGCGGCCGGCATGAAGTTCGTGCTGCTGATGACCGTGATCCTCGCTCCGGCCACGCTGCTCTACGTCAAAGCGCGCAGCGAGCACGACCGCCGGCTGTTCTCGCCGGCGGAGATCGGGCTGTTCGTGCTGATCGCCGCCGGCGGCGTGATCGGCGCCGTCGGCCTCTGGACCGGCCGCATCACCCTCTGACTTCGACAGAAAGGCACCGACATGACCGAGCCCTCGATGACGCGGGTCTCCGCCTCGTACGGCGTCCACTCCGAGGTCGGGCGGCTGCGCAAGGTGCTGGTGTGTGCACCGGGCCTCGCGCACCGCCGGCTGACCCCGAGCAACAACGACGAACTGCTCTTCGACGACGTGATGTGGGTCGAGAACGCCCAGCGCGACCACGCCGACTTCGTCAACAAGCTCACCCAGCGCGGGGTCGAGGTGGTCGAGTTGCACGCCCTGCTGGCCGAGACCATGCAGGTTGACGGCGCGCGCGACTGGCTGCTGGACCGCAAGATCGAGGTCAACCACGTCGGTCTCGGGCTCGTCGACGGCACCCGGGCCTACCTCGAGACACTGGCGCCACAGCAGCTCGCGGAGTTCCTGATCGGGGGGATGGCCACCCAGGACCTGCCCGAGGACTACCGCTCCGGCTACATCAGCCTGGCACGGGAGTCGACCGGTGCCCGTGAGTACCTCATGCCCCCGTTGCCCAACACGCTCTACACCCGCGACACGACCTGCTGGCTCTACGGCGGCCTCACGATGAACCCGCTGTACTGGCCGGCACGCAAGGACGAGACCCTCATCTACAAGGCGATCTACGAGTTCCACCCCGACTTCAAGGGCTCCACCATCTGGTGGGGCGACCCGGAGCGCGACTGGAGCCAGGCCACCTTCGAGGGTGGCGACATCATGCCGGTCGGCAACGGCGTGGTGCTGATGGGCATGAGCGAGCGGACCTCCCGCCAGGCGATCACCCAGGTGGCGGCGGCGCTGTTCGCGCAGGGCGCCGCCGAGCGCGTGGTGGTCGCCGGGATGCCGAAGCTGCGTGCCGCGATGCACCTCGACACCGTCTTCACCTTCGCCGACCGCGACATCGTCACGCTCTATCCGGAGATCATGAACGGCGTCCACACCTTCACGCTGCTGCCCTCGGACCGAGCCCCCGGGATCGAGGTCGTCGACGAGGGATCGAGCGCGTTCACCGACGTCGTCGCCCGCGCACTGGGGCTCTCGTCGTTGCAGGTGATCGAGACCGGAGGCGACGTCTACCAGTCCGAGCGCCAGCAGTGGGACAGCGGCAACAACGCCGTGGCGCTCGAACCCGGGGTGGTCTTCACCTATGACCGCAACACGTTGACCAACACCCTCCTCCGCAAGGCGGGGGTCGAGGTGATCACGATCGTCGGGGCCGAGCTCGGCCGCGGCAGAGGAGGTGGACACTGCATGACCTGTCCGATCATTCGCGACGCGGTGGACTTCTGATGTCCGCCCGCATCCTCGGCGCGGCCGCGGCCGCCGTCCTGCTCTTCACGCTCGGCGCCTGTGGCTCCGACGACGACTCCTCCGCGAGCGATCCCGGCAGCGGTAGCTCGGCGAGCACACCCGGCGGTAGCGCCGGGGCGACCCCGCCCAGCCAGGACGAGCTCAGCGGTCGGACCTACGAGGCGACCAGCGTGGAGGGCTACACACTCGTCCCGGGGACCACGCTCCGGGTGGGCTTCGAGGACGACAGCATGGTCGTCCGGGCCGGCTGCAACACCATGACGGCGCCGTACGCCTTCGAGGGCGACGTCCTGAAGTGGACCGGACCCACGGCCGCCACGATGATGGCCTGCCCACCGGAACTGGAGGACCAGGACAAGTGGGTGCTCGACACCTTCACCAACGGACTGACGGCGAGTGTCGACCAGTTCGGCGCGAACCTCGTCAACGACGAGGTGACGATCCAGCTGATCCGGGACGACGGCGGGGTCTGACGCTGGCTCCGACATGAGGTTGTCCGATCGGCGCTGAGTGGTGACGCGCACCCGCCTGCTGCTGCTCGGCGCGGCGCTCGTCATCACGGTCGTGATCGTCCGGATCGTGGGCCGGGTCGACTGGGACGAGGTCTGGCACTCACTCAAGCACCTCGAGTGGTGGCAGGCACCGGTGCTCGCCGTCGTGCTTCTGGTGCGCCAGGTGCTCAACGCCTGGCCGCTGGCGCTCTACATCCGTGGCGTCTCGGTGCTGCGGGCGACCCAGAACGACCAGGTCGCGATCCTGATGTCGACCGTGGCGCCACCGCCGAGCGACCTCGCGTTGCGGCTCTCGATGTTCTCGTCGTGGGGCGTCCCGGTCTCCAAGGGGCTGGCCGGCACGATCATGAACACCCTCACCTTCTACGTCGTCCGCTTCGGCGCTCCGGCGGTGGGGTTCGCGTTGCTGCTCGCGACCGGAGGCGCCGTCGGCCTGCGCTGGGCCGATCTCATCAGCGTCGCAGTGGCGGTCGCGATCTTCGTCGGGGTGCTCCTCGTCGTACGCAGCGAGCGGCTGGCCGACTGGGTGGGCCGTACGGCGGCCGTGCTCGCCGGACGGGTGCGGAAGGGCATCGACCCGGAGGCATGGGCACAGGCCTGCATCCGATTCCGCCACGACATCGCCGAGCGGTTCCGGTACGGCTTCCCCCGCTCCCTGGTCGTGCTCAGTGCGATGCTCGCCGTCGACCTGGCGCTGCTCGTGCTCTGCCTGCGCTTCGTCGGCGTCTCCGCGGGCGAGGTCGCGATCGTCGAGATCGCGATCGCCTACCTGTTCGCCTACCCCTTCACGCTGTTCCCGTTCCAGGGCATCGGCGTCGTGGACGCCCTGATCCTGGCCGCACTCGTCGAAGCCGCGGGCGTGGACGTCGAGGCGGCCGCCGTGGCCGGTTTGGTGGTCTGGCGGGTCTTCACCCTCGGCGGACCGCTGCTGCTCGGCGCCTTCTCGCTGGCCGCGTGGCGGCGCAGCGCGGCCGGCCGGAGTTCGGTGGACAGCCCGGCAGTCGGGGCCTGAGTCGCGCTTCGGGGTTTGTGCAGATAATTCGCCGCCTACGAGCGGATTTGCTGCACAAAATGCCGTTGGCGGCCGCGACTGCTCAAGACAGTGCAGCTTTACCCCCTCTGGCAGCCCGCAATGCTGCACTGTCGGGATCTTGGGCAACGCGAGGGCATTCGCGCCGGATCGTCGTCGTCCTGAGCTGATTTTCCGGTGCGGATCCTCGACGCGGACGCGCGGCCGCTCACCTTCCTCGCGCTCCGCAACCACCCTGACTACCGTGGCGCGGTGACCAGGCCACCGTCGGCAGCCGACTTCCTGGCAATGCATCACGGTCCGGGGTTCGTCCTCCCCAACGCCTGGGATCCGGGCTCGGCCCGCATCCTCGAGCAGCTCGGCTTCCCCGCCCTGGCCACCACCAGCGCTGGGATCGCGTGGGCCTGCGGGGTGCCCGACGGGGGAGACCTCGACCTCGACACGATGCTCGATCACGTACGCCGGATCGTGGCCGCCGTCGGCGTACCCGTGACCGCGGATCTCGAGGCGGGCTACGACGACGTGGCCCGCACGGTACGGCGGGCGGTCGAGGCCGGTGCGGTCGGCGGGAACCTCGAGGACCAGGTCGGGGGAGTGCTGTTCGGCATCGACGAGGCGGCCGAGCGGATCGCGGCCGCGCGTGCGGCGGCGCCGGCGGGCACCTTCGTGCTCAATGCGCGGACCGACACCTACTTCGGCGGCGCGACCGGAGACGTGTTCACCGAGACGATCGAGCGGGCGGCGCGCTATGTGGAGGCCGGGGCCGATTGCGTCTTCGTGCCCGCGGTGGACGACGAGGACACCATTCGGCGGCTCGCAGCGGAGATCCCGGCGCCGCTCAACCTCGTCGCCGGGCTGTCCAACGCCATCCCGGCGCCCACGTTGTTCTCGCTCGGCGTCAAGCGGGTCAGCCTCGGCGGCAGCATCGCGCGCGCCGCATTGACCGCCGTCGAGCGGGCCGGGCGCGAGCTGCTCGAGACCGGCACCCTCGACTTCCTCGACGGTGTCCTTCCCTACCGCGAGTTGCAGCAGCGGTTCGCCGGTGGTGGCCCCGAGTGATCGCGGTCCTGGGCGGTCACGGCAAGACCGGCCGGGCGGTGCTCGCGGCGCTGTCCGAGCGGGACGTCGAGGGCCGGCCGCTGGGCCGGGCCGACTGGCCCGAGCTGACCGACGCTGTCGCCGGCTGCGCGGCGGCGTACCTCATCGCGCCGAACCTCCACCCCGATGAGCCGGCGTACGTCGCGCAGGCGCTCACGGCGCTGGCGAGCGCCGAGGTCCCGCGCGTCGTCTACCACTCGGTCGCGTCGCCGTACGCACCGGAGATGCCGCATCATCTCGGCAAGGCGGTGTCCGAGGACCTGGTCCGGCGCTCGGGGCTGGCGTGGACGATCCTGCAGCCGGGCGCCTACCTGCAGAACCTCGACCTGAGCGGGCCGGTGACCGTGCCTTACGACGTCGACGCCGTCTTCGGCTTCGCCGACCTCCGAGACGTCGCGCAGGTCGCCGCCCTGGTGCTGCTCGAGGACGGCCATGTCGGCGCGACGTACGAGCTCGCCACGCGGACCGCGACAGTGGCCGAGCTGGCTGCCGAGGCCGGGGTCGCCGCCGTACGCACCGACGAGCGGCCCGACGGCTGGCTGGGTGCGATGTTCGACTACTACGACCGCCACGGCCTCCCGGTCGGCACCCGGACGATGGCGGGCCTGTTGGCTCGGGACGGCGACAGTTAGGTTCGGTCCGGTGAGGGTGCTGCTCGCCTTGGGTGGGAACGCGATGACCAACGCCGAGGGGCGAGCGCGTCCCGAGGACCAGATCGCCGCGGCGCAGGTCGCGATGGCCGCCGTCGCCGACCTGCTGGCTCACGACGTCGAAGTCGTCATCACGCACGGCAACGGGCCCCAGGTCGGGAACCTCCTGGTGAAGAACGAGCTCGCCGCAGCCGTCGTGCCGCCGGTCCCATTGGACTGGTGTGGTGCGCAGACCCAGGCCACCCTCGGCTTCATCTTGATGAATGCGCTCGAAGGCGCGCTGCGGGCGCGGGGGCTGGCTCGGCCCTCGGCGGCGCTCGTGACCCGGACGCTCGTCGATGCCGACGACGCGGGATTCACCAAGCCGACCAAGCCGATCGGGCGGTACCTGTCAGCCGACGAGGCGGCGGTGCTCGTCGAGCACGGCGAGACGTGGGAGGACCGCGGCGAGAAGGGTTGGCGCCGGGTGGTCGCCTCTCCCGAGCCCCTTGAGATCCTCGACGCATCGGCCGTGCAGGCGTTGGTCGAAGCGGGCTTCGTCGTCGTCGCCAACGGCGGTGGCGGGATCCCGACCGTTCGCGAGGCGGACGGTTCGTTGCGGGGCGTCGAGGCGGTCATCGACAAGGATCTGGGGGCGGCGCTGCTGGCCCGGACCGTCGACGCGGACGTGCTGGTGATCGCCACCGACGTACCCCACGCCGTGCTGCACTACGGCACCCCCCGGGCCTCCGACCTCGGCACGGTCACCGTCGCGCAGTTGCGCGCGTACGCCGCCGAGGGTCACTTCGCGAGCGGCTCGATGGGCCCGAAGGTGGACGCCGCGTGCCGATTCGTCGAGGCCGGCGGGACTCGTGCCATCATCACCGACCTCACCCACCTGACCAGCCTGGTCGGAGGCGACGCGGGCACCGTCGTCGTACCGACTGATCCCCATCGATAGGAGAGAGTGACCCCATGCCGGACGCCATCGAAGTACGCAAGGTCCCCATCCACTCCGTCGCCGACGCCAGCGAGTTGGGCAAGCTGATCGACGAGGGCGCGCTGCACGCGGATCGGGTGATCGCGATCATCGGCAAGACCGAGGGCAACGGCGGGGTCAACGACTACACCCGGATCATCGCCGACCGCGCGTTCCGTGAGGCGCTGATCGCCAAGGGCGCCCCCGAGGACCAGGTCAAGCAGATCCCCATCGTCTGGTCCGGCGGCACCGACGGGGTGATCAGCCCGCACGCCACGATCTTCGCGACCGTCCCGCCCGAAGACGTGACGCCGAGCGACGAGCCGCGGCTGACCGTCGGCTTCGCCATGAGTGAGCGGCTGCTGCCCGAGGACATCGGCCGGACGCCGATGATCACCAAGGTCGCCGACGCGGTGAAGGTCGCGATGGAGCGGGCCGGGATCACCGACCCGGCCGACGTGCACTACGTGCAGACCAAGACCCCGCTGCTGACCATCCACACGATCCGCGACGCCAAGGCGCGCGGCAAGACGGTGTGGACCGAGGAGACCCATCTGTCGATGGACCTGTCCAACGGGTGTACGGCGCTCGGGATCGCGGTGGCGCTCGGCGAGATCGAGATGCCCTCGGACGACGACGTGATGCACGACCGGACGCTCTACTCCAGCGTGGCGTCGTGCTCGTCGGGCGTCGAGCTGGACCAGGCGCAGGTCGTGGTGGTCGGCAACGCGACCGGGGTCGGCGGGCGCTACCGCATCGGCCACTCGGTGATGACCGACGCCCTCGACCAGGACGGCATCTGGAACGCGATCCGCGACGCCGGCCTCGAGCTCCCCGAGCGCCCGCACACCAGCGACCTGGACGGCCGCCTGGTCAACGTCTTCCTCAAGTGCGAGGCCTCCCAGGACGGCGAGGTCCGGGGCCGCCGCAACGCGATGCTCGACGATTCCGACGTGCACTGGCACCGCCAGATCAAGGCCTGTGTCGGCGGGGTCACCGCGGCCGTCACCGGAGACCCCGCCGTCTTCGTCTCGGTGTCGGCGGCACACCAGGGCCCTGACGGCGGCGGCCCGGTCGCCGCCATCGTCGACCTGGGCTGACGCCGTACGGACTCGGCCCGGCTCAGTGGCCCGGGCCGACCACCATCTTGGCGCGCTCGGACTCGTGGGCACCGCCCTTCTGCTCCAGGGTGGCGCAGGCGTCGTGGATGTCGCGGGCCAGCGTGTCCACGTGCTCCTGGCTCAACGTCTCCTTCACGAGGGCACGCATGATCGTGACCTCCTGCGCGTCGGGCGGCATCGTGTACGCCGGCAGCATCCAGCCGCGCTCGGCCGAGACCTGCCAGGCGACGTCGAACTCGTCGAACGGCTCGGGTCCGGCCAGCCGGAAGGCGACGAGCGGGAGCTGCTCCTCGCCACGGCCGATGATCTCGAACCGGCCGATCTCCTCGAGCTTGTCGGCCAGCCGGTGCGCGTTCTGCTGCATGTTGCGCATGATGTAGGTGTAGCCCGCCCGGCCGTAGCGGCACAGGTTGTAGTACTGCGCGACGACCATCGAGGCGCCGGTCGAGAAGTTCAGCGTGAAGGTCTCGTCGGTCTTGCCGAGGTAGTTCTCCTTGAAGACCAGCTCGTCGGGCAGGTCGGAGCGCTCCCGGAAGACCAGCCAGCCGATGCCGGGGTAGACGAGTCCGAACTTGTGCCCGGACACGTTGATCGACCGGACCTGCTCGAGTCGGAAGTCCCACGCGGAGTCGGGGTAGAGGAACGGCCAGACGAAACCGCCGCTGGCGCCGTCCACGTGCAGCGGGATGTCGAGGTCGCGCTCGGTGCGGATCTGGAGCAGCAGGTCGTTGATGCCGACGATGTCGTCGCGGTGTCCGGTGAAGGTGGTGCCGAGGACGGCCGCGACGCCGATCGTGTTCTCGTCGAGGTGGGGGAGGACGTCGTCGGGCCCGATCGTGTACTTACCGGGCTGCAGCGGCACGATCCGCGGCTCGACGTCGAAGTAGCGGCAGAACTTCTCCCAGACCACGTGCACGTCGCCACCGAAGACGAGGTTGGGACGGTCGGTCGGCCGGCCGGCCGCCTGCTGGCGCTGGCGCCACTTCCACTTCAGCGACAGGGCGCCGAGCATGATCGCCTCGGACGAGCCCTGGGTGCGCGCACCCGTGGTCGGGCCCGGCGCGTGGAAGAGATCGGCGAGCATCCGGATGCAGCGCTGCTCGAGCTCCGCGGTCCGCGGGTACTCCGCGTGGTCGATGAAGTTGCGGTGCAGGTTCGCCGCGATCAGCCGCTGCGCCTCCGGCTCCATCCAGGTGGTGACGAACGTCGCGAGGTTGCGACCCGGGTCGCCCTCGATCGCCAGGTCCTCCGCGACCAGGCGGAACGCCTCTGTCGACGACATCCCCTGCTCGGGGAAGGTGTTGTCAGGTGTGTCCTGTACGGCGAACCGGTTGCCGAACAGGGCGGCCGCCGCGTCGAACTCGGAGCTGCTGGTCATGTGGGCTCTCCTTGGAGGGTGGGTTGGCGCACGGCCCGATGCCACGCCGGGAACATGAGGGCCGCGCCGATGAGGAAGCAGGCGGCGCCGAACAGGGTCCCCGCGACGGCGGCGCCGCTGTTGAGGTCCTGCCCGTCAGGAAGGACGTAGGCGGCGATCGCCGACCACATGAACAGGATCGAACCGAGCATGTTCAGCCAGGCGATGGTGCCCGGCAGCCGGTCGCCGGACTGCGCGGCGCCGCGGACGGCCAGCACGCCGTACGCGCTGGAGACGAGGAACAGGATCGAGCCGTACACGTCCGGCCGCCACACGTTCTGGTCCTCGGCGGCCGCGGTCGCGTTGTGGGCGAGCGCGGCGAAGGTGCTGACGTTGAAGCAGAGCGTCCCGGGGAACTGGGTGACCGCGGCCAGCCAGGCCCGGTCGTGCGGCAACCACACCAACCATCGCGGCCGCGCGGGCCGGTGCTGGGTGTCGGCGGCCGCCGTGCTCAGGTCGGGCGTCTGGGACTGGAGCAGTTGGCACGCCGACGCCGAGGTGAAGAAGATCGAGCCGACGAAGAAGGTGACGCCATCGGCGGTGCCGCCGACCGCATCGAGGTAGGCGGGGACCGACCCGAGCACGAAGCACGCCGAACCCACCACGAACAGCACTGCGATCGCGGCGTTCATGCCGGCCGGCGTCACCCGGCCGCCGGTGTGGGTCATGTAGGACGCTCCCTCGGGGTCGACGTCAGCGTCCCCATGCCGACCCGGGCGACACACCACCCAGATCGGGTGACACGTCAGTCGGTCGAGTCGAGCCACTCCCGGATCGACTCGTTGTGCTGGCCCAACGTCGGCGGTGCGACGTGCTCGGTGCGGCCGCCGGAGTAGGGGTTGTCGTCGAACCGCAGCGGCGAGCCGGGCAGGTCCACCGCGCCCAGGGTCGGGTGATCGACGGAGAGTTTGAGCCCCTGCGACAGGGTCTGCTCCCAGGTGTAGACGTCGTCCATCGAGCGCACCTTGCCCGAGGGCACGCCGGCCTCGGCCAGCAACGTGAGCCAGTGCTCGGCATCCTGCGACGCGAAGGTCGACTCCAGCCGCTCGATCAAGGCGTCCCGGTGGGCGACTCGGTCGGGGTTGGTGGCGAAGCCGTCCTCGGCGGGGTCCCACCCGAGCGCCGTACACAGCGCGCGCCAGAGGCCCTCGGAGCCGCAGGCGATCTGGATCGGCGCGGAGCCGGTGGCGAACATGCCGTACGGCGCGATGGAGGGATGGTGGTCGCCGGACAGGCCGGGCACCTCGCCGGCGACGGTCCACTTGGTGCCCTGGAACGCGTGGACGCCGACCACGCCCGCGAGCAGCGAGGTCCGGACCACCCGGCCGCGTCCGGTCCGGGCCCGCTCGTGCAGCGCGGCGAGCACGCCGAAGGCGCCGTTCATGCCGGCGATCAGGTCGGCGATCGGGACCCCGACCTTGGTCGGCTGGTCGGTGCCGGTGATCGACATCAACCCGCCCTCGCCCTGGGCGATCTGGTCGTAGCCGGCGCGGGCCGCCTCGGGCCCGTCGTGCCCGAAGCCGGTGATCGAGAGCACCACCAGGCCGGGGTTGAGCTCGTGCAGCCGCGAGACGGGGAAGCCGAGCCGGTCCAGGACGCCGACGCGGTAGTTCTCCATGAGCACGTCGGCCCGCTCCACCAGCCGTGCCAGGACGTCGCAGTCCGCCGGTGACTTGAGGTCGAGGACCAGCGACTCCTTGTTGCGGTTGGTCGAGAGGAAGTACGTCGACTCGCGCGCGTCCTCGGGACCCACGAACGGCGGCCCCCACGAGCGGGTGTCGTCACCGGTCGGCGGCTCGATCTTGATCACCCGCGCGCCCTGGTCGCCGAGCATCATGCCGGCGTGCGGACCGGCCAGCGCGCGGGTCAGGTCGAGGACGAGCAGGTCGGACAAGGGTCCGGACGCGGGGGCCATGGCTGCACGCTATCCAGCGCGTGGACCCGACCCCGAGTAGTCAGAAGTGACTACTCGGGGCGTAACCCGTCCGGGCCCCCCCTCGTTGATCTGCACATCGCCCGGCGCGGCCGGGACCCGAACTCGAAGGAAGTCGATGAGCACGTCGATGAGCATCCAATCCACGCTCCGCCGAGTCGCGGTCGCGATCGTCACCCTCGCCACCGTCCTCCTGGGCGCCGCCGCAGTCGGCCCCGCCCCGGCCCAGGCCGCGCAGAGCTGGGCCCCCGCAGCGAGTGCGGCGATCCATCCCGGCACGATGATGTACACCGAGGGTGCCCAGTGCACCGCCAACTTCGTCTACACCGACGGGGCCGGGACGGTCTACGTCGGCTACGCCGCCCACTGCGCCGGGCTCGGCGAGGCGACCGACACCAACGGCTGCCAGGCCGAGTCGCTGCCGCTCGGCACCCGGGTCACCTTCAACGAGGGCGGCAACCTGGCCAGCGAAGGCACCCAGGTCGGCGCCGGAACCCTCGTCTACTCCTCGTGGTTGACGATGCACGATCTCGGCACCACTGACGAGAACACCTGCGCCTACAACGACCTGGCGCTGGTCAAGGTAGACGCTGCCGACGTCGGCAAGGTCAACCCGTCGATCCCCTTCTGGGGCGGCCCGACCGGCATCGACACCGACGGCACCGCGGCTGGAGACCGGGTCTACACCTACGGCAACTCCAGCCTGCGGGCCGGGATCAGCCAGCTCTCGCCGCACACCGGGATCAGCCTCGGCGACGACGCGGCCGACGGCGGCTGGTCACACCCGCTCTACACGGTGACCCCGGGTGTCCCCGGTGACTCCGGCTCGGCGTTCGTCTCGGCCGACGGCGCGGCGATCGGCGTCCTCTCGACCCTCGGCCTGGCCCCGCTGCCGCTGTCCAACAACATCGGCGACCTGGGCAAGGAGCTCGCTTTCGCCCAGGCCCACTCCGGTATCTCCGGTCTGACGCTGGTTCCGGGCACCGAGCCGTTCGATCCCGTGCTCTGACGTAGTCCGAGCGCAGCGCCCCACGGCCCGGTAACATTCGTGACCGGGCCGTGATCGTCTCTGGGGGTGGCGGCGGTTACGTTCGCAAGCGATGAGCCCTGCGCGTGCCGGTACCTCGGCCGTGGTCGCCGTACTCGGCGCCGCGGTGCTGCTCCTCGTCCTGCTCACCTGGGCCTCCTCGATCGGGCCGGAGCGGGTCGTCTCGGGCGGGCATGTCGACCGGATCCGCGCCGACGAGCCGTCGTTCCTGACGGCCACCGCGGATGCCGACTCCGAGGACCCGCTGGAGGAGGCCCGCAAGGAGGCGTCGGCGGAGCCCCCTGGGTGGGTGGGGGCGCTGGCCTTCGTGCTCGAGCTCCTGACCGTGGCCGTCGTCGCCTTCCTCGCCTTCGGCCTGATCCGCAAGCTGCGTCAACTGTGGAAGTACCGCACTCGACGCACGCGCAGCCCGCCGGAGGAGGTGGCGTTCGAGGTGCTCGGCACCCCGGCGCACCTGAGCGAGGTCCTCGAGGAGGATGCCGCAGGTCAACGGGCGGAGCTGGCCGAGGAGGGCGAGCCGCGCAACGCGATCGTCGCGTGCTGGCACCGGTTCGAGCAGCAGGGGGTGCTCGCCGGGGTGCAGCGTCGTCCGTGGCAGACCACCGGGGAGTTCGTCCTCGGCGTGCTCGACCTGGTGGCGGCCGATCCGGCGGCTGTCGGGCGACTCGCCGACCTCTACCGCGAGGCGCGGTTCTCCGATCACCCCATGACCGACGAACATCGGCGCGCGGCCCTCGAGGCGCTCGACGCCATCCACCGCAGCCTCGGCCGGACGGCCGTGTCCCGATGACCGGCCCGCGCCGCTGGTGGTTCCGCCTGGCCGGCGGCATCGCTGCGTTCGTCGCCATCGAGGTCGCGATCCGGATCATCCACGGCGAGGCCGACGAGCTGAGGCTCGCGCTCGTGGTGGCGCTGGTCGTGTGTGCATCGGGGCTGTTGGTCGACGCGACCTCGGTGGAGCCCGCGGTGTGGAGCGCGCACGCCGACGCCGAGAGCAGCCTGACCCGGCTCGACCCGCGCACCGCTTCCTACCTCCGCATCCTCGAGAGCCACCTCTCGGCCCGGGACGCCGACATCGCGCTCCGCAGCCGGCTGCGCGACCTGGCCGACCGGACCTTGCGCACTCGACACGACCTGCGGGTCGATGACCCGCTCGCCGCGGAGCTGCTCGGCCACGAGCTCACCACGGTGCTCGCCGGTCCGGCCCGCAAGCTGCACCCCGACGAGATCGAACGCTGTGTGAAGAGGATCGAGGAGCTGTGACGACCACACCGGCCACCACCATCGAGGAGACCGCCGCAGTCGCCGAACGCGTGCTCGACGAGGTGAGCAAGGCGATCGTGGGCAAGCGGGAGGCGCTGCGGCTGGTGCTGTGCGCGATCCTCGCCAAGGGCCACGTGCTGCTCGAGGACTACCCCGGCCTGGGCAAGACCCTCGCCGCGCGCTCGTTCGCGCAGGCCCTGGGGCTCGACTTCGCCCGAGCGCAGTTCACGCCCGACCTGCTGCCCTCCGACCTCACCGGGTCCTTCCTCTACAACCAGCGCACCTCGGTCTTCGAGTTCCGGCGTGGCCCGCTGTTCACCGGGTTGCTCTTGGCCGACGAGATCAACCGGACGCCGCCCAAGACCCAATCCGCGCTCCTTGAGGCGATGCAGGAGCGGCAGGTCACCGTCGAGGGCGAGACCTTCCCCCTCTCCGAGCCTTTCCACGTGCTGGCGACGGCCAACCCCATCGAATACGAGGGCACCTACCCGCTTCCTGAGGCGCAGCTCGACCGGTTCCTGCTCCGGGTGAGCTTCGGCTACCCGTCGGCCGGCGAGGAGTACGACGTCATCGCCCGTCGCGTCGAGCGCCGTCAGGAGGAGGTCGAGCTCGCGGCGGTCACCGATCCCGCGGGGCTGCGCGCACTGCAGGCCGCGGTCGAGACCGTCCGGGTCGACGAGAGCGTGGGGCACTACTGCGTGGCTCTGGCTGCGGCCACCCGCGCTCATCGCGACGCACTCACCGGCGCGTCGCCGCGCGGTTCGCTCGGCCTGGTCCTGACCGCGCGGGCCTTCGCCGTCCTGCGCGGGCGCGACTACGTCATCCCGGAGGACGTCAAGGCGGTGGCGCGGGCCGTGCTGGCACACCGGGTGACGGTCCGGCCCGAGCTGTGGATGACCCAGACCGACGGGCGGTCGATCGTCGACGCCGTACTCGTCCAGGTGCCGACCCCGTCCACCCTCGACAGATGAGGGGACGCTGGCGCCCCACTCCCGCCCTGGCCCGCGCGGTCGTGGTGGCGGCGATCGCGGTCGTCGCCGCCGTGGTCAGCGCCTCGCCTGCGGTGCTGTTGCTCGGCGCGCCGTTCGTTCTGCTGGCCACGCTGGGGCTGCTGCACCGGCCAGACTCGTCGCCCACCGTCGAGGCCACCCTCGACCACCGCTGGCTGCACGAGGGGCAGGGCACGACGTCTCGGCTGCGCATCGTCGCCGCGGCCGACGTCGAACACGTGGCCCGGGCGATGGCGCCGACGCCGTACGTCGCACTGCACCCACCCAACGGTCTGGTGGCCGGTCTGGTGGCCGGGGCGGATGACGCGCCGCCCGAGATCGAGGTCGGGCCGCGGCGGTGGGGGAGACGGGTGCTCGGCCAGGAGCAGGTCTGCCTGACCACGCCGTGGGCGGGCTATCGCTGGGGCCCGGTCTCGTTGCCGGGCGACTCGGTGCGGGTGCTGCCCCACATGCGGCAGTTCGCATCGCGTGCCGAGACCCCGCGGCCGGTGGGGCTCGTCGGCGTCAACCGGTCGCCCCGGCTGGGGGCCGGTGTGGAGTTCGCGGACATCCGGCCGTTCCGGCCCGGCGACCGGTTGCGCCGGATCAGCTGGCGGGTCTCGGTGCGCAGCCGCGAACTGCATGTCACGACCTCGCCGTCCGAGGAGGACAGCGGCGTGCTGCTCGTGCTCGACGCACTCGGTGACCACGGCCACTCCGGCGGCCTCGACGGCGAGGCCAGCAGCCTCGACCAGAGCGTGCGGGCGGCCGCGGCCGTGGCCGAGCACCACGTCGGCGCCGGCGACCGAGTGGGGCTGCGGATCGTCGGGGGCGACGGCGGACTGGTCGGGTACGGCGCCGGCACCCGGCACCTACGAGTCCTCCTCGACCAGCTGGCCGGCGTACAGCCCCGCGAGCTCCCGGAGGGAGTGGTGGAGCGGCTGCAGTTGCGGGTGACCGGCGGGAGCGTGGTCCTGGTGTTCTCGCCGATGCTCGACCCGGCGATCGTCACCGCGACCGCCGGCCTGGTCCAGCGGGCCCTGCCCGTGGTCGTCATCGACACCCTTCCTCCCGGCGCGACCCCGCGGGTGCCTGACGGCGTCGACCCGCGGATCGCCGACCTGGCCTGGCGGATGCGCCGGCTGGAGCGGGACCAGGTGCTGGTTCAGCTGGCGGCGCTCGGCTGCCCGGTGATCCCGTGGCGCGGTGCCGGCACCCTCGACGACGTGCTCCGGCGGCTGGCCCGACGGGCCACCGTGCCCCAGGTGGCGCTGCGATGAGGGAGTCAGGGCGACACGCCCTAGTGAATGAGACGCGGGGCAGGCTGCTGCTCCGCGCCGTGGTCCTGGTCGCGCCCGTGCTCGCCCTCGAGGCGGCCCGGCCCGACGACGTCCCGCACCGTTGGTTCGTCGCGCTCACCCTCGCGCTGGCCGTGGGGTTCGCAGCGATGCCGGAGTCGCCGTTCGGCACCGCGTGCCTCGGGCTGGTCGTGATCTGGTGGGCGCTGGCGTCGGCCAACGGCGTACCTGTCGGCGCGATCCCGGCCGCCCTGCTCCTGCTGGCCGCCCACGTCGCGGCGGTGCTGCTCGCCTATGGTCCTCCCGGGCTCCCGATCGGGACACCGGTCCTGCTGCTGTGGCTCCGTCGCGGTGCGGTCGTCGCGGTCGCCGTCCCGCTGCTCTGGCTGCTGGCGGTGGCCGTCGACGGCCAGCCCGAGCCACCGGGGATCTGGGTCGCCGGCCTCGGGTGCGCGATCGTGATCTGCGTCGTGGCGGCCACGGCGGTCAGCACCGGACAGGAGAAGGCGTGACTCGCATCGATCCGGAGGAGTACGTCGAGCTCGTGCTCTCGGTCGTCGAGGAGATCCCGCGGGGCCGTGTGACGTCGTACGGCGCGATCGCGGCGGTCGTCGGCGGCGGCCCGCGGCAGGTGGGGGCGGTGATGGCCCGGCACGGCGGGCCGGTGCCGTGGTGGCGGGTGGTCCGCGCCGACGGCTCGCTGCCGCCCAGCCACGAGGACAATGCGCGACCGCACTACCTCGACGAGGGCACCCCGCTGCGCGGCACCGGCGCGGTGGACATGGCGACGGCGTTCTGGGAGCCGGAACCGCCGGCCCCGCTCTCCACAGGCTGAGCGCCGATCTGTGCACAATCGGCGGCCCACGGTGGACAACCGTCCCGGTTCGGTGGAGAAGCCTGTTGAACCAGAGGAATGTCGCGGCGACCCCTTGCACGCGGTGCTCGCCACGGCATAGAACTGGTGCTGCGCAACCCCCTCGGGGGAAGCGTAAGAAGGGCCCGATCAACTCATACTTGATCGGGCCCTTCGCCTTTCCCCGGTGTCTTTCCGGGTGCCGTGTCTCACGCCTCGCTGAGCCGATTCGTCCTACCTCGCGGTAGCGGCCACACTCGGTACGTGCTCCTCTACGACGTGATGCACACGGTGCTTCCCCCGGCGCTGCGCGCGGTGTGGCGGCCCACGGTGCGGGGCCTCGAGCACGTGCCCGACTCCGGTGGGGTGATCCTGGCGAGCAACCACCTGAGCTTCGTCGACTCGGTCGTGATCCCGAGCGTGGTGCCGCGCAAGGTGGTCTTCCTGGCCAAGTCCGACTACTTCACCGGCACCGGCGTGAAGGGGCTCGCCTCGCGGGTCTGGTTCGAGGGACTCGGCATGCTGCCGGTCGACCGCGACGACACCAAGGCGGCGATCGCCAGCCTCGACATCGCCCTGGACGTTCTCGGTCGGGGTGAGGCGTTCGGCATCTACCCCGAAGGCACCCGCTCGCGCGACGGCCGGCTCTACCGCGGCCGGACCGGCGTAGCCCACCTCGCGCTGAGCGCCGGCGTCCCCGTCGTACCCGTGGGGCTGACCGGGACGGAGAAGGTCCAGCCGGTCGGCTCCAGCCGGCCGCGGGTGGTCCCGATCACCGTGGAGTTCGGGGCACCCATCCAGGTCGCCGGCCGCTTCGACGGCGTACCCCTGGGCCGCGCGCGTCGGGAGGTGACCGACGAGGTGATGGCCGCGATCCAGCGGCTCACCGGCCAGGAGGAGGCCGGCATCTACAACGAGCGGCCCATCGAATGAGCGGAGCTGGCACGGGACCTCACGACAGGGCGTTGAAGCTCCACGCTCCGAAGAGGAAGCCGATCGACCCGAGTGCGGCGTACGCCGGCACCCACCAGCGCGAGCCGGCGCCGGGCTTGGGCGGATCGGGCGGGAGGACGGCCTTCTTGACCTCCAGCAGCATCGCGAAGACGGCCGGGGCGGCCATCAGCCAGAACAGCACGCCGCAGACCAGCCAGCCCCAGACGACCCCGTCGCCCTTGAAGGCGAACTCGAGGAAGTTCCAGCCGAGCGATCCGAACAGCAGGCCCCACATCGGCAGCAGCAGGTTGGGAGCGCCGGCCGACATCGCCACGGCGGAGCCGAACATCGCGGTCAGCAGCATGACCGGGATCGCGACCGCGATCAGCCACGAGCCGTCGGGGCAGGGCTGAGCGCTGACGTAGGGACCGCCGTCGGCGCAGGAGCCGCCGACCCCCATCACCGCGCGCATCGAGAAGAAGGTCCAGGTCAGGCAGACCGAGACCACGAGGACGGCGATCACCGTCGCGACCGGAGCCTTCCAGCCCCGCGACGTACCGACCGGCAAGTCGGCGGTCAGGAAGCGCGCCATGGCTGCACTCTGGCAGAGCCACCGATACTGCTGCCATGACCGACGCGCCGCCACCGCTCGCTGAATCACTGGGGTCGCTGGGCCTGGCGCCGCACCCGGAGGGCGGCTGGTTCCGCCAGACCTGGGCCTCGCCGATCGAGGTGACGCTCCCGGACGGGCGCATCCGTCCCACCGCGACGCTCATCCACTTCTTCCTGGCGGCAGGGGAGAGCTCGGCCTGGCATCGGGTGGCCAGCGACGAGATCTGGCTCGCCCATCGGGGCACGGTGACCCTCGAGTTGGGCGGCACCGGCCCGACCCCAGCCGATCCGACGTCCCTGGTGGTCGGCGTGGATGTCGCCGCCGGTCAGTTGGCCCAGGCCCTCGTCCCGGCCGGCGTCTGGCAGCGCACCGTGCCCGCGACGCACGACGCGCTGGTCAGCTGCCTGGTCTCGCCGGGTTTCGACTTCGCTGACTTCGAATTGCTCTGAGCGGTCTTGGCTCTGGGCCGTGCCAGGACAGATCCGGGACAAACGCCGCAGCGTGACCCGGTCGAGGCGTCCTAGCATCCGATCGTGCGCATCCGCAGAGCCCTGGTCCCGATCCTGCTCACCTCCGTCGCCGCGCTGACGGCATGCGGGGGTGACGACTCCGGCGACTCCGAAGCCGTCGCGAACGACACGGCCACCACCGCGACCGACCCTGCAACGGGCGACGCCACGGGGAACGGGATGAGCGACCCGGGCGGCGAGGCCACCGGCGACGCACTGGCCTGCGACCTGCTGACCACCGACGAGGTGGCGGCCGCGGTCGGCGTCCCGGTGAAGGAGGGGATCCCCACCTCCGGTCCGGCCATCACCGGCGGCGACTTCACCACCTGCGTGTGGCAGTCCGACGACCCGGCCCATCCGGCCGACACGGCCACGCTGACGGTCTACGACAACACCGCCGCGGCCGACTCGGTGCGCAGCGATGACTCTCCACCGCTGGACGGCATCGGCGATGACGCGTTCAGTGACTCGGTCTCGACCGTCTGGGTCTACGACGGCGAGAAGTCGTTCTTCACCCAGTGGTACATCTTCGGCACCATGGACGACGAAGGACTCGAGCAGGCCAAGGCGCTCGCCACCGCCGCCGCCGACAAGATGTGACCCCGACAGCTAGGCCGCGTCGCGCGCCTCGTGTTCGGTAATCGGGCGGCTTCCGCAACTGGGGAGGGAGTGCAGCGACCCGGTCTTTCGCGGCGGAGCCGCGCGCCCGGCGGGGCCGAGAATCGCCGGGGTAGATAGACCGTCGGTGGTCCGTGATGGAGTACGAGCGTGACGGACTCCTCGGCAGGCGGTGCCACGACCTATCGCCTGGTCCGCGCGCCGCGGAGCACCGAGGTGCCCGCACTCGACGAGCAGCAGCAGCGGGTCGTCGACCATCGGCGCGGCCCGCTGCTCGTGCTGGCCGGCCCCGGGACCGGCAAGACGACGACGCTGGTCGAGGCGATTGTCGCGCGCATCGAGGACGGCACCCACCCCGACGCGATCCTGGCCCTGACCTTCTCGCGCAAGGCCGCTGAGCAGCTCCGCGATCGGGTCGCGGCGCGGGTGGGCAACACCACGTCGGCGAGCATCGGCTCGACGTTCCACTCCTTCGCCTACGGGCTGATCCGCCGCTACGCGCCTGCCCAGCTCTACGTCGGTCCGCTGCGGCTGCTGTCGGCCCCGGAACAGGACGTGGTGCTCCGCGAGCTGCTCCAGGACCACCCCGAGTCGGTGCGCTGGCCCGAGCCGTTGCGGGTCGCGCTGGGCACTCGCGGCTTCGCGCGCGAGGTGCATGCGGTCCTGTCCCGGGCCCGCGAGAAGGGGCTCGACGGTCACGAGCTGACTGCGCTCGGCGAGCGGGAGCGGCTGCCGGAGCTGATCGCGGCGGGCGCGTTCCTGGAGCAGTACCTCACAATCCTCGACGACCGCGGCGCCGTCGACTACGCCGATCTGATCCGGCGGGCCACCATCGAGGCGGTCGTGCACCGCGACGAGCTGCGGTCCGCCTACGCCCACGTCTTCGTCGACGAATACCAGGACACCGACTCCGGCCAGGTCTCGTTGCTGCGCGCTATCGCCGGCGGCGGCCGCGACCTGGTCGCGGTGGGCGATCCCCACCAGTCCATCTACGCCTTCCGCGGCGCCGAGGTGCGCGGCATCCTCGACTTCCCCAGCGACTTCCCCCAGGCCGACGGTCGCCCGGCCGACGTGGTCGCGCTCGGCACCACCCGCCGATTCGGGCCGCGGATCCTCACTGCCGCGCAGCGCGTGGCTGAGCGGATCGGGCTGCCCGGCAGCATCCCCGACGAGGCGCGCTCGGCGTTCCTCGAGCCGCGTGCCGAGGTCGGTGCGTACGGCGACGGGCGGGTCGTCGTACGCACCTTCGACAGCGACCGCGCCGAGGCCGAGCACCTCGCCGACCTGCTGCGCCGCGCGCACCTCGAGGACGGCATCGCCTGGGACGACATGGCGGTGCTGGTCCGCTCCGGGCGCCAGAGCATCCCGGGGCTGCGTCGCTCGCTCGGTGCTGCGGGGGTGCCGGTCGAGGTGGCGAGTGACGAGCTCCCGTTGGTCCGCGATCCGGCCGCCCTGCCGCTGATCGATGCGATGAGAGTCGTGCTCAACATCGACAACGATGACCCCGACCACGTCGACCACATCGACGCCGCCCGCGCCGAGGCGCTGCTGACCGGTCCCCTCGGTGGGCTCGATGCCGGCGACGTACGCCGCCTGGCCCGCCAGCTGCGCCAGCGCGAGAAGGCCGCCGCCGCCGAGGCGGGCCGCGCCCCCACTCACTCGCGCGAGTTGGTGCGCCAGGCGGTCGCCGACCCGGGGCTGCTCGACGGTCTCGACGGACCCGAGGTCGAGCGCGCCCGCGCGGCGGCCCAGCTGATCGCCCGCACCCGCGCCCAGCTCGACGACGGCGCCACCGCCGAGGAGCTGCTCTGGACGCTGTGGTCCGGCACCTCCTGGCCGACCAGGCTGCGCCGTTCGGTCGAGCTCGGTGGCGGCACGGCCCGGCGTGCACACCGCGACCTCGACACCATCTGCGCCCTCTTCGAGGCGGCCGCTCGGGCCGAGGAGACCCGCGACCGGGTGGGGGCGCGCGAGTTCCTGGCCACCCTGGTGGCCCAGCAGATCCCGGCCGACACCCTGGCCGAGCGTGGCGCGCGCGGTGCCGCCGTACGCCTGCTGACCGCCCACCGCGCCAAGGGGCTCGAGTGGCGCCTGGTCGTGGTCGCCCACGTCCAACAGGACGGCTGGCCCGATCTGCGGCGGCGCTCCACGCTGCTCGGCGCCGACCGGATCGGCACCGACGGCCTGGTGCCTGCCACCACCGCCCGCGAGATGCTGACCGAGGAGCGGCGACTCTTCTATGTCGCGTGCACCCGCGCCCGGCAGCGGTTGGTGGTCACCGCCGTCGCCTCGCCGGAGGACGACGGCGACCAGCCGTCCCGGTTCCTCGCCGAGCTCGGGGTGACCGTCGAGCAGGTCGAGGGTCGGCCGGCCCGCACCCTCTCGCTGGCCGGACTCGTCAGCGAGCTTCGTCGTACGACGGCCGATCCCGACGCCAGCGATGCCTTGCGCCGCGCCGCCGCGCGCCGGCTGGCCCGGTTGGCCGCCGAGTCCACCGGCGACCGGGCCCTGGTGCCGATGGCCGACCCCTCGACCTGGTGGGGCACCCGTTCGGCGACCCGCTCCGTGCAGCCGCTGCGCGACCCCGACCGCCCGGTGCCGGTCTCGGCCAGCCTGCTCGAGCACATCAGCACCTGCCCGACCCAGTGGTTCCTCTCCCGCGAGGCCGGCGGTGTCACCCGCCAGCACCAGTCGGCCAACCTCGGCGAGATCGTGCACGCGCTGGCGCAGCGGATCGCTGCCGGTGAACTCGACGTCACCCCCGATGACGCCGGGGTCGAACAGCTGATGGAGTACGTCGGCGAGGTGTGGGACCGGATGGAGTTCCGCACCCCGTGGGCCCGCGCACGCGAGCTCGAGCGCACCCGGGCGGCGCTCGGACGGTTCCTCGCCTGGCACGCCGCCGACCCGCGCACGGTGATCGGGATCGAGCAGGAGTTCAAGGCCGTGCTCGACCTGCCTGACGGCGAGCAGGTGCGGTTGGCGGGCTACGCCGACCGGCTCGAGCTCGACGGCGACGGCCGGGTGGTCGTGGTCGACCTCAAGACGACCCGCGGCAAGCCCACCGACAAGTCGATGGCCACCAACCTCCAGCTCGGCCTCTACCAGCTCGCCGTCGACCACGGAGCCGTCGACGGCCTGCCCGGACTGCCGGGAGGCCAGGCCGAGGCCGGCGGTGCGGAGCTGGTGCAGCTCGGTCTGCGCGACGGCGGACCGGAGGCCACCGTCCAGACCCAGGGCGTCCAGGAGGAGGACGGGCCCGAACGGCGGGCCTTGCGCGCCCAGCTGTCCCGAGCCGCCCAGCTGCTCCGCGCCGAGCAGTTCCCGGCCGTCGTCGGCGAGCAATGTCGCGAGTGCCCGTTCGAGCCGATCTGCCCGGCCAAGAGCGCCGGTCACGTGGTGAGCTCGTGAGTGCGGCGCCACGCGAGCTGCGCACGCCGGAGGCACTCGCCCAGGCCATGCGTGCGGGCTGGGTGGCCAGCGCGCAGCAGTGGGCGGCGATCTCGGCGCCCCTCGAGCCGATGGTGGTGATCGCCGGCGCCGGCTCCGGCAAGACCACGCTGATGGCGGCGCGGGTCGTCTACCTCGTGCTGACCGGGCAGGTCCGGCCCGAGGAGGTGTTGGGGCTGACCTTCACGACCAAGGCGGCCAGCGAGCTGCGCGGCCGGATCCGCGATGCCCTGCTCGCGGCGGGGGCGCTCGACGAGCCGGGTCGCCGCGATCTGGACAACAGCGACAACACCGACAACGCCGACGTGCTCGAGCCGACCGTCGCGACGTACAACGCCTACGCCGCGGGGCTCCTTACCGATCACGGCCTGCGGATCGGCCACGAGCCCGACACCCGCGTGATCACCGACGCCGCCCGCTACCAGCTCGGTGCGCGCGTGGTCGACCGCTACCCGGGCGAGATCGTCCAGCTCACCGATCACGCCGAGACGGCGATCCAGAACCTCCTCGCCCTCGACTCCGCGATGAGCGAGCACCTGGTCGGCCCCGACGACGTGCGCGCCTTCGACGAGCGCGAAAAGGCCGGCTTCGCCCGCGCGTACGCCGAGGAGGAGGCCGGCAAGGCGCGCAAGACCTACCTCGGGCCGATCGCGGCCGCGGTGAGCGCCATCGAGCGGCGGGGGGAGTTGCTCGGCCTGGTGGCTGCCTACCGGCGGCTCAAGGCCGACCTCGGGTTGATGGACTTCTCCGACCAGATCGAGCTGGGTGCGCGGCTCGCCGCCGAGCAGCCTGAGGTCGGTGTGGCCGAGCGGGCCCGGTTCAAGGTGGTCCTGCTCGACGAATACCAGGACACGTCCGTGGCCCAGGCCACCATGCTCGCCCGGTTGTTCTCCGGGCCGGATGCCGCCTCGGGCCGCGGTCACGCGGTCACCGCAGTCGGTGATCCCAACCAGGCGATCTACGGCTGGCGCGGCGCCTCGGTCTCCAACATCCTCGACTTCCCGCAGACCTTCCCGGCCCTGGCCGGCGACGTCGCGACGTACCCCCTCACGGTCAACCGGCGCTCCGACATCCGCATCCTCGAGGCCGCCAACCGCCTCGCGCAGCCGCTCTACGCGGCCCACGAGATCGTCGCGCCGCTGGAAGCCAAGCCCGAGGCCGCCGTGGGCGTGGTCACCACCACGGTCTTCGAGACACACAGGGACGAGCTCGCCGCGCTGGTCGACGGGGTCAAGGCTGCCCATGACGCGAAGTGGTCCGACATCGGGGTGCTCACCCGCGACAACCAGCACGCCGCCGAGGTCTTCGACGCGCTCACGGACGCCGACATCCCCGTCGAGATCGTCGGCCTCTCGGGGCTGCTCCGGTTGCCGGAGGTCGCCGAGATCGTGGCGATCCTGCGGCTGATGCACGACGTCACCGCCAACGCCGCGCTGCTCACCCTGCTCACCGGGCCGCGCTGGGCGATCGGGCCGCGCGACCTCGGCCTGTTGAGCAGCCGGGCCGCCGAGCTCGCGGGCCGCCAGGGCCGCGGCGACGACCCGGCCTCGATCACCGCCCACCTCGTCCAGATCGCCGACGGCATCGACCCGGCCGAGATCCCCTGCCTCGACGACGCGCTGGTCGATCCGGGGGAGCGGCCCTACTCACCCGAGGCGCTCGAGCGGTTCGCCCTGCTGGCGCGCGAGCTGCGGATGCTCCGCTCCCACGTCGGTGAGCCGCTGCTCGACGTCGTGCGGCGGATCATCGACACCACGGGCGCCGACGTCGAGCTGGCCTCGGCGGTCAGTTCGGCCGCCCCGGCGCGCCGCGACAACCTCGACCTGTTCGTCCGCGCGGTCGCCGACTTCCAGGCCGTCGACGGCGACGTCACCCTGCCCGCGCTGCTCGCCTACCTCACCGCCGAGGACGACCAGGGCAACGGGCTCGACGTCGCCACGCCCACGGCGGCCGACTCGGTCAAGCTGCTGACCGTGCACCGGTCCAAAGGGCTCGAATGGGCTTCGGTCTTCCTGGTCGGTGTCTGCGAGACCCGGTTCCCGGCCAACCGCTCCCGGCCGCTCTGGACCTCATCGCCGCCGGTGTTGCCTGCGCCGCTGCGCGGTGACGCGCGTGACCTGCCGCAGCTCGCCGGATACGACAAGGCCGCGCTCGACGCCTTCCGGGCCGCCCAGAAGGCGCACGACCGCACCGAGGAGCTCCGGCTCGGCTACGTCGCCTTCACCCGCGCCGCGCACCGGCTCACGGTCACCCC
>DOWL01000111.1:20649-25804 GCA_003519585.1 Nocardioides sp. | reverse complement strand
CCGCGCACCGGCTCACGGTCACCTCCTACCTCTGGTCGACCCGCGCCACGGCGTTCGGCCCCTCCGAATACCAATCGACGATCCGCGACCTGCTCGGCGAGTGGGGGGAACCGGAGCCGGAGTGGCGCGACAAGCCCGAGCGCGGCGACCCCAACCCGTACGACGGTGAGGACCCGTCCAGGCCGTGGCCGCCGACCGGTCCTGGCGCCGAACCTCGGCGCCGGCTCGAGGCAGCGGCCCTGGTCCGCTTCGCCGATCCCGGCGCCGAGGACGACGGGCTCGACATGGTCGAGGCGGCGAGGGTGGCCGAGTGGGACGCCGAAGTCGAGCGGTTGGTCGCTGAGGCGCGCTCGGAGCGTCGCGCCGACATCGGCGTACCCCTCCCCGCGAGCCTCTCGGCCTCCGCGGTGCTCCGGCTGCGCGAGGACCCCGCGGCGTTCGCCCGCGACCTGGCCCGGCCGATGCCCCGACCACCGTCGCGCGCCGCGCGGTTCGGGACCTTGTTCCACGCGTGGGTCGAGGACCGCTTCGCGCAGCAGCCGTTGCTCGATCCCGACGACCTGCCCGGCCGTGGCGATCTCGACATCGCCGACGACCCAGACCTCGACGCCGTGATCGCGGCGTTCGAGAAGGGGCCGTTCGCCGACCGGGTTCCGCACGCCGTCGAGGCGTCGTTCGCGCTGGTGCTCGCCGGCCAGGTGGTGCGTGGCCGGATCGACGCGGTCTACGACGAGCCAGAGGGTGGCTTCCTGCTCGTCGACTGGAAGACCAACCGGCACCAGGATGCCGACCCGCTCCAGCTCGCCCTCTACCGCCTCGCGTGGGCTGAGCTGCGCGGCGTACCTCTCGATCAGGTGCGGGCCGCCTTCCACTACGTCCGCACCGGCGTCACCGTCGAGCCGGATGAACTGCCCGACCGTCAGGCGCTGGAGGCCATGGTCGAGCTCTGAGCGTCAAGCCACCGAGCGACGCCGCGCGCGGCCACTCGGCCGGCGCGGTTGGCGCCGATCGTGCTCGCCGACGGGCCGTAGCCGACCAGTTGCACGCGTGCGTCCGCGACCGACGTGGTGCCGTCGAGCTGGATGCCGCCGTACGCCGACCGCAGCCGCAGTCGCGCGAGGTGGCCGATCGCTGGCCGGAACCCGGTCGCCCAGACGATCGCGTCGGCGGGCCACCGGTCGCCGTCCGGCAGCCGGACCCCGTCCGGCTCGATCGCCTCGAACATCGGGTGCCGCTCGTACGCGCCGAGCCGCTCGGCCTCGCGCTCCTGTTCGCGCAGGGCCAGGCCAGTGACGCTGACGACGCTGGCGGGCGGCAGTCCGCGTCGGACCCGGTCCTCCACCAGGGCCACCGCCGCGCGTCCGACCTCGGGCGTGAAGTCGTCGGTGCGCCACACCGGCTCGCGCCGGGTGACCCAGAGCGTGTCGCCCGCGACCGGGGCGATCTCGCCAAGCAACTGCACGGCCGACGCGCCACCCCCGACCATCACGACGCGAAGCCCTAGGAACGGGTCGGGGCCGGGGTAGTCGTGGGTGTGCAGCTGAACGCCGCGGAACGTCTCCGCCCCGGGATAGCGCGGCACGAACGGTCTCGACCACGTGCCGGTGGCGTTGACCAGGGTGCGGGTGGTCCAGGACCGCGTGCCCGCGCGCACGACGAGCAGTCCGTCCATGTCCTCGGTCACCTCGTCGACCCGCACCGGCCGGAGCACCGGCAACCCGTGCTCCCGCTCGTACGCCGCGAAGTAGGCCGGGACCGCCCGGTTGGCCCGCAGCCCGGTCAGGGGTGGAGGCTCCGAGTCCGGCAGTGCCGCGATCCCGTGGACATCGCGCATCGTCAGCGAGTCCCAGCGGTGCTGCCAAGCGCCACCCGGCTCCGGGTCCGCATCCAGCACGACATGGCCGATCCCGCGTCGTTGCAGGTGGTACGACGCCGACAGCCCTGCCTGCCCCGCCCCGATCACCACCGCGTCAAGAATCTCCACCCCGTGTGAACAACCCCCGCATCCGACTTACTCCACAACGCAGTCAGAGACCCAGGCCGGCCTTCAGGGCGATCTCGACCATGTCGGTAAACGTGCGTTCGCGGTCGTCGGCCGAGGTGGCTTCGCCGGTGACGACGTGGTCGGAGACGGTGCAGATGGCAAGGGCGCGACGACCGTGGCCGGCGGCGATCGTGTAGAGCGCGGAGGCCTCCATCTCGATGGCGAGGACGCCGTACTCGACCATCCGTCCCAGCAGCTCCGGCCGAGCGGAGTAGAACGAGTCGCCGCTGAAGATCAGCCCCACATGCACGTCGTCGCGATCGCCCGCGGCCGCCGAGGCGGCCGACAGCAGCCGCCAGTCGGCCACCGGCGCGTAGTCGAGCCCCTCGAACCGGATCCGGTTCATGCTCGAGTCGGTGCAGGCGCCCGACGCGATGACGATGTCGCCGACGCGCACCTTCTCGGTCAGCGCGCCCGCGGAGCCGACCCGGATGATCGACTGCACGTCGTACACGCGGAACAGTTCGGTCGCATAGATCGCCAGGCTCGGCTGCCCCATGCCCGAGCCCTGGACGGACACCCGATGCCCCTGCCAGGTGCCGGTGTAGCCGAGCATGCCGCGGACCTCGCTGTAGCACTGCGCGTCGTCGAGGAACGTCTCGGCAATCCGCTTGGCTCGCAGCGGGTCACCGGGGAACAGCACGAGCGGGGCGATGTCGCCCGGGGCGGCGCCGATGTGGGTGCTCACCGGGGCGACATTAACGCGCGCTAGCGTCGGCCAGGTGGACTACCCGCACGAGCGCATGGCGGCCGGCGCCCATGACCGAGTCGCAGTACGACGTCGCGACGACGCCTGGCTCGAGGAGCGGTGGGCCGACCCGGAGACCCGGGTCCTCGTCGTCTCGGGCACCCGCGTGCAGCCGCGAGACGGCGCGATCCCGTGGGTCGGGCCGCAGGAGGCCCCGGATGGCGTCCGGGTGCTGCTCGGCGAACACGACGACCGCGCCTGGTTCGCGGTGATCACCGGGCCGGAGCAGGCGAGGGCGGCCCGCGAGGACTGGGTGCCGCTACGTGGGCTGCTGCCCCACCTGGCCGATGACACGCTGGCCAGCGCACCGCTGGTCTTCCACGCGCTCGGCCTGGCCGAGTGGCTGTTCGTGACCCGCTTCTGCCCGCGCTGCGGCGAGCCGTTGGCGCCCAGGTCGTCGGGGCACGAACTCGCCTGCGCCAACGACCACGTCCAGTTCCCGCGCACCGACCCGGCGGTGATCATGGTGGTCGCCGCGGGCGAGCCGGGTAGCGAGGACGAGCGCTGCCTCCTCGGCCGGCAGGCCATCTGGCCGGAGGGGCGGTTCTCCACCCTGGCCGGCTTCTGCGAGCCAGGGGAGACGCTCGAGGACGCCGTACGCCGCGAGGTCCTCGAGGAGACCGGCGTCGTGGTCGGTGAGGTGACCTACTTCGGCAACCAGCCGTGGCCGCTGCCGGCGAGCTTGATGCTCGGCTTCGTCGGCCGGGCCGTCTCCGAGGACATCACGGTCGACAACGACGAGCTCGACGACGCCCGATGGTTCACCCGTGCCGAGATGAAGGCGGAGGCCGCGGCCGGCACGCTGGTCCTCCCGGGCGGCGTCTCGATCAGCCGCTCGCTGGTCGAGCACTGGTACGGCGGGCCGCTGCCCGGCCAGTGGTGAGTTTCACCGGCCGGCTGGTGAACCGTGTCGAGTTCTGAGTCTCAGGAGGCCAGTGCGGCCAGCTTGTCCCTGACCTGAGCGAGCGACGGGTTGGTCTGAGCGGTGCCGTCGGCGTAGACCAAGGTGGGCACCGTCTGGTTGCCGTGGTTGGCCGACTCGACGATCAGCGCCGCCTCGGGCTGCTGCTCGATGTCGACGATGTCGTAGACGATGCCCTCGCGGTCCAGCTGGCTCTTGAGCCTGTGGCAGTAGCCGCACCATGGCGTGGTGTACATGGTGAAACCCACCTCGGGAGCGGTCTCGCTCACAGGGCTGCTGTCGGTCATCTGGGACTGTCGCCTCCGGCCTCTATCGTGATCTGCGGACGGTCGACGACCGCCGCGCATCGTGTTCTCACCCTTTCAACCATCTCGACCTAGGAGTTTGTTCCGTGCCTGTTCCCGCCCTGCTGTCGGCGCTCGACCCTGAGCAGCGCCAGGTGGCGGAGGCCCTGCGCGGGCCGGTCCGGGTCCTCGCCGGCGCAGGGACCGGCAAGACCCGGGCGATCACCCACCGCATCGCCCACGGGGTCGCCTCCGGCGTCTACGCACCCACCGAAGTGCTCGCCGTCACCTTCACGACCCGCGCCGCCGGTGAGATGCGCACCCGCCTGCGATCCCTCGACGCGGGTGGGGTCCAGGCGCGCACCTTCCACTCGGCGGCGCTGCGCCAGCTGCGCTACTTCTGGCCGCACGTCTACGGCACCGAGCTGCCGCAGCTGATCGAGTCCAAGCTCGGGCTGTTAGCCAGCGCGACTCGACGGCAGCGGATCAACACCGACCAGGCGCTGCTGCGCGACCTCGCCTCGGAGATCGAGTGGGCCAAGGTCAGCAACGTCTCGCCCACGTCGTACGCCGCGACTGCCGACGCGCGCGGACGCTCGGTCGCCGGCCACTCGCCCGAGGTGGTCGCGCACGTCTTCGAGGCATACGAGGAGGTCAAGCGCGACCAGGGCCGGATGGACATGGAGGACGTCCTGCTCCTCACGGCCGGGATGCTGGCCGAGGACGAGCGGGTCGCCGCCCAGGTGCGCCGCCAATACAAGTGGTTCGTCGTCGACGAGTTCCAGGACGTCTCGCCGCTCCAGTCGGCGCTGCTCGACCTGTGGCTCGGCGGTCGAGACGAGCTGTGCGTGGTTGGTGACCCCGCGCAGACGATCTACTCCTTCGCCGGGGCCAACGCCGACTACCTGCGCGACTTCCCGGCGAAGTACCCCGGCACCACCTCGGTCGAACTGGTTCGCAACTACCGCTCCTCACCCCAGGTGGTGGAGGCCGCCAACACGCTGCTCGCCGGCACCGCGAGCCGAAGCGTCGATCTGCGCTCCCAACAGCAGGCCGGTCCGGCGGTCAGCTACGACGCCCGCCCCGACGAGGTGGCCGAGGCAGAGGCGGTGGCAGCCCGCATCCTCGCGCTGCGCGACCAGGGCCGCGAGGTCGGC
>DOWL01000111.1:0-20554 GCA_003519585.1 Nocardioides sp. | reverse complement strand
GACCAGGGCCGCGAGGTCGGCGAGATGGCTGTGCTGTTCCGCATCAACGCCCAGTCCGAGGCGTTCGAGGAGGCCCTCGCCGCCCGGGGGCTGCCCTACGTCGTCCGAGGCGCCCGACGGTTCTTCGAGCGTCCCGAGGTCCGTGAGGCGGTCACCCGGATCCGCGGAGCGGCGCGTTCGGGTGAGGGCGAGGGCGTGCTCGAGACCGTCCGGGCGACGCTGTCCGGCATGGGCTGGACCTCCGAGGCGCCGTCCGCCCGGGGGCAGACCCGCGATCGGTGGGAGTCGTGGCAGGCGCTGGTCGACCAGGCTGCCGAGTTCGAGGCCGAGGGCGGCGACCTCGGCGGGTTCGTCGACGACCTCGACCGCCGTGCCGCCGAGCAGCATGCCCCAGTGGCCGAGGGCGTCACCCTGGCGACGTTCCATGCCGCCAAGGGGCTCGAGTGGGACTCGGTCTTCCTGTGTGGTCTCCAGGACGGCACCCTCCCGATCACCTACGCCGAGAGCCCGGCACAGGTCGAGGAGGAGCGCCGGCTCCTCTACGTCGGCATGACCCGCGCCCGGGTCGACCTGTCGCTGTCGTGGGCGCTGGCCCGGCAGCCGGGTGGCCGGGCCTCGCGCAAGCCGTCGCGCTTCCTGACCCCCCTGCTTCCGCAGGAGGCGCTGCCGCAGCCCAAGGCGGGCCGCGGCAAGGGCGCCCGGATGTGCCTGGAGTGCGGCAAGCCGCTGCAGACCGCTGCCGACAAGGCTCGCCGACGGTGCGCAGCCTGCCCGGCCCCCTACGACGAAGCGCTGTTCGACCGGTTGCGGGAGTGGCGCACCGAGCGGGCCCGCGAGGAGTCGATCGCGGCGTTCATGGTCTTCAGCAACGCCACGCTCGAGGAGATCGCCACCCGGCGACCGCAGTCCTCGCGCGAGCTGCTCAAGGTCAGCGGCGTCGGTCAGGAGAAGCTGGCCAAGTACGGCGATGAGCTGCTCGAGCTTGTCGGGTGACCTCCGGGTGACCTCCGGGTGACCATCAGCTGACCCCGGGACAGCTCCGGGACAACCTGGCAGAAAAAACTCGCGAAATACCCATAAAATCAATTGCCCCTTACCGGGAGTCAGCGATACCTTGCTGCTCCCAAGACGTTCAGCGCATCACGGGCCTGACAATCCCGGCGCACGAAGACGTGAAGGAGGTGGCCTCATGAAGCTCAACACCATCCAGATGGCGGCTCAGATCCCGTCCGGCTTTGGCATGCCCGCATGCGGCCACGCCTCCGTGACGGCTTCCGCCGCGTTCGGCACGACCACGGTCGTGCGCGAGCGCCAGGCCGCCGTCATCACGGATGACGTCAAGGGTGACATGGGCCTCGCCGCCTACGTCCCGGGGACCAGTGCCTGGAGTCCACCGTCCAGTTGAGATCAACTGATCGGCAGCCTCCAGGCCGCGGAACCCGACAAGGGATCCGCGGCCTTTCTGTTTCTTCGACACCGATTCGTCGACACAGATTGGTCCAGGTCCCGCAGCAGCACCGCAGACCACAGTCCAAGCAACCGCGATCAAGGTGAGCAGAGGAGGTGAGAAACATGACCATCAGCATTCTCGACCGCATTGACGAGCCGACTCTGGGCAACCTCCACGACGAGGCCGGCAAGGTGGACGAGGCGACCCTCCCGTGCCGGGTGAACGACCCGGAACTCTGGTTCGCCGAGTCCCCCAGCGACGTGGAGCACGCCAAGCTGCTCTGCATCGACTGTCCGGTCCGTGCCCTGTGCTACGACGGCGCTCTCGAGCGTCGCGAGCCCTGGGGTGTGTGGGGTGGGCAGCTCTTCATCCAGGGAGTCGTCGTCCCCCGCAAGCGTCCGCGTGGCCGTCCCCGCAAGAACGAGGTGGCTGCGTGAGCCACGAGGCGTCCGTCACCCGACGGCCGCATCCCATCCGAGAAAGACCACTCAACTCAATGACTCAGACCTATCTGACCAGGAGCACCGAAATGAATCTCATGAACGAGAACCTTGCGCGCGCACAGATGTCCGCGCGCCTGGGAGAGGCGCAGCAGCTACGGCGCGGCCACCAGCTGGCCCGTGCCCGCCGTCTCAGCCGCAGGGCTGAGCAGGCAGCGCAGCAGGCGCGTCTCGCCCTCGCCCGCGCTCTCTGAACCCCGATGGGATGCCGCCCGTCAGCGGCCCTCTGCGAGGACACCCTGATCGCGGGTGCCAACCAGGAGCCGGGTACGACCTTCGTGGTCGTACCCGGCTCCTGCCATGTCCGGAGCGATCCGGGCGAGTAGGTTCGAGAGTATGAAGACCTGCGACTTCTGCGGGCGGCAGGAGGCCGACGCTGCCAAGACGCTCACCTGGAGCACCTCGGTCGAGAGCGGTCGCCCCCGGACCTACTGCGAGAGCTGTTCGCGCGAGCACCTGCGCTCGATGGAAGGCAAGCTCGACTCGGAGTATTGGTGATCGTTGGTTGTTGAGCAGCGACCGCGGCTGAGGAACGAAGCCGCGACGGAGCGTGTCGAAACAGGCGGCGCTGGGACCTCTCACCCCACCGCGGCTTGATCGATGTCCGCCCACGCACAACCGCAGTGCAGGTGCCGGTGGTACGGCGTGACCGCCGGCGGAAGCGAGCCGAGGGCCACGGTCGCCGACCACGTGGCCGGGGCGCCGCCTTCGGCAGCGGTCGCGAGGTCGCGGATCGCCCAGGCCAGGGCCAGGGCTCGGTCGGCGGGGTCGGGAGCCGCGGGCCGCAGCGGACCTCTCTCTGCCAACTGCTCGACCACCAGGGCGCGTCTCGGATCGCGTTCGCCCTCGTGGGCGTCGACGCAGCGCAGGCACGCGGTGGCACCGGGTACGACGTAGGGGCCGACCACCGGCCCGGCCGCGGTCTCGCGGACCACCAGGTGCGGCGTGCCCGAGCGCACCCAGGCATCGACGCGGTGCCGGGCCAGCTCGCCCTCGCTCCAGACGAGCGCGACGGTCGCGGTCGCAGGGTCGCGCGTCAGCCGTAACCGCGACTCGCCGAGCAGCCGCAGGGCGCTGGGCCAGAGGGCTGCGGGCACCTCGAGGTGGACCCGGCCGGCGGCGCGGTGCTCGAAGCGGGCGACCTCGTCCTCGGCGGCGACGACCAGGCCGGCTCGGACCAGTTCGGCCAGCGCCGGCGCGGTCACCTCGTCGAGCGTCGAGAGCGGGCTGCCGTGCGCGAGCTCGACCAACAAGCGGCGTACGGCGCGGGTGTCGGGGAGTACGGCGACGTGCGGTCGGTCGAGGCCGACCTGGAGCAGGTCGGTGTCGCGCCGGGCGAGTCCGATGCCGGGACGAAGCAGCCAAGTCATGGTGCCCACCGTCACACGGATGCCGCCACGGCGGGGGACTCCATCCACAGGTTGTCTACCCCGGCGAGTTTCGGACCCGAGTCCGCGGCGACGCTCGCTGACGCTCGCCGGGCGCCTGGCTCGCTGGCGCTCGCTCCGGCGCCAGTCGCCGCGGCCATCGGGGCCGATCGCCGGGCGCGCGGCTCCGCCGCGACAAACCGGGTCGCTCCGCTCCCTCCAGAGTTACCGAAGTCGCCCCATGCAGGTGCGCTCGCTCTGCGGCCTGATCGGTGGTCTGACACAACAACGGCGCCCCCGACCAGAGACGGGGACGCCGTCGGGACGTCGTGGGCGAGCCTCAGGCCTTGCCGAGGATCCGGTTGAGATTGGTCCCGCACACCGGGCAGACCGCCTTGGCCATGCGCGTGCCCTTGTCGTTGACTCGGACCTCGCCCTCGGCCTCGCGCTTCTCCTTGCACTTCACACAGTAGAACTCGCCGCTCCAGGTCTCCGCCATGACGGCCTCCTTGCCTCGTTCGCTCGGTCGTCGCGGCGGGACTCTTGTCGGGGAAGCCCGCCGGAGGCTCTCGGACGGGTCCTCGAACCGCTTCGAACCTACTCCAGAGCCAGCGGTTCGCCGGTGAGGCGCTCGGCGCGCCGAATATCGACTTTTCGCGACGAAATGCCGCGTGAAACCGCTCACGGCGACCTCTCGCGGGCCTCAGTAGGGTGCGCCCATGACCGCCTACCGCCACCTGCGCGTCGAGCGTCCCGCCGAGGGCGTGGCGCTGGTGACCCTCGACAACCCCGAGCTGCGCAACGCCATGTCCGACGAGATGACCTCGTCCTGGGTCGCCGCGATGGCCGAACTGGCCGCGGACCGATCGCTGCGTGCTGTGGTGGTGACCGGGGAGGGCTCCGCGTTCTCCTCGGGCGGCAACACCTCGTGGATCGCGAGCGAGCCCGACGCGACCGTCGATGAGCTGCGGCGCCGGATGCTTCCGTTCTATCGGTCCTGGCTCTCCGTCCGGACCCTTGAGGTGCCCACTATCGCGGCAGTCAACGGCGCGGCGATCGGCGCGGGGCTGTGCCTGGCGCTCGCATGCGATCTGCGGTACGCCGCCGCGGGGGCCAAGCTCGGCGTCCCGTTCGTCAAGCTCGGCATGCACGCCGGCATGGGCGGCACCCACCTGCTGCCCGAAGTGGTCGGCGAGGCGCACGCCCGCGACCTGCTGCTCACCGGCCGGGTGGTGGAGGCGGACGAGGCCCTGGCGATGGGGATGGTCTCGGCCGTCTTCGAGCGCGAGCGGTTCCTCGAGGAGGTGCTCTCCGTGGCGGCTGGGATCGCTGCCAACGCTCCGATCGCCACCCGGCTCACGAAGCTCGCGCTGGTCGACGGCGGCCACGCCGACCTCGAGACCGCGCTGCAGTGGGAGGCGCTGGCACAGCCGGTGACGCTGGCCACAGAGGACCTCCAGGAGGGGATCGCGGCCAGCCGCGAGCGTCGTACCCCGCAGTTCCGCGGCCGCTGAGCCTGGATCCAGGCTGAGGCCGCCCGAAACCGCACCCGGTGGCCACACGCGCCGAAGCCCCCGTGCTCGCCGACGGAGACCTGCCTTCCCCTTGCGGATCTCCCTCGACGGACCCGGGGGCCTCGTCTGGAGGGCAACGCTAGGGAGCGCGGCCCACGGGGGCAATCCCTGGTACCCCACCCCTGTGGACAACGCTGTGGATAACTCTGTGTAAAACGTCGTCCCCAGGTGGAGGACACGCGATCGGGCCGTGCATCACCATGTGGACAACAGGTGGATGGACGGCGGAAATGCGGTTCTGACCTGGGACGACGCCTGTCCACCGGGTGTGGACGGAAATCTCTTGAGCCGGATTCGCGTCCGGCGGCACTTAGGGTGGCGATTGTGGGTGAGTCGTACGACGGGGGACCGGTCGCGGCGCTGCGGCGGATCGGGTTCTTGCTCGAGCGGGGCCGGGAGGACACCTATAAGGTCCGGGCGTTCCGCGGCGCGGCCGCGGCGATCCTGCCGCTGAGCGACGACGAGCTGCGCAGCCGGATGGCCGACGGCACCCTCACCGATCTCCCGGGCGTCGGCGCCAGCAGCGCGACGGTGATCCGGGCCGCCCTCGCCGGCGAGCTGCCCGAGCGGCTGGCGGCACTGGAGGAGGAGCACGGCGGGCCGCTCACCGAGGGCGGCCATGAGCTGCGCGCCCAGCTGCGCGGCGACCTGCACTCGCACTCGGACTGGTCCGACGGGGGGTCTCCGATCGAGGAGATGGCGTTCACCGCGATGGAGCTCGGCCACGAGTACCAGGTGCTGACCGATCACTCACCCCGGCTCCGGGTGGCCAACGGGCTCAGCGCCGACCGGCTGCGCAGGCAGCTCGGCGTGATCGATGCGGTCAACCAACACCTGTCCTCGGGGGGCGAGGGTGGCTTCACGCTGCTCAAGGGGATCGAGGTCGACATTCTCGACGACGGCAGCCTCGACCAGATCGACGAGCTGCTCGACCAGCTCGACGTGCGCGTGGCCAGCGTCCACTCCAAGCTGAAGATGGACGCCCCTGACATGACCAGGCGGATGGTCGCCGCCGTGAGGAACCCCCGCGTCAACGTCCTCGGGCATTGCACCGGACGGATGGTGATGGGTGCCCGAGGGGTGCGGCAGCAGTCGCAGTTCGACGCTCGCGCCGTCTTCGCGGCCTGTGCGGCCAGCGACACCGCTGTCGAGATCAACTCCCGTCCCGAACGGCGCGACCCGCCGACCAAGCTGCTCGAGCTGGCCCGCGACCTGGGCTGCCTGTTCTCGATCGACTCCGACGCCCATGCCCCGGGACAGCTCGACTTCCTCTGGTACGGCGCGGAGCGCGCCGAGGCCGCCGGCATCGACCCCGACCGGATCGTCAACACCTGGCCGCGGGAGCGGCTCCTCACGTGGGCCAACCCCGAGTGACCCGGACGAGTAAATGAGCTCACAAGATCCCAGATCCTGAGATGACGGAGCGCTAGATTCCCGGCATGGCGGTGATGTCCGAGGGGGAGCCGCACGTCGAGGTGCGCCGCAGCAAGCGGCGCCGCCGCACGGTCTCGGCCTACCGCGACGGCGAGAAGATCGTGGTCCTGATCCCCGCGTACATGAGCCGCAAGCAGGAGGCCGAGTGGGTCGAGGCGATGGTCGCCCGGGTCCAGAAGTCCGAGCAGGTGACCCCGCTCTCGGATGCCGAACTGATGGATCGCGCCCTCACCCTCAACGACCGCTACCTCGGCGGACTGGCGGTGCCCGGTTCGGTCCGCTGGGTGTCCAACCAGAAGCAACGCTGGGGTTCGTGCACCCCCGGCGACCGGACCATCCGGCTCTCTGAGCGCCTGCAGGGGATGCCTACCTGGGTGATCGACTACGTGCTGGTCCACGAGCTGTCCCACCTGATCGAGCCCGGCCACGACGCGGCGTTCTGGGGCTGGGTCGACCGCTACCCGCAGGCCGAACGCGCCAAGGGCTACCTCCTCGGCTGGTCCGCCGCGGCCAAGGTCGACCCGCCGCCAGGTCACTGACGTCGTCTGGCTGCTCCGACCGCCGCCGCGTGTTCTGCGAACGCCGCCAGGCGCGCAACCCGTCGTCATCGGTCACGCCGTGGGTCCTGCTCGCGCCGGAGGTCGCGATGGCATCCGCATGGCTGCTCCACGGCCAGCGACCCAACGCCGCCGAGTCCGTGGGCGGTCTGCTGCTCGTCGTCGGCGTCCTCGTGACGCTGCGGCCGTCCCAGCCGCCCCAGCCGCCCCAGCCGCAGCAGTCAGCCGCGCAGCCGCTCCAAGGCCCGGTGGACGAGGCCGGTGTCCGGCTCGGGTAGCCCGGCCACTGGCCACCAGCGGACGTCGGTCGACTCCTCGCTGGCCACCGGTACGGCGTCCGGTGGTGCGACGGCGACGAACCGCACGTCGAGGTGGTGCACGAGACCGGGCTCGCCGCAGAAGGTGACCGGATGCTCGTCGAGGTGCACCGGTTCGGGGTCGAGCAGCAGCCCCGACACGCCCGACTCCTCGACCGCTTCACGGAGGGCCGCGTCGGCCAGCGATCGGTCTCCCGGCTCGCAGTGGCCACCGAACTGGAACCAGCGTCCGGCCTTGGCGTGCAGGGTCAGCAGCACTCGGTCGAAGTCCGCCGAGACCACGAGCGCGCCGGCGGTGAGGTGATCGGGCCGGCACTGCCGGTACACCCCGTCCGAGTGCGCCTCGAGGTGGGCGACGTACCGAGACCGCAGCGCCTCCTGGTCGCCGTCGCGCGCGGTCCAGCCGCGCAGGGTGAACAGCGCGGAGTCGCGGAGCGTCACTCCTCGGGGTCGGCGGAGGGGTCCGCGGACGGCCCGTCGAGCAGCCTGCGCAGCTCGGCGTCGAAGTCGGCCTCACTCAGCGCCTCGGGTGCCGTGGCGTCCTCGCGGAAGCCCAGCGGGTCGTCGAGGTCGGCGGCGGTCGGCAGGAGGTCGGGGTGCATCCACACGCCATCGCGCGCCTCGATGCCCTGCCGGGTGCGTAGCGATCCCCAGAGTGTGGAGGCGTCGCGCAGCCGGCGCGGGCGCAGCTCCAGCCCGACCAGCGTCGCGAAGGTCTGCTCGGCAGGGCCGCCGGCCGCGCGGCGGCGGCGGACCGCCTCCTGCAGCTTGCCGGCGGTCGGCATCCGGCCCTCGGTGGCCTGGCCGACGACCTCGTCGACCCAGCCCTCGACGAGGGCCAAGGTGACCTCGAGCCGCTCGAGCGCGGCCTTCTGAGCGGGGGAGTCGGGCAGCTCGAACATGCCACCCTCGAGGAGCTGCTGCATCGCGTCGGGGTTGCCCAGCGCACTCGGGTCGATGCCGCGCATCTGCTCCTCGACCCGCTGCTGGATCCCTTCGACGTTGACCTCGATGCCCTCGGCGTACGCCGTGACGGCACCGACCAGGTGTTCGCGCAGCCAGGGGACGCCGGCGAAGAGCCGCTGATGTGCAGCCTCGCGCAGGGCGAGGTAGAGGAGCACGTCCTCGGCGGGGACGTCGAGTCCCTCGGCGAACGCGGTGACGTTGGCGGGCACGAGTGCGGCTTTGCCGGTCGGTGCCAGCGGGACGCCGATGTCGGAGACGGAGAGCACCTCGCCTGCGAGCGTGCCGAGCCCGGAGCCGACCTGGTTGGCCAGCAGCATGCCGATCGCGCGGCCGAGGATGCCGAGGATCGGGCCGGCCTGCGCCTGGGCGTCCTCGGGCAGGGCCGCGCTGAGCGAGCCCACCGACTGGCGGGCGACGGGCTCGACCAGCACCTTCCACACATCGGTGGTGGCCACGACCCACTCGGCCCGGCTCCACGCCGCCACGGTCGAGACGCCCGAGGGAAATGTCGTGGTCTCGTCGAGCCAGTGGTCGGCGAGCTGGACGGCGTCGGCGACGGCGTTCTGCTGCGACGTCGACGGTGTGGGGTCGGGGGTCTGCGCGACGGTCTTGCGAGCCAGGTCGAGCGCGACCTCCCAGTTGAGCGGCCCGTCGTAGGGCTGGAGCATCGACTGGAGCTGTCCGAAGAGCTGGCTGAGGTCGGGCATGCCCTGGCCGCCCGGTCCGCCGGCACCCATCGCGCCCATCGCGCCCAGTCCCTGGGCGAAGAACTGCTCGAACGGCGTGCCCTTGAACGGGTTCTGGGGCTCCTCGGGCTCGTCTGCCATGCCCTCCACCGTACGCCGTTCGCGGTTGCCGAACCCGTGGCCAGGTCCGAGATCAGGGAGAGATCAGGGAGATCCCACCCATTCCTCAGATCCGTCGCCGAACCGTTGGTGCTTCCAGATCGGCACCTCGGCCTTGAGCGTGTCGATGAGCAGCCGGGATGCGTCGAACGAGGTGCCGCGGTGAGCGGACGTCGTCGCCACGATGACCGCGATGTCGCCGATGTCGAGCGAGCCGACCCGATGCACCGCCGCCAGCCCGTGCACGTCGTGCGCCGCGGCGACCATCTCGCACACCTCGTGCAACTTGTCCCTGGCTGTCGGGTGAGCGGAGTAGTCGAGGCCGACGACACCTTTCCCGTGGTCGTGGTCGCGGACCCGCCCGACGAACAGGGTGAGGCCGCCGGAGGAATCGTCGTCGAGTGCGGCGACCACCTCGGCGACGTCGAGCGGGGTCTCGCGCAGGTCGACGAGCCGCAGCGCTGACCGGCCCGGACGTGCGGGCGTGGGCTCCGACATGGCGGGCAGGTTAGTACGTACCCTCGAGCGGTGGAGATCCTGCTCTGGCTGGTGCCCCCGATCCTCGTCACGCTCGTGGCGATGGGCTGGGTCGGCTGGGTCGGGCGTGAGGGTCGCGGCGAGATCGACCACGACGAGGCCGTACGCCGGCTCGGCGCGGCCCTCGAGCGTGACGCCGAGCAGGCCGGGCGGCGTCCGGTCCGCTTGCCCCGACCCCGCGAGCGTTCCACCGGCGTGGCGCTGCGCCGTACGCCGCCGCAGCCGTTATCCCAACCCGCAGCCGGGCCGGACTCCGACGCACACCGCCGGGCCAGCTGACCCAAGACCGGTGCGTCAACCACCGATCTGCCACAGTTTGCGCCATGGGCGGCCGTGTCAACCAGCGTGTGGTCGCTGCCTTGGTGGCGGTGCCGCTGGTTGCTTTGTTGGCGGTCGTGGCCCTGCTCAAGCCGCTGCCTTACACCCTCTACTCACCGGGGCCGACCATCGACGTGCTCTCCGCGCCGGATGGGAAGGAGATCATCCAGGTGCCCGGGCAGAAGACCTACCGTGACGACGGGCAGTTGCGGATGACCACGGTCTCGGTCACGCCGAAGGACAGCGAGCTCAACCTGTTCCAGGTGATGCGGGGTTGGCTGGACCGCAACGACGCGGTCTACCCCCGCGAGGCGGTCTATCCCGACGACAAGACCGCCGACCAGGTCCGGGACGAGGGTCAGGTGCAGATGGTCTCCTCCCAGGACACGGCGGTCGCCGTCGCGCTCGGCGCGCTCGGCTACCCGGTCACCCCGGGGCTCGAGGTGCTGCTGATCCAGCCCGACTCGCCCGCTGACGGTGCGCTCGCGGTGCGCGACATCTTCCAGAAGGTCAATGGTGAGCCGCTATCCAGCGACATCGCCACCGCCTCCGACCAGCTGCGTTCGGCGATCCGCGCCACGCCGCCGGGTGAGTCGATCACCTTCACGGTGCTGCGAGACGGGAAGGAGATCGACGTTCCGGTGACCCCCGAGAACGCCAGCGCCGACGTGTTCGGTCAGACGCTGGAGGGGGCGCCCCAGGTCGGGATCCAGCTCGGCCAGGGATTCGTGCTCCCGTTCCCGGTCTCGGTCACCATCGACCCGAGGATCGGTGGCCCGAGTGCCGGGCTGATGTTCTCGCTCGCCGTCTACGACACACTCACCCCCGGCTCGCTCACCGACGGCCGCAAGGTCGCCGGGACCGGCGAGATCAGCGCCGACGGAAAGGTGGGCGCGATCGGCGGCATCCAGCAGAAGATCGCCGGTGCCCGCGACGACGGCGCCGAGCTGTTCCTGGTGCCGGCCGACAACTGCGAGGACGCCCAGGGGGCACGCAACGGCGACATGCGACTGGCCCGGGTCGACACGTTCGACGACGCGCTGAAGACCGTCGAGACCTGGGCCGCCGACCCCGACGCGAAGCTGCCGAGCTGCCCATGAACGACCCGACCGGCCTGCCCACCCTCGACCCCGAGGTCGACCCTGCCCTGGCGTCAGCGGTCCTCGAGATCGAGTCGCACATCTCCGACGGCGGATGGGATCAGCCGAGCCGGCTCTACGCGCTCGTCGACACCGCGGAGCTCGTACGCCGCGAGCCCGCGCTGGCGTCGGTGATGGGGCTCGACGACAGCTCGTCCGCCGGGTCGTTGACACCGATCGAGCAGGAGCAACTGCCGCCCGAGCGGTTCGAGTCCACACTCGCGTCGATCGCGTGGGGGCCCGAGGTCAGTGGGTGCGCTGCGGTGGTCGAGCGACTCGTGCTGCCGCCCACCGCCGACGAGGCCATCCCGGACGACCCGGCCCGGGCCGCGGCGTACGCCGCCGAGCACCCGGACCGGCAGGAGGTCCGGATGGTCGTGGGCGTGACCCGCGAGGGGTCGTCGTACTGTGCGCTGCGGCTGCGCGCTCATGACGCCGACCACTCGGTGGTCGGTGGCACGGATCTCGTGCCCGAGCTGATCGCTCTGCTCGGCGCCACTCTCGAACCCGTGGACGACGAACCCCCAGAGGGACCGCCGGACGGACCAGCGGGCAGATCAGCGGGACCAGCAAACCCCGTAGACCCCGTAGACCCAGCAGACCCAGTAGACCCAGCAGAGGAAGACCAAGGATGAGCGAGCTGTTCGACGACGACCCGCGGGAGGCCACCGCGGAGCGACCGCCGTCCCGGCGCTCTCGCGCACTGGTCATCACCGCGGTGATCCTGGTGATCGCCTTCTTCGGGCTGACGACGTTCGCGAACTTCTACACCAACGTGCTGTGGTACCGCGACATCGGCTTCGGCTCGGTCTACAGCCGGCTGCTCTGGACCAAGGTCGGACTGTTCGGTGTCTTCGGCATCCTCATGGGCGCCGTGGTCGCCGTGAACATGGTGATCGCCTTCCGGCTGCGACCGCTGTTCCACCCGCAGTCGCCCGAGCAGAGTGGGCTCGACCGCTACCGCCAAGCGGTCACGCCGATCCGCACCTGGCTGGTGATCGGGATCTCGGTGCTGCTCGGCATCTTCGCCGGGACCTCGGCCTCGGGGGAGTGGCGGACCTTCCTGCTCTGGCGCAACGGCGTCCCGTTCGAGCGCAAGGACGAGTACTTCGGCAAGGACATCGGCTTCTTCGTCTTCGACCTGCCCTGGTACCACTTCGTCACCGACTTCGTGATGGCGATGACGGTGGTCGCGCTGCTGGCGGCGGCCGTCGTCCACTACCTCTACGGCGGCATTCGGCTCCAGACTCCCGGCGACCGGCTCTCCGGGGCCGCGCAGGCGCAGCTCTCGGTGCTGCTCGGCGTCTTCGTGCTCGCCAAGGCCCTCGACTACTGGCTCGACCGCTACGACCTCGCCAACCAGTCCGGCTCGCTGCTGACCGGCATCAACTACACCGACGACAACGCCGTACTGCCGGCCAAGGCGATCCTCATGGGCATCGCGCTGATCTGCGCGGTGCTGTTCTTCCTCAACGTCTGGCGGCGCACCTGGCTGCTGCCCTCGATGGGCCTGGCGCTGCTGGTCTTGTCCGCCATCCTGCTGGGGCTGATCTGGCCGGGCATCGTCCAGCAGTTCCAGGTCAAGCCGAGCGAGGCGGACAAGGAGGCGCCGTACATCGAGAAACACATCGAGGCCACCAGAGCTGCCTACGACATAGACACGGTGGCTGAATACACGGTGCCGAGTGATGGTGCCACGGCCGAGCAGATCGATGCGGCCAACGATCCTTCCACGACGTCGATACCGCTCGTCGACCCGCAACTGGTCCGGCAGGCGTTCCAGCAGAACCAGCAGGTGCGCGGCTACTACTCGGTCGCCGACGTCCTCGACGTCGACCACTACGAGATCCCCGACGCCAACGGGAACCCCGTCGACCGCGCGCTGGTGCTGGGCGCCCGCGAACTGGACCAGAGCGCGCTCAACAGCGACGTCCAGAACTGGCTCAACCTGCACACCGTCTACACCCACGGCAACGACCTGATCGCGGCGTTCGCCAACCAGCGCTCCAAGACCGACGCGCCGCAGAGCCTGGGCGACACCGACAAGACGCAGTGGGCCGAGGGCAACCAGCCGGGCCAGGACGCGCTCTCGCAGTCGGTCGGGCCTTACGAGACCCGGATCTACTTCGGCGAGAACAGCCCCGACTACTCCGTGGTCGGCAAGGCGAGTCCCGACTCCGACAGCGTCGAGCTCGACCTCACCAAGGCGTCCTCGACCACCTCTGGCTCCGATGGCTCCGACGAGCCGTCGGCGAGCGACCCGACGACGACGTACGACGGCAAGGGCGGCGTCCCGGTCGGCTCGACGTTCCGTCAGTTGCTCTACGCCATCAAGTTCGGCAGCACGAACTTCCTGCTCTCCGGCCGGGTCAACGACAACTCCCAGGTCATCTACAACCGCGACCCGTCCGACCGCGTGCAGAAGGTCGCGCCCTGGCTGACCCTCGACGACGACGTCTACCCGGCGGTGGTCAACAAGCGGATCGTGTGGATCGTCGACGGCTACACCACGACCGACCGGTTCCCGGGGGCGGAACGGGAGTCGTTCAAGACGATGACCGACGACACCCTGCAGGACGACACCGGGCTGCGGACGCTGCCCACCGACGAGATCAACTACATGCGCAACTCCGTCAAGGCGACGGTCGACGCGTACGACGGCACGGTCACCCTCTACGCGTGGGACGACCAGGACCCGATCCTCAAGGCGTGGTCGGCGGCGTTCCCCGGCACGGTCGAGCCGAAGGCCGACATCCCCCCGGAGCTGCGTGACCACCTGCGCTACCCCGAGGACATGTTCAAGGTGCAGCGCTACCAGTTCGCGCGCTACCACGTCACCGACGCCAATGCGTGGTTCCAGGACAACAACCGCTGGGCGGTCCCCGAGGACCCGAACGTCAGTGGCGGCAAGTCCCTGCAGCCGCCGTACCGCATGTTCGTGACCCAGCCTCCCGGCCTGGTCGCCGATGGCGACCTGCCCGCGAGTGAGGCCGACCGGCCGACCGGCCAGGTGTGGTCGATGACCTCGACGTTCGTGCCCTACAAGCGCGCCAACCTCGCGGCGTACGTCTCGGTGGACTCCGACGCCAACTCGGAAACCTATGGCCAGATCCGGGTGATCGACGTCAACGCCCAGCAGCAACAGGGGCCGAGCCAGGTCGCCAACGCCATGCGCTCGGACCCGACGGTGTCCAACGAGCTGGCTCAGTTCAACCGCTCGGGCAACAGCGTGACCTACGGCAACCTGCTCACCGTCCCGGTGGGCGACGCGCTGATGTACGTCGAGCCGGTCTACGTCCGGCTGGCCACGGCCAACGAGGCGAACTTCCCGATCCTGCGCAACGTGATCGTCTCCTACCAGGGCAGTGTCGGCATCGGGTCGTCGCTCTCCGACGCGCTCAGCTCCGCGCTGGAGGACGTCGACACCGGCGGTGACAACGAGCCCACGCCGCCTCCCGACGAGCCGAGCGAGACCCCATCGGGCTCGCCGACCGACCAGCCCACCGGTACGCCGACCACGGTCGAGGACTACCTCGCCCTGGCGCAGCAGGAGTTCGTGGCCGCTGACCGGGCCCTGTCCGCCGGCGACCTGGCGGCGTACCAGAGCCACATCAAGAAGGCCCAGGACTACGTCAACCAGGCACTGAACCTCGACGGCGGGGGAGGCTCGGCGACCCCGTCCTCGGGCACCCCGTCGGGTCCCTCGGCGTCGGCCTCCCCGTGATTTGGGTCCACACCGCCGGTGCCGTAACCTTGTGTTCACCGACGCGGGGTGGAGCAGCTCGGTAGCTCGCTGGGCTCATAACCCAGAGGTCGCAGGTTCAAATCCTGCCCCCGCTACAAATCACAGAACCCCCTCTGACACGGGAAACCGAAGGTCAGAGGGGGTTCTGGTTTGTTCACGGCAACGCATCACACGAGTGGGATCTCCCCGGCACAGCCGCCCCTGGGGGAACCGTGGGGGAGAAGTCCTAGACACCGACCACATCGTGGCCACATGGAGACAGCCGAAGAGCACATCCGTCGGACCCCGAGCATGGGGGTGGCGTGATGGCGTGGGCAGAGCCGCACGGCAAGGGTCGGTTCCGCGGGCGGTACCTCGGTCCGTCCGGCGAGAAGCTCACGGCGTCGGGACCTACGGGTCAGCGGTCGTCGACCTCGAAGCGCGAGGCGAAGCGGTGGGCCGAGGAGGCCGAGGCGCAGCTGCGCCACGGCACGTGGCACGACGAGCGTGCGGGTCGGAAAACCTTCGCCGAGTATTTCACGGAGGACTTCCTGCCGAACCGGGTGGTCGAGCTCAACCAGCACAAGACGTACGTGTCGCACTACAACTCCTCGTTGGAACGGGCGTTCGGAGCCCTGGAGCTCGGCAAGATCACCGGTCCGGTGATCCAGCGGTGGGTCGCCGCCGAGGTGAAGGCCGGCACCCACCCCAAGACCCTGGACAACAAGTTCCGGACTCTCCAGACCGTCCTCGCTGGCCAGCGGGGGGTCTCTGCTCTGCGTGATGGGCTGATCGCCAAGAATCCCTGTGAGGGGATCAGCCTCCCGACTGTGGACAGACGGAAGGCACACAACTACACGGTGCCCGAGGTTGACCTGCTGATGACGGCGCTCGATGACTGGTGGGTTCCGCTCGTCATGCTCCAGGCCGACACCGGCATCCGCTGGGGAGAGCTGATGGGCCTGCGCGTCTCGTCGTTGGAATCGGATCCGATTACGGGGCGAGAGAACGCCTGGCTGTCGGTTCGCGACACCATCCTGGAGGTCACCAAGGCCGACACCGGGAACGGGACCCCGTTCATGTGGAAGGCACGGCCCAAGGGGAAGCGCCCCCGGCGCATCATGATCAGCCCGGAGGTTTCCGCGGTCCTCGGGACCGAGATCAAGGCCCGCCGGCTGTTCGGACACGATCGGCTGTTCTCCTGGCCTGGCTCGGCAGGACTGCCCCTGCGCACCAAGGCTTGGCCCGACGGTCGGCCCGTGTCGCGGCGCACGTTTCTCGACATCTGGCACGCCGCGCACGACGAAGCTGCGCTTCCTCGCGAAGGCCGGCGCCCGCACGACGTGCGCGGGTCGCACATCACCTGGCTGTTGCAGGCGGGGGTGGACGTCGTGACCGTCATGGAGCGCGTCGGCCACGTGAACATGTCCACCACCCAGGGCTACACGGACCCTGGCAAGGACGCGGAAGAGCGTGCCCAGGCCGCCATGGCGCAGCTGCGGGCTCGCTATCGGGCCTAGATCCGCTGCTGGCTCACCACCAGCGCACCCGTGAGTAGTCGGGAACGAGCTCGACGAGGGGAACGTCCAGCTCGACCGAGAGTCTCAGCAGCACTCGGAGGGTTGGGTTGGCGGGAGCGTCCTTCGCCGTCCCCAGACCGCGCTCCAGCAGCCGGTAGTAGTTGCGGGTGATGCCCACGGAGTGGGCCAGCGCTTCCTGACTGAGGCCGAGTTCGGTCCGCCGTCGTTGGAGCCGGAGCCCCAGCTCTTGCGCCAGGTCTGGCCAATCGCGAGGACTACGTGGCATGGGGCAACGGTCGGGGAAAACTGAACTTGCGTCTGCACACTATAGTGGGCATACTGAATCGAACAGAGGTAGGCAACTTGAGGGGGAACGAACAGTGCCAGACGAAGCGGGGATGGCGACCGGCATCGAGGACGACGACGCCGCAGAGACCGAGCGGCTGATGCTGCCGGAGGAGGTTGCGGAGATCTTGGGGGTGAAGGCGTCGTGGGTCTACTACGCGGCCCGGAGGGGCATCGTCCCCTGCGTGCACGCCGGCCGGTACGTGCGGTTCAGGAGGTCGGTGCTCATGGACTGGATCGACCGCGGGGGAAGGTCGGATGACGATGTCTAACCAGGTTTCGACGCTGGTCGCGGTGGCAACTCGGGTGACCGGTTACGAGGCTGCACTGATCGACAGCCTGGCTCTCGGCAAGACTCGTTCTGACACGCTGCGCGTCCTGGTCAGGTTCGCGCTCAAGGACACTGAGGCCGTTCGGCAGTGGTGGTCGATCAATAACGGCTGAGCAGGAGACGGCCTGGCGCGCCCTCGTCTGAACGTCCGTTGAGACGAGGGGCAGCAGTCGAGGCGGCCGACCAAGATGCTCGCGGACGGGCGTTTCCACCACTGGGAGCGCCCGTTTGCCCTGTGTAACAGGCTGCCAAGAGGACTGCTGCAAGGAGCCGGAAAGTCCTTCCGCACCTCAATAGGATCACACCAGGGCTTGCTTTTGGGGGGACGAAGTCCCGAGCCCGTCCGGCTCTAGAGGACTAGCCCGACCGGCGCTTGAGGTCCCGGCGTCTGGCTCTCCAGGCCCAGCCCTCAGCCGACATCGGCCCTCAACTTCTAGAACGCGCACGCGCGCGAGGAGATAGCCAGCACGAACCAATCTGAACGCGCGCGAATGGTTCTGAACCCGGGTGAACGTCGCGCACGAAGCTGACACCACGTCCGGGCGCGACGAGGTTGTCCGAGGCGCGGGTGTCGCCATCGGCTGCGATTGGGCCGCGGGCGAGCCCCGTGGGATGGAGCGATGCGACGCGGGGTCGCGCTCTGTTCGGAAGACCTGTGACTGGCTCGGCAATGACTCGGTCGCTGTTACGGGACGAGAAGCGTTGCTACGGATCGCTCGCGGCTGCCGGGCGGCCAGGTGCCACCTCGGTCGCCATCGAGCCGTAACGACGTCCGCAGAAGCAGGTCGGGACCGCCGGTGCTCACAGGGTCACGTTCGTCAACTCCGAATGAGGACGCGCGTCGCGGCGTACGAGGCAAGGGCTGCGTCCAGTGACGACCGAAAGTCGTAGACGCCGCCAGAAACGTGGTCATCGGGGAGAGCCAGGCCCACATCTCGTGGGCCGCCCCAATGCCAGAGGAACTGACCATGACCCAGGCGCCAGTTGCCCGTGATCTCCAGCCCCTACTTCGCGATCGGGGGCTTCCCAGTCAGAGCAGTTACACGGCCTGCCGCGAGGTCTCAGACGTGCCCATGCCGCGCGGCGCCGGTGCTGGTCGGGACTGATCTTGACTACTACCGCCGATCTTCACATTCCGCTCTGCCCGAACAAACCCGGCATGGTCTCCGTCGACCCGGTCACGGGGGAGACCTGGCCCCTGCACTGCGAACTGCTGAGCTGCCAGGTCTGTCTGCGGCGTCAGGCCGCGAGGTATGCGCGGGCGATCGCGTGCTGTCGTCCGGAGCACTTCATCACGTTCACCCGGGTCGGTACCGACTGGAAGCAGATCCAGCCGCGGGTGAACAAGCTGCGCCGCAGCATGCGGTCGCGGCTGCCGCGGTGGCAGGACGTGTTCCACGTGGAGCGGGACCGCGGCGGTGTCCCGCACGCCCACATGTGGCAGTGGGGCGGTGACGTGTCGCCGGCGCTCGCGCGTGAGATGGCGATCCGTGCGGGAATGGGCGGCGTCGTGAATGTGCAGCGGTGCCGTTCACGCGTGCCGGCGGTGTACGGCCTGAAGACGATCGTGAACTCTCCGGTGGCGGAGGGGATCACGCCGGCGATCGCGGACTTCCTGGAGTTGAACGGCGAGCGACTGGCTCATCCGACGCGTTGGATTCTGGCGGGACGAGCACGGCAACCGTCTGCACGGTTTCAAGGGAGCCGATCGGCACTACCGCGGTCGCAAGGGGACCTCCGTCGTGGTTCACCTTTGACGAAGACGCTGACCGAGCTGGAGCGTGAGTGACGATCGCCACTGATTCACGCTCACGAGCGTCTGGCAACGGACGTTCCCATGGGTAGCAACTCGTGTCACTCCCAGACGCGCCGGCGAGCAAACGCACCGAGCCCCCGCTGATCGAGACAACGGGGGCTCAGGCGGTTTGGGGTCCCTAGTAGCCGGAGGAGCCGGGCGACGGCGTATAGAGCAGCTGCACCCAGACGAAGCAGGCGATGATCGCGACGACCATGCAGCCGATCCCCGCGCCGGCCTTGTTCGGCTTCGTGAGCAGCACGATCCCGATGATGAAGCCGATGATCGGGATGAAGATCGCCGTCACGAACCCAGCCCCGACGAGGGTGGAGTGGTCCTCGACCCTGGCCGGCTGCTGGAGCGGGCCCGGAGCGACGTGGTCGGTCCAGTTGGTGCCGTCCCAGTAGCCGAGCGTGCTGGGCATGCTGGGGTGCGGGTACCAGCCGGGCGGCGGTCCCTCTGCGGTGCTCATGCGTCCCCCCGTTGGTTCACCTTCGCCGCGCCCCTGCGCCAGGCCGCTGTGAACGCGCCGATCAGCACGAACAGCACGCCGACCGCGATGACCGGGTTGCCCGCCTCGCCGTTGCCTCCGACCTGGGCGACGATCGCCCCGGCGATGACGATGGCGACGCCGGCGAGCATCCACGTCAGCGGCTTGGACCAGTCCAGCACCTCAGAGTCCCACCTTGTTCACGCCGTACTCGGCCTGCTCCTTGGTGAAGCCCTCGAACATGAGCTGCTCCACGAGACCGGAGTGGGAGAACGAGCTGTAGTCGAGGTACTCCTTGGCCGACAGCGCCGCCTGCTCGTTCCAGTTGGCGTGCTGGGCGTCGGTGCCGTACGTGGCGACCTTGGTCGAGTAGCCCTCGAACTCCAGCTGCTCGATCAGGCCCTTGCGGGAGAACGCGGAGTAGTCGAGGTAGTCAGCCGCGGTCTCGCGGGCGTTGGCCTCCTCGGCGGTCTCCTTGGGGGCGGCCGGCTTCTGCGGCTTGGCCTCCTTGGTCGGCTCCGCGGCGGGCTCGACCGCGGCGTCCTCGGCCGACCCCGTGTCGGCCGTGGTGTCCTTGGTCTTGACCTTGTCCTTGGCCGCGTCCTTGGTGACGGTGCGGTCGGCCTTGGTGCCCGGCTCGTCGGTCGCCTCGCAGGCCGTGAAGCCAACGAGCGTTGCGACCAGGAGCGTTGCTGTGATGGCGCGCTTCATAGGTGTGTTCCCTCCCCGTGTTGTGGTGAACGCGGCCGGACCGTAACCCGAGGCGGCCGCACTCGTGAGCCGCATAGCCCCGGACTGCCCAGTAATGACCCGAGCGGGCTAACCCGGTGGGGTGAAGGCAGTCGGACGCGCTTCGCCAAACGGTCAGCGGGTCTGACGCGAGAGGTGGCGTTACGGCTCAGAGGCGGCCGTTACGAGTCGCAATCCTGCTCGGGCTGGAATGGGTCCTGGCGGTCGCTGTCGATAGCTGGCGCGCTGGTCGGACTGCGCCGTCAACGCGGTCCTCTGCACTCGACGGCCGGCGAGATCAAGGTCAAGCACGACTGTTGCCAATAAAGGTTCGGTGCCGCGTACGACAGCCAGGTTCCGCTCGTGGCGCCCGTGCCGGGAGATGCCGAAGGATCACCTGCTCACCCGGCCTGTTCTTATCCGGTCCGGGTCGGGTGAGCTCGAACTCCGCCGGTGGCGGTCCGGATTGCGGCGGTCGAAGTCCCTGACGCTGCGTAGTGCAGTGGGCACCCTTCGGGGTGGGCTCCGTTCGCGAGGCGGAGCTGGGCTAAGGCCAGACCGGATACCACACGACCGACGGGCGTGCACCTGATGTCGACGACGCTCGAAAACGAGG
>DOWL01000065.1:11904-12103 GCA_003519585.1 Nocardioides sp. | reverse complement strand
CGTCGCACGCCCCCGCGGCCCGCGCAACGGAGACGTCGGCGGCACCGCGGGCCGTCGCCGTACCCGACAAGCCTGCGCTCGAGGGGCTCGAAGCGAAGTGGGTCGAGCGCTGGCGCGAGGACCAGACCTACGCCTTCGACCGCACTCAGCCGCGCGAGAACGTCTACTCCATCGACACCCCGCCACCCACCGTGAGCGG
>DOWL01000065.1:11310-11820 GCA_003519585.1 Nocardioides sp. | reverse complement strand
CACCCCGCCACCCACCGTGAGCGGCTCGCTGCACGTGGGCCACGTCTTCTCCTACACCCACACCGACCTGATCGCGCGGTTCCAGCGGATGCGCGGCAAGGCCGTCTTCTACCCCATGGGCTGGGACGACAACGGCCTGCCGACCGAGCGCCGGGTGCAGAACTACTACGGCGTGCGCTGTGACCCGTCGCTGCCCTACGAGCCCGATTTCACCCCACCCGAGAAGCCTGACCCCAAGCGCCAGCTCCCGATCAGCCGGCCCAACTTCGTCGACCTGTGCGAGGAACTGGTCGAGGAGGACGAGAAGGTCTTCGAGTCGTTGTGGCGCACCCTCGGCCTGTCAGTCGACTGGTCGCACGGCTACACGACCGCCGGCAGTCATGCCCGGGAGATCAGCCAGCGCGCGTTCCTGCGCAACTTCGCTCGCGGCGAGGCCTACCTCGCCGAGGCGCCGACGGTCTGGGACGTCACCGACCGGACCGCGGTGGCCCAGGCCGAGATCGAGGCGCG
>DOWL01000065.1:10800-11151 GCA_003519585.1 Nocardioides sp. | reverse complement strand
GGCCCAGGCCGAGATCGAGGCGCGCGAATACCCCGGCGCCTACCACCGGGTCGCCTACCACCGCCCCGACGGCTCGCCCGTCTACGTCGAGACGACCCGGCCGGAGCTGATCCCGTCGGCGGTCGCCCTGATCGCCCACCCCGACGACGAGCGCTACCAGGGGCTCTTCGGCACCACGGTGACCTCGCCGGTCTTCGGCGTCGAGATCCCGGTCGTAGCCCATCATCTGGCTGAGATGGACAAGGGCGCCGGCATCGCCATGTGCTGCACCTTCGGAGACCTCACCGACGTCCAGTGGTGGCGCGAGCTCGACCTGCCGGTTCGTGCCGTCATCGGTCGCGACGGCCGGCT
>DOWL01000065.1:295-10695 GCA_003519585.1 Nocardioides sp. | reverse complement strand
GTCATCGGTCGCGACGGCCGGCTGACCCGCGACACGCCGCACTGGCTCGGCAGCGAGCGCGCCTCCGCGGCGTACGAGCGGCTGGCCGGCAAGACCGTCTTCTCCGCCCGCGAGGAGATGGTCGCGATGCTGCGTGAGACCGGTGACCTCGACGGAGAGCCGAAGCCCACCACCCGGATGGCGAACTTCTACGAGCGGGGCGACAAGCCGCTCGAGATCGTCGCCACCCGGCAGTGGTACATCCGCAACGGCGGTCGCGACGAGGGCATCCGTGCCGAGATGCTCGAGCACGGCGCCGAGATCACCTGGCTGCCGCCACACATGAAGGTCCGCTTCGACAACTGGGTCTCGGGGCTGACCGGCGACTGGTTGATCTCGCGCCAGCGGTTCTTCGGCATCCCGTTCCCGGTGTGGTATCCCCTCGACCAGGACGGCGAGCCCGACTACGCCCACCCGCTGCTCCCCACCGAGGCCGAGCTGCCGGTCGACCCGTCGACGGACGCGCCTCGCGGCTACAGCGAGGACCAGCGTGGCAAGCCGCACGGCTTCCTCGGCGACCCCGACGTGATGGACACCTGGGCGACCTCCTCGCTCACGCCTCAGATCGCCGGTGGCTGGACCGTCGACGACGACCTGTTCGAGCGGGTCTTCCCGATGGACCTGTGCACCCAGGCCCACGAGATCATCCGCACCTGGCTGTTCTCCCGCGTGGTCCGGGCCCACTACGAGAACCACGCGACGCCGTGGACCCACGCGATGCTCTCGGGCTGGATCCTCGACCCCGACCGCAAGAAGATGTCCAAGTCCAAGGGCAACGTCGTGGTCCCGACCGAGATCCTCGACAAGTACGGCGCCGACGCGGTGCGGTGGCGGGCGGCCCTGGTGCGCCCCGGGATGGACTCGCCGTTCGACGAGACCCAGATGAAGGTCGGCCGGCGGCTGGCGATGAAGGTGCTCAACGCCTCGAGATTCGTCCTGGGCGGGGTTCGCGCCAGCGAGCTCAACGCCTTCGAGGTCTCCGAGCCGGTCGACTGCGCCCTGCTCGGGCGACTGGCCGTCGTGGTCACCCAGGCCACCGAGGCGTTCGAGGCCTACGACTACACCAGCGCGCTGGAGGTGACCGAGCGGTTCTTCTGGGAGTTCTGCGACGACTACCTCGAACTGGTCAAGGAACGCGCGTACGGCGGCCAACCCGACGGCGACGGCGACGGCCCGGTGCCCCCGGCGACCGCATCGGCCCGGGCCACCCTCGCCCTGGCGCTGGAGGTGCAACTCCGGCTGCTCGCGCCGTTCCTGCCCTACGTCACCGAAGAGGTGTGGTCCTGGTGGCGCACCGGCTCGATCCACCGCGCCCCCTGGCCCACCCAGACCGACCTCGGCGCGGCCGCGGCCGCCGACCCGGCCACGATCGACGCGGTCGCGGCGGCCCTGATCGGCATCCGCGGGGCCAAGTCCCAGGCCAAGGTCTCGATGCGCCACGAACTCACCAAGGTACGGATCTCCGGCCCGGAGGCGCTGGTCCGCGCCGCCGAGCTCGCCGCCGACGACCTGCGCAACACCGGGCGGATCACGGGCAAGCTGAAGTTCTCCGTCGACGAGGCCGCCACCGAGCTCACGGTCGAGGCCGAACTCGCGCCCGCCGCGGACTAAGCCCGCGTGTGCCGTTTTCCTCAGACTGCGTGGGATGGGTCCCCGGATATCCGGGGACCGCTGAGCTTCTAGGCCGAGATCTAGCCTCAGAAGCGGATGACTTGCCATAGAAGGCAGCCTTCCGGCAACCCCTGTGGATGACGCCCAGCAGAAATCGGCCCGGCGATGCAGGCTGAGCGCATGACGGTCAACCGCGAGCCCGACGATCCCCGCCTGGCCCCCATCGCGTTACGCCGCGAACTCTTAGGCTTAGGGCTCAACGATCGCGCCATCGCGCAGTTGGTCGCCGACGGCACGTTGCACCGGCTCAGGTACGGCTCGTACGTCGATGCGGCGGCGTGGAACGCATGCGACCGGGTCGGACAGCACGGGCTCGTCGCCCGAGCAGCCGTCAAGCGCGCGCAGGCGGGCGTAGCGCTCTCGCATATCAGCGCACTCGGCGAGTGGGACGCGCCTCTCTGGGACCTGCCTCTCGATACCGTGCACCTGACCAGGCTCGACCAGCGGGGTGGACGCCGCGAAGCTGGGGTCGTCCAGCATCTCGGCGAGCTGCGACCGGGCGACCTCACACACCTGAACGGCGTCACCGTGACCAGTCCGACCCGCACCGCACTCGACTGCACCACCGTCATGGACGTCGAGCACGGATTGGTCGTCGTCAACGATCTCCTGCACCGCAAGCTGACGACGAAAGAGGCGCTGATGGAAGGGCAGGAGTACATGGCGTTCTGGCCAGGGTCACTCCAGCAGGGCCTGGTTCTCCAGTTGGCCGACGCTCGATGCGGCGGCTCAGTTGGTGAGGGGCGGACGCTCTACATGATCTTCGAGCAGGGCTTGCCGCTCCCGGAACCCCAATACCCGATCCGCGACCGGTCCGGGGAGATCGTCGCCTACGTTGACTTCGCGTGGCCGGACCTCGGCGTCTTCCTCGAGTTCGACGGCAAGATCAAGTATCAGGAACTGCTGAGAGAGGGCGAGTCGCCCACCGATGTAGTCATCCGCGAGCGAAACCGCGAGCGAAAGATCTGTCGACTGACGGGCTGGGAGTGCATCCGGATCGTCTGGGCCGACCTCCGCCACCCCGAGCGCACGGCCGCGCACATCCGCGCGGTGCTGTTCGATCCTGACCGCGCCGTCGGCTGACTCGACGAGCTTCTGAGCCGACCCATCCGCTTATCGGCCGAGATCTCGCCATAGAAGCTCAGCGGTCACCGGATATCCGGGGACCCATCCACGGGCGAAACGGCCTAGGCCGACTTCTTCTTCTTGGCCTCGGACTCGCGCGGGACGAGCGTGGGAGCGACGTCGTCGAGGACGACCTCGCGGGTCACCACGACCTTGGCGACGTCGCCGCGGGAGGGTACGTCGTACATCACGTGGAGGAGGACCTCCTCGATGATGGCGCGCAGGCCGCGGGCGCCGGTGCCGCGCTCCATGGCCTTGTCGGCGATCGCCTCGACGGCGTCGTCGGTGAACTCCAGCTCGACGCCGTCGAGCTCGAAGAGCTTCTGGTACTGCTTGACCAGCGCGTTGCGCGGCTCGGTGAGGATCTGGACGAGGGCCTCCTGGTCCAGTTTGGACACTGAGGCGATCAGCGGGAGGCGGCCGATGAACTCGGGGATCAGGCCGAACTTGGTGAGATCCTCGGGCCGGACCTGGGCGAGCAGGTCGTCGGCCTCGCGCTCCTCCTTGCCGCGGACCTCGGCGGTGAAGCCGAGCGTCTTCTTGCCGACCCGCTGCTCGACGATGTGCTCGAGCCCGGCGAAGGCACCACCCACCACGAAGAGGATGTTGGTGGTGTCGATCTGGATGAACTCCTGGTGGGGGTGTTTGCGACCCCCCTGGGGCGGCACCGAGGCGGTGGTGCCCTCGATGATCTTCAGCAGCGCCTGCTGGACGCCCTCGCCGGAGACATCACGGGTGATCGAGGGGTTCTCCGCCTTGCGGGCCACCTTGTCGATCTCGTCGATGTAGATGATCCCCGTCTCGGCCTTCTTGACGTCGTAGTCGGCGGCCTGGATCAGCTTGAGCAGGATGTTCTCGACGTCCTCACCGACATACCCGGCCTCGGTGAGAGCCGTGGCGTCGGCGATCGCGAACGGGACGTTGAGCATCCGGGCCAGGGTCTGGGCGAGATAGGTCTTGCCACAGCCGGTGGGGCCGATCACCAGGATGTTGGACTTTGCGACCTCGACGACCTCCTCCTTGGAGTGTCGTCCGCCGGCCGGCTGGATCCCGGCCTGGACCCGCTTGTAGTGGTTGTAGACGGCCACCGCGAGCGACTTCTTGGCCTGCTCCTGGCCGATCACGTAGGAGTTGAGGAACTCGAAGATCTCGCGGGGCTTGGGCAGCTCGTCGAGGCTGACCTCGGTGCCCTCGCTGAGCTCTTCCTCGATGATCTCGTTGCAGAGGTCGATGCACTCGTCGCAGATGTAGACGCCGGGGCCGGCGATCAGCTTCTTGACCTGCTTCTGGCTCTTCCCACAGAAAGAGCACTTCAACAGGTCGCCACCGTCACCGATGCGTGCCACGGTGTTCCTCCTCGTTCACTGTGATGATCATCCCAGCGCGTCCCGAACGGTACCCCGTCCCCCGCCCGTTCGCGGCGAGTCACGGGGTGGCGTGTCAACCGGCAGAGAGCGCCGGGGTCCCCTTGCGCGACTCGATCACGGCGTCGATCAGGCCGTAGTCGACCGCCTCGTCGGCGGTCAGGATCTTGTCGCGCTCGATGTCGGTGCTGACCTGCTCGATCGACCGACCGCTGTGGTCGGAGATCATCTTCTCGAGCAGCTCGCGCATCCGCAGGATCTCATTGGCCTGGATCTCGATGTCGGAGGTCTGGCCGAAGGTGCCCTCGGTGTAGGGCTGGTGGATCAGGATCCGGCTGTTGGGCAGCGCCAGCCGCTTGCCCGGGGCGCCGGCCGCGAGCAGGATCGCCGCTGCGGAGGCCGCCTGTCCGATGCACACGGTCTGCACGTCGGACTTGATGAAGTTCATGGTGTCGTAGATCGCCGTCAGCGCTGTGAACGAACCGCCGGGGCTGTTGATGTAGATCTGGATGTCCTGGTCGGGGTTCATCGACTCCAGGCACATCAGCTGGGCGATCACGGCGTTGGCCACGTCGTCGGAGATCGGCGTGCCGAGGTAGATGATGCGGTCCTCGAACAGCTTCGCGTAGGGGTCGATCCGGCGGAAGCCGTAGGAGGTCCGCTCCTCCCACTGCGGGATGTAGTAGTTCATCGAGGGGCTGATCAGGTCAGCGGTGCGCTCGTTCATATGGGGTCAGTCCTTCTGCCGCGCGGGGCGGCCGTCGTCGGCAGCTTCGCGGGCGCTGGTGATCACCTGGTCGACCAGGCCGTACTCCTTGGCCTGGTCGGCGGTGAACCAGCGGTCGCGGTCGGCGTCCTGCTCGATCTGCTCGACCGGCTGCCCCGTGTGCTGGGCGATCAGCTCCAGCAGGACCTTCTTGATGTGCAGGGACTGCTGGGCCTGGATCTTGATGTCGGACGCGGAGCCGCCCATGCCCGAGGAGGGCTGGTGCATCATGATCCGCGAGTGGGGCAGCGCGTAGCGCTTGCCCTTGGTGCCGGCGCAGAGCAGGAACTGCCCCATCGACGCGGCGAGCCCCATGCCGACGGTGGCCACGTCGTTGGGGATGTAGTTCATGGTGTCGTAGATCGCCATGCCGGCGTCGACCGAGCCACCCGGTGAGTTGATGTGCAAGAAGATGTCGGCCTCGGGGTCCTCGGCCGAGAGCAGCAGCAGCTGGGCGCAGATCGCGTTGGCGTTCTGGTCGCGCACCTCGGAGCCGAGGAAGACGATCCGCTCACGCAGCAGCCGCTGGTAGATGTGGTCGTCGAGAACGGCGATGCCGGCCCCGCCGCCGGCCGAGGGGCCCTCGAGCGGGCCGGAAGTCTGAGGAGTCACGAGCCCGACCTTAGCCGGGGAGAGGGACAGTTCCACGGCATGTCCCGCGATGTTCGCTGTGGGCAGATGAAACCCGGCTCCACACCCTCAGGAGCCTTCGACGGCCCGCTTGAGCCGGGCGACCGAGACGGCCATGCCCTCCTCGAGCTCGTCGGCGTGTCCGCCGACGCCGCCGAGGAAGACTTTGGCGAAGACCAGGCTGAGCCCAGTGAGCTGTCGCGGCACCGGTCGGCGGTGTACGACGCGGGTCCCGGACCCGTCCGGGGTGAGCTCCCAGATCCAGCGAGCGCCGCTGGAGCGGGTGTCCCAGGCCACCGCGCGGTCGGGCTCGACCTCGGAGACCACGCTCCGGGTCGGCCACAGCACCGCCTTGCGCCGGTTGAGCCCGAGGTACCACTGTCCGGGCCGCAGACCGCCGGGCTTGAGCGGCACCATCCGGACCAGTTCGGGCGAGAGCTCGGGCATGCGTCGTACGTCGGCCAACACGGCCCACACCGCCGCCGGGGAGGCGTCGATGGTCGCCTCTGCCCGCAGTTCGCGGTCCGCAGCGGTCTCGGCGGCCATGGTCGCCGACCCTACTTGGCGGCGGGCTCCTCGGGCTCGGCCTCCGGGGCAGCCTCGGTCTCCGGAGCGGCCTCGGCCTCCGGCTCCTCGGGCTCCGGCTCGCCGATGGTGCCGTCGGGCTGGAGGTTCTTCAGCTCCACGTGGTTGCCCGACTCGTCGGTGACGGTGGCCGCCTCCACGATCTGGGCCAGCGCCTTGCCGCGCAGGATCTCCTGGATCAGCTCGGGGATGTGGTTGTGCTCGAACATGTGGTTCGCGAACTCCTGCGGGTCCTGGCCGGACTGCTGGGCCCGGCGGACCAGGTGCTGGGAGAGTTCGCTCTGGTCGACGCCGAACTCTTCCTTCTTGGCGATCGCGTCGAGCACGAACTGGGCGGCGACCGCGTCGCGGACCCGGCGCTCGAGGTCGGCCTCGAACTCCTCCTGGGTCTGCTCCTGCTCCTCGAGGTAGGCCTCCATCGTCATGCCGGCGTAGACGAGCTGCTGCTCGATCGAGTCGCGACGGGAGTTGAGCTCGTCGGTGACGATGGTCTCGGGCAGCGGCACCTCGATCCGGTCGAGCAGCACCTCGAGGACGGCGTCGCGGGCGGCGGCCGCCTGCTCGAGCCGCTTGCCGCGGCTGAGCCGCTCGCGGATGTCGTCCTCGAGCTCGGCCACGGTGTCGAACTCGGAGGCCTCCTGCGCGAACTCGTCGTCCAGGTCGGGCAGCTCCTGCTCCTGGACCTGGGTGACCTTGACCTGGACGTCGACCTCCTGGCCGACCAGGTCGCCGCCGACGAGCTCGGTCTGGAACGTCTTGTCGTCGTCGATACCCATGCCGATCAGGGCCTCGTCGAGGCCGTCGATCATGCCGCCCCGGCCGACCTGGTAGCTCATGCCGGTCAGCTCGGCACCGTCGATGACCTCGCCGTCGCGGGTCGCGGTGAGGTCGATGACCACGAAGTCACCGTCCTCGGCCGCCCGCTCGACGTCGGAGAGGGTGGCGAACCGCTCGCGCAGCGCCTGGACCTGCTCCTCGACGTCGGCGTCGCTGACCGCGACGTCGTCGACGGTCGCCTCGAGGTCGTCGTAGGACGGGAGGGTGATCTCGGGCTTGACGTCGACCTCGGCGGTGAACTCCAGCCCCTCCTCACCGTGCTTGGTGACCTCGATCTCGGGCTGGGCGAGCGGCTCGAGGGAGTTGCTCTGCAGCGCCTCCATGTACTTCTGGGGAAGCACGTCGTTGATCGCCTGGTCGAGGACCGCCTCGCGACCGACCTGCCGGTCGATGACCGCCGGCGGGACCTTGCCACGGCGGAAGCCGGGCACGTTGATCTGCTTGGCGATCTGCTTGTACGCCGCGTCGAGGCTCGGCTTGAGCTCCTCGAAGGGCACCTCGACGGTGAGCTTGGCCCGGGTCGGGCTCAAGGTCTCGACGGCGCTCTTCACAGCTTCTCCTCCTGGGTGGTCCTGCACGTCCTGTACGTGGCCGGTGTGGCCGGTGACTCATGGCTGGTGTCTCGTCGGGGCGACAGGACTCGAACCTGCGGTCTCCTGCTCCCAAAGCAGGCGCGCTAGCCACTACGCTACGCCCCGCCAAACCGGGCCCCGGGCCGCCGTTCGGACAGCCCTGGACCCCGCTTGGAGCGGATGACGGGAATCGAACCCGCGTAGCCAGTTTGGAAGACTGGGGCTCTACCATTGAGCTACATCCGCGCGTCCGGGGGGATCGCCCCCGTAGACCCCGGAAATCTACCGGTCGGAGCCTCAGCTCCGCGAAACGACGACCATGGCGCGGTCGTCGTCACGGGATCCGAGCGCGTCGACGAGCCTCCGTGCGGCCCCCTCGAAGCTGCCCCGCAGCAGGTGCTCGGCCTCACCGAGCATCCGGTCGATGCCGAGGTCGATGTCACGGCGCGGCTCCTCGACCATGCCGTCGGTGTAGAGCAGGAGCGCGTCGTGGTGGCCCACCACGCCCGTGGCCGGCGTGAAGACCGCCTCCGGCATCAGGCCCAGGATCGGCCCCTCGCTGGGCAGCACCGTCCAGCGGCCGGTGCCGGCGTGCCGGAACGCGGCCGGGGGGTGGCCGGCCGTGCGGACCTCGAAGGCGCCGTCGTGCAGATCGAGGGAGAGGTGGACCGCGGTGGCGAACCCCTCGTCCCACTCCTGGGCCAGCAGGTAGTCGTTGGCAGCGGTCAGGAACCGGTCCGGCGGCAGCGCGCCGAGCAGCCCCCCGAAGGCACCCGAGAGCAGCAGCGCGCGGGTCCCGGCCTCCTCGCCCTTGCCGGACACGTCGACCACGGCGAGCTCGAGCCGGGCCGCGTTGCGGCTGGCGACGACGAAGTCGCCCGCGAACGGCGTACCGCCGGCGGATCGGAGCGCGGACTCCGCGTGCCAGCCGGGCGGGAGCTCCGGAATCCCGCCCTGTTGGAGGATCCGGTCGCGCAGATCGACGAACATCGACTCACCCATCGCGCCCGCCACCCCCAGCCGCGATCGCCGCAGCGAGGCGGCCAGCACGATCAGCAGCATCAGCACCTGGATGCCCACGGCGGCGTAGGTGCGCCCGGACCGCGCTTCCTGCGCAACCACGCAGATCACCAGCAGCACGAAGAGGACGAGCACGAACCAGGGCAGGTGCTTGGGGTTGAGCAGGAGGCTGCCGAGCAGCAGCGGCACCATCAGGCTCGTGAACGGCATCTGGGTCGGCGCGATCACCACCGCGACCGTGATCGCGAGGCTGAGCAGGATCAGGGCGACCATCACCTTGGTGTCGGCGTACGCGCCCCGCCGCGCGAACCTGCGCACGGTGTGCCGCGCCGGGCGGACGTCGCCCGAACGCGCGCGCGAGAGCTGGACGTCGGTCGTCATTCGGCCTCTCCAGGTGCTCCCGCGCGGGTGTTCGCGCTCACTGTAGGGCCCTGGAGCGGAACCGGGGCTGGCAGCGTACGCACCAGTAGAGGTTGCGTCCTTGCAGGTCACGGGCCCGGACCCGGCTGCCGCAGACCCGGCAGGGCTCGCCGGTACGGCGGTAGACGTAGGAGACCCGGGCGCCGTCGAGGCGCTCGGCGTCGGTCAGGTGTTCGGGCCGCACCGTGCGGATCACTCCGTCGCGCACTCCGTCGTGCATCAACTCCACCAGGTCCTCCCACATCGCGGTCCAGCGGCCACGGCGCAGGGTGGTACCCGCTCGGAGCGGGTCGACACGGTGGCGGTAGAGCAGTTCGGCGCGGTAGACGTTCCCGATCCCGGCCACGACCGACTGGTCCATCAGCAGCCCGGCGATCGGGGCGCGGCTCCGCGAGATCCGGTGCCACGCCAGGTCGGGATCGGCATCCTCGCGCAGCGGGTCGGGGCCGAGCCGCGCAACGAGCGCGGTCCGCTGCTCGGGTGTCTGGAGCTCACAGGCGGTCGCGCCGCGCAGGTCGGCGTACGACGCGCGGTCGCCTCCGGAGCCGGAGCCCACGAGCCGCAGCCGCACCTGGCCCACCGGCGCAGGCACCGACGCCGCGTCGCGGGTGACGTCGAAGCGGCCGTAGAGGCCGAGGTGCACGTGGACCAGGTCCTCAGGCTCGAAGCGGAGCCACAGGTGCTTGCCCCACGACTCGGCGCCCTCCAGCACCCGACCGTCGAGGAGTGCGGCCGACTCGGCGAACCGACCCTGCGGACTGCTCACCCGCAGTGCGCGGCCGGCGAACGCGCCGTCGAGCGCGCTGGCGAGGCGGTGGAGGGTGTGTCCCTCAGGCATCCGGCCCCGCGCCCCGCCCCACGGCGGACTCCGGGAGTGGTGGTAGCTCGTGGGTGCGCTCGTAGTCGGCCATCTGCCCGAGCCGACGCACGTGCCGCTCGTCGTGGCTGAACGGCGTGCCGAGGAAGACCTCGACGAAGCGGGTCATGTCCTCGATCGGGTGCAGCCGGCCGCCCACCGAGACCACCTGCGCGTCGTTGTGCTCTCGGGCCAGGCTCGCGGTCTCCTCCGACCAGGCGAGCGCGCACCGGATCCCGGGCACCTTGTTGGCCGCGATCTGCTCACCGTTACCGGAGCCGCCGATGACCACGCCGAGGCTGTCGAGGCCCTGCTCGCGGTCGCGCGCGACACCCTCGGCCGCACGGAGGCAGAAGACGGGGTAGTCGTCGAGGGCGTCGTACTGGAACGGACCGTGGTCGACCGGCTCGTAGCCGTGCTCGGTGAGCCAGCCGGCGAGGTGGGCCTTGAGGTCGAGTCCGGCATGGTCGGAGCCGAGGTGCACGCGCATGCGGGCCATCCTCTCAGTGGCCGCC
>DOWL01000065.1:0-205 GCA_003519585.1 Nocardioides sp. | reverse complement strand
GGCCGCTCAGTGGCTGCGCAGGAAGGCACAGGTGTGTCGGATCAGCTGCTCCGAGGCCGAGAAGGCCGCGTGCCGCCAATAGCCGTGCACCTGGCCGAGGTAGCGGACCGCGGTCGCGTCGCCGCCCTCCTCGACGATCCGGAGGGCGAGCAGTTCGGCCTCGTCGCGCAGCGGGGCGGTGCTCGCGGGGGGTCACGCGGCGCGA
>DOWL01000043.1:35280-35450 GCA_003519585.1 Nocardioides sp. | reverse complement strand
GACCTCACCGTCGCCGAGAACCTCCGCTTCTTCGCACGTGTGCTGGGCTGCGCGGAGGGCGAGGTGGCGACGGCGATCGATGCGGTCGACCTCGGCTCGCACGCGGGCGCCGTGGTCGGGCGGCTCAGCGGCGGTCAGCGATCCCGGGCCAGCCTGGCGGTGGCGCTGCT
>DOWL01000043.1:33979-34990 GCA_003519585.1 Nocardioides sp. | reverse complement strand
GGCGATCAAGGCGCGGGCCGGTGTGAGAGACGTCGAGTCGGCGTTCCTCCAGCTCGTGGAGGCGGCATGAGCCCGCGAATCACCCTCGCGGTCGCTGTGCGCGTGCTCATCCAGCTCCGTCGCGACCCGCGCACGATCGCGCTCATGCTCGTCGTGCCGTGCGCGCTGATGATCCTGCTGTGGTGGATGTTCATCGACTCGCCCACGGATCCCTTCGACCAGTTCGGCCCGGCGTTGCTCGCGCTCTTCCCCTTCACGGTGATGTTCCTGGTCACCAGCGTGACGACGCTGCGCGAGCGGTCCAGCGGCACCCTCGAACGGCTGCTCGCGATGCCGATGGGCAGGCTGGACTTCCTGCTCGGGTACGCCGTGGCCTTCGGACTCGTGGCCGCCGTGCAGGCAGTGCTCGCAGTGTCCGTGTCGGTGGGCCTGCTCGGCCTCGACATCGTCGGGTCGGTCTGGCTGCTGGGGGTGGTGGCCGTGGTGGATGCCGTGCTCGGCTCGGCCCTGGGTCTGTTCGTCAGTGCGTTCGCCCGAACGGAGTTCCAGGCGGTGCAGTTCCTGCCGGCGGTGGTACTCCCGCAGCTGCTCCTCTGCGGTCTGTTCATCGCCCGAGACTCGTTGCCACCAGTGCTGCACGCGATCAGCGACGTGCTACCGCTGTCGTACGCCGTCGACGCGATGACCCACCTGACGCAGAGCACGTCCACCAGCTAGGTGGTGCGCGACCTGCTGGTCATCACGGCGTTCGCGGTGGGCTCGCTCGCCCTGGGCGCGGCGACGCTGCGCCGACGTACGCCCTGACGCTGAACCCCCTTCAGCTGTTGCGGCGCAGCACCAACGCGACCAGCTCCCGGCTGCAGCCGAGGGCTTCCGCGAGGGCGGTGTAGCTCCACCGCTGCGGGTCCTCGGCCCGCAACTGCAGGATGAGCCGGTCGCGCTCCGAACGACGACTGGCCGCCAAGGCATCTGCCTCGGCGGCCAGTCGGTGCAGCTCGCGGGCTCGCGCGG
>DOWL01000043.1:5725-33856 GCA_003519585.1 Nocardioides sp. | reverse complement strand
CGGAGACGCCCGGGCCACGGCGTGTCCGGCTAGAGGCCACCCGCGAACTCCGTGATCAACGACGGCACTGCCGCGTCGAACCCGACCACGTCGAGCATGCCGGGGTCGGACGGGTCCGCGATGGTGAACTGCGTGGCGGTCATGCCGACCACCACGAGCCGCGCGTCGATGCCGCTCGTGCGTCGGTACTCCGCGAGCGCCTGGTGCGGGTGGATGTTCCCCGCCCAGGTCTCGTTGTCGGTGTAGACGACGAACAGGTCGACCTCGAGCCGCTTCTGGGTCGCGTGCAGCATCGGCAGCGCGCAGTCGGTCCCGGACATCGGCAGTTCGTCGATGACGCGCAGGGCGTCGTCGAGTCGCTGCCGAGGCGAGATCGCCAGCGGCTTGAGTGCCGAGTCGTGCCAGCCGCCGCCGCCCTTGGTGGAGAAGCCGACCGCGGTCGCGGACGGCTCGGTGGCCAACTGCACCAAGGCCAGCGCGGCCGAGGCCTCGCGGGCCGAGATCGGCAGCCCCGAGATCGGGGCCGCCATCGAGCCGGACACGTCCACCGCCAGCAGCGTGCGCTTGCCGGACGGCTGCACCGCACCGAACGCGCGGTAGAAGGCCGCGTCCAGCGCGTCGACCACCTTGCGCGACGGCGCCCACTCACCCGACCCGCGGGCCGAACGTCCCGAGGCGTAGGTGCGCTGGGCGACCAGCACGCTCACCGGGTGCACGCGGCCCGTGCGGAGCCGGTCGGTGTCGGTCAGCTGGGCGACCACCTCGTCGGTGCGGCCACCCAGGTCGGGCAGCAGCCCCAGTCGGGTCAACCGCGGCAGCTGACGCATCAGCGCCGTCTGCGGCACGCCGACGTCGAGCAGCGCGTCCCACGCCGCAGCCTCGCCGAGGGCAACGTCGGGCAGCATCTCCCACGAGAGCCGGTAGTCCCGCACGAGAGCCACCCACTGCTCGGCGCCGGTCGCGGCCTGCGCCTTGACGAACCCCTCGACCAGCCGCGGGGTGTGCTCGCCGAGCGAGCCCCGCACGATCCAGTCGAAGGTGTCCTTCAGTGCAGCGACGTCGGTGCGCGGGTGCGCCAGACGCAGCAGGTCGCGGTGCGACCAGCCCTCACGCTGTCGGTACTTGACCGCCTGGTAGCCGACCGAGTCCGCGTCCTGGTCGGTGTACCAGGACGCCACCGCGCGACGCAGCCCGCGACCCCACCCGCGGAACTGCTCGACGTACTCCGCGAACAGGAAGAGGTGGGTGCCCGTGCGGGCCACCTTCGGCAGGGCCTCGAGAGCCAGTGCGGACGACGCCGGAATCGAGGCGGCGTACGCGAGGGCGAACAGCGCCGGGTTCTGCTTCGGCGCGATCCCGCGCGTGGACACGTCCACGATGGTGTCGACCAGGGTCTGCGGGTCGGACTCTGCGAGTCGCGCGACGACCTCGGCGCTCTCGGCGGCCAGCGCGCGTGGCGCGGCGTAGTAGGTGCCGCCGTCGACGCCGAGCACCAGGAAGCGGCGCAGTCGGGCGGCGTCGTCGAGGACGAAGGTGTAGCCGCCGGCGGAGTTGCGCACCTGGCGGCGGTCGGCCCGGTCGCGCTGCGCGGTCCGGCGCGTGCTGAAGGTCTTGAGGATGTCCATGGGTCTTCCACCACCTTTCTCGTGGCTGGTACGTGGTGTCGGGGTGCTTGCGCGGTGACTCGTACGACGGGCGGTGGCGGGCGTGTGCTGCCGACCGGACGGAACCCGGCTCGTGCCGGGCCGCCCCTCTCCCGGGGCGTCCATTTGCAGTGGGAGGTAACCGATCGGCTCCGGCCCGCCACCCCGTCGTCGTCACGGACGGAGGTGGACGGACATGGTGGTGACTGCCGGAAGGAACTGCTCTACCGATTGAGCTACGCACCCCTGGGTAGGTGCGACGGGACTCGAACCCGCAACACATTCATTAACGGTGATAACCGACTGCCTTCGGCCCGTCCGGGCCGCCCGCTGTTTTGTTGTCGACTCAGGAGTGTAGGGGTCTACACAGCTGGGCCGCCACGCATTAAATCCGTCGGGCGACCCGGGCGGGCGTGGGTCTGGCGACCGGACGCACACCGGGCGCCTTGCGCGGGGAGTCCGCGCCGGCAACCGCGGCCCCAGGTAACCGACCACCTCCGGCCCACCCGGGCCGGCTGCCGAGTGTCCGCGGATCGCCGATCGGGCGCAACCGGAATCCGCGTCGTAGCCTGTCGGCATGGCGCTGTTGAGCCGACCGCTGCTGATGCTCAGTCGCAGCGAGGTGGTCAAGAAGCTGGTCAGCACGATGCCCGTCTCCGCGGGGATCGTGCGCAGCCACGTGCCGGGTGAGAGCACCGAGGACGTCGTGGCCGCCTCCGCGCGACAGATCGAGGACGGCATCCGGGTGACCCTGGACTTCCTCGGCGAGGACACGCTCGACACCGACCAGGCCGACGCCACGGTCGCGGCGTACCTCGACGTACTCGCGCAACTCTCGGCGCGCGGGCTGACGCGGATGGCCGAGGTCTCGGTGAAGCTGTCGGCGATCGGTCAGGCGCTGCCCGACGAGGTCGGCTACGGGGGCGGGCACAAGATCGCCCTCGAGAACGCCCGCACCATCTGCCGGGCCGCCCGCAACGCCGGCACGACGGTGACCCTCGACATGGAGGACCACACCACCACCGACTCGACGCTGGCGATCCTGCGCGAGCTGCGCAAGGACTTCCCGGAGACCGGTGCCGTGCTGCAGGCCTACCTCCACCGCACCGAGGCCGACTGCCGCGCGCTCGCCTACGAGGGTTCGCGGGTCCGGCTCTGCAAGGGCGCCTACGACGAGCCCGAGGAGGTGGCCTTCCAGGACGACCTCGAGGTGGACCGTTCGTACGTGCGCTGCCTCAAGGTGCTGCTCGCCGGGCAGGGGTACCCGATGATCGCGACCCACGACCCGCGGCTGATCGAGATCGCCTCGTCGCTGGCCTCGCGCTACAACCGGGACGCCGGCTCCTTCGAGTTCCAGATGCTCTACGGCATCCGTCCCGAGGAGCAGCGCCGGTTGGTGAAGGCGGGGGAGCGGGTGCGGGTCTACATCCCGTACGGCGAGGAGTGGTACGGCTACCTCATGCGTCGCCTCGCCGAGCGCCCCCAGAACCTGACATTCTTCCTGCGATCCCTCATCTCGAAGAAGTGAGCGCCGACGTGAAGCAGACCGCCATCCTCGGCGCCGGAGTCATGGGCGAGACCCTGCTGTCGGGGTTGGTCCGCGCCGGCCGCCGGGTCGACCAGTTGCTCGTGGGTGAGAAGCGCGCCGAGCGCGCCGCCGAGCTCGAGGAGCGGTACGGCGTCGCCGTGGTTGGCAACGTCGAGGCCGCCGAGAAGGCGGACACCATCGCGGTGGTCGTCAAGCCCCAGGACATGGGCGACCTGCTCGACGAGATCGGCCCCGCCCTGCGGCCGGGACAACTGGTCGTCTCGCTGGCGGCAGGCATCACCACGGCCTTCATCGAGTCGCGGGTGCCGGCCGGCGTCGCCGTGGTCCGGGTGATGCCCAACACTCCGGCTTTGGTCGATGAGGGGATGGCGGCCGTCTCGCCGGGGTCGCACTGCTCGGAGGAGCACCTGGCCGAGGCCGAGGACCTGATGGCCTCGGTCGGCAAGGTGATCCGGATCCCGGAGCGCCAACAGGACGCCGTGACGGCGATCTCCGGCTCCGGACCGGCCTACATCTTCTTCGTCGTCGAGTCGATGATCGAGGCCGGCGTCCACCTCGGCCTGCCCCGCACCACGGCCTCCGAACTGGTGATCCAGACCCTGGTCGGCTCGGCCAAGATGCTCCGCGAGACCGGCACCCACCCGACGGTGCTGCGCGAGCAGGTCACCTCACCGGGCGGCACCACCGCGTCGGCGTTGCGCGAGCTGGAGATCCACAAGGTCCGGGCCGCCTTCCTCGCCGCCATGGAGTCGGCCCGCGACCGTTCGCGCCAGCTCGCCGAGGGCAGCTGAGCCTTCGCCGTACGACTCGTCTCTAGGCTGAGCGGACCTGGCCCAGCACCTGCACGAGGTCGTCGACCGGGCCGCGCACCACGGGAAGCCGGGACATCCGGGCCATCCGGTCCAGCAGGGGCACCGCCGTCACGAGCGGCCGCGGCGTGCTCGACCTGGAGCCATGTTCAAGATCTAGAGGCCGATGGCCGTCATCGCAGCGGCCAACACCGGCGCCGTGACCTGGCGACAGCCCCCCGCACCGTCGGCGAAGACCTGCGTCACGTGCACCAGATCCGAGGAGAGATCGGCGTACCGCTCCTGGATCGGCTCGAGCGTGGCCACGACCGCGTCGGTCACCGCCTGCTTGAGCGCGCCGTACGTCGTGATCCCCTCCGCCTCGCCGCCGCAGGCAGCGAGGATCTCCAGCAGGTTCGTGACGCCGGGCTTGTCCGGAGAGCGGCGTACGGCGTCCGGCCCGGTGTCGGAGTCGGTGACCGCCCGCGCGACCTTGCGGCGTACGACGTCCGGCGGGTCGAGCAGGTAGATCGAGCCGGCCGCATCGGCGGACTTGGACATCTTGCGGGTCGGGTGCAGCAGATCCATGACCCGCGCCGAACCGTCCGAGGCCGTGACCACCTCGGGGACGGTGAAGACCTCGCCGTAGCGCCGGTTGAACCGCAGCGCCAGGTCGCGGGTCAGCTCGACGTGCTGGCGCTGGTCGGCTCCGACCGGCACCTGGGTGGGCCGGTAGAGCAGGATGTCGGCGGCCATCAGGGCGGGATAGGTGAACAGCGAGACCCGGGTCGAGTCGACCCCACGCCCCTTCTCCTTGAACTGGATCATCCGGTTGAGCTCGCCGGTGGTGGCGACGCATTCGAGCAGGTACGCCAACTGCGCGTGCGCCGGGACGTGGCTCTGCCGGAACAGGGTCGCCCGGTCGAGGCCGACCGCCAGGAACAGCGTGGCCGTCTCGTCGGCGTACGCGCGGAGAAGGCGGGGGTCGTGCTCGGTGGTCATCGCATGCAGGTCGGACACGCCGTAGAACGCGTCCTCCTGGCGCTGCGACATCGGCAGCAGAGCGCCGAGGTAGCTGCCGAGGGTCAGCCGCCCGGACGGCGTGAGCAGGGAGAGTGTGCGGGTCATGGTGGGAGCTCCTGGGATGAGAGCCCACGGGCGCTATGCGGACACAGCGGTTCGGCCGCCCGTGGGCGGCCGATGGAAGGTGTGCTGAGGAGTGGCGGCCGCCGTCAGGCGGGCCACCACAGGAGGCGAGAGCTGGTCAGCACAGCTGCACGATACCGTCGACCGCATGGAGGGGGCCACCGACTGCACCGGCCCCAGCGCGGTCGTCTTCGACCCGACGCTCACCGACTACGACTTCGGCCCACACCATCCGATGGCCCCGGTGCGGGTCGACCTGACCATGCAACTGGCCCACGAGTTGGGCGTGACCACCGGTGGCCGGCTGCGCGTGGTCCCCGCCCCGGTGGCGACCACCGACCAGATCGCGACCGTCCACGACGCTGCCCTCATCGAAGCCGTCCAGCGGGCCGGCCACACCGGCGCGGCGGAGCTGCAGGTCGGGCTCGGCAGCGACGACAACCCGGTCTTCCTCGGCATGCACGAGGCGGCGGCGCACGTGGTCGGCGCGAGCCTGGAGGCGTTCCGGCTGGGCTGGACCGGTGAGGCGCTGCACGCGGCCAACGTGACCGGCGGGCTGCACCACGCGATGCGCGACCGGGCCAGCGGGTTCTGCGTCTACAACGACCTCGCCGTGGGCATCCGGTGGCTCCTCGACCAGGGCGCCGAGCGGGTCGCCTACGTCGACGTCGACGTACACCACGGCGACGGCGTGGAGGCGCTGTTCTGGGACGACCCCCGGGTGCTCACGATCTCGCTGCACGAGACCGGCCAGTTCCTGTTCCCCGGCACCGGCTTCAGCGGCGACGTCGGCGGGGAGGGCGCCGAGGGCAGCGCGGTCAACGTCGCCCTGCCGCCTGGTACGTCGGACGCCGGCTGGCTGCGCGCCTTCCATGCGGTGGTCCCCGAACTGGTCCGCGCCTTCGACCCGGACGTCCTGGTCACCCAGCACGGCTGCGACTCGCACGCGGACGATCCGCTGGCCCACCTGATGCTGAGCGTCGACGGCCAGCGCGCGGCGTACCTCGCCCTGCACGAGCTGGCCCACGAGGTCGCCGGAGGCCGCTGGGTCGCCACCGGCGGGGGCGGCTACGCGCTCGTCGAGGTCGTGCCCCGCGCCTGGACCCACCTTCTGGGCGCCGTCGCCGGGACGCCGGTGGACCCCGAGACGCCCACCCCGGAGGGGTGGCGGGAGTACGTCCGCGAGCGCGTGCGCGCCGAGGCGCCCCGGCTGATGACCGACGGGCGGACTCCGGCCTACCGCGACTGGCGCGAGGGCTACGACCCCGGCACCTGGCTGGATCGAGAGGTGCAGGCCACCCGGACCGCGGTCTTCCCGCTACACGGCCTCGACCCGAGCGGGTACTGATGTCGTACCTGCCCACCTGCCTCATCTACCTCATGCGCCACTCGCGGCATAGTCACGACCGAACGACAGCCCCGAACGCCGTTCGGACCGGCGGTACGGTCGTGACTATCGCGCGGCATGAAGGCAAGTCGACACGCCAGATAACTCGAAGCACTTTTCAGAACCGCTTCCCCATGTGTCACAGGAACCCCTATTCTCCCTAGGGGAGCAGCACGGGGAGTATCGGTGGGGAAGCCGATGACGTGCTGCACGAGAAAGAACGGTGCACGATGGCTGGTTCTGGGGACATGTCGGACGCGAAGTTCCTCACCGTGGCTGAGGTCGCGGCGATGATGCGCGTCTCGAAGATGACGGTGTATCGCCTGGTCCACAACGGTGACCTGCCTGCCGTGCGTGTCGGCCGCTCGTTCCGGGTGGTCGAGGAGGACGTCAACGAGTACCTCCGCAAGTCGTTCTACAGCGCGGGTTGACCAGTCGCCGAGTCGGCGCTACTGACCATCAGTAGCGCCGACTCGGCGTCGCGTTGCCCACCGCACGTGCACCTGACCCGGGTGGGCGGCTCCGCGCATTCGTGACCTTGTCGTACGGCGGATAGGCTTGCCCGGTCCTGCGCGCTCCTCGCCAGGGCGCTGGTGCGGCTCGACGGACGCGCCAGACATCCGTCGAAAGGTCAGTTCGTGGGTTCGGTCATCAAGAAGCGGCGCAAGCGCATGGCGAAGAAGAAGCACCGCAAGCTGCTGAAGAAGACGCGCGTGCAGCGTCGCAAGCTCGGCAAGTAGCCGTCACGCCACCCGCTTCTCCCACGGTCAGGGGCCGAGATGGCGAGTGCCGCAAAGGGTGCCTCCCACGGGAGGGTCGTCCTGGTGACCGGGGTCTCGCGAGACCTCGGACGCCGATCCGCGCGTGCTCTCGCCACTGATCCGACCGTCGCGAGGGTGATCGGTGTCGACGTCGTCCCGCCGCGGGGCGATGTCGGCGACGTCTCCTTCGTGCGCGCCGACATCCGCAACCCGGTGATCGCCAAGGTAATCGCCAAGGAGAACGTCGACACCGTCGTGCACATGAGCGTCATCTCGACGCCGGGCAGCGCCGGCGGGCGCGGCACGATGAAGGAGCTCAACGTCATCGGCACCATGCAGCTCCTCGCTGCCTGCCAGAAGGCGCCGAGCGTGCAACACCTGATCGTGAAGTCGACAACCACGATGTACGGCGCCAGCAACCGCGACCCGGCGATGTTCACCGAGGACATGGAGCCGCGGCGGCAGCCGCGCTCGGGCTATGCCAAGGACGTCGCCGAGATCGAGGGGTACGTCCGCGGCTTCGCCCGTCGCCGCCCCGACGTGCGGGTGACCACCCTGCGCTGCGCCAACGTGATCGGCCCGCACGTGGTCAGCCCCATGACGTCGTACTTCCGGTTGCCGGTGATCCCGACCGTGCTCGGCTTCGACGCGCGGCTGCAGTTCCTCCACGAGCAGGACCTCATGGATGTGCTCATCCACGCGGTCCGCAATGACCTGCCCGGCACGTTCAACGTCGCGGGCGACGGCGTGGTGATGCTCTCCCAGGCGCTACGCCGGCTGAAGCGGCCGACGGTTCCGATGCCCGGCTTCGCCGTCGGTGGGCTCGGCAACGTGCTGCGTCAGGCGCGACTCGCCGACTTCTCTCCAGAACAGCTCAGCTTCCTCACCTACGGTCGCGGCGTGGACACCACCCGGATGCGCGACCAGCTGGGCTTCGAGCCGGCGTTCAGCTCCGAGGCCGCCTTCGCCGACTTCGCGGCTGGCCTGACCCCGACCGGTGGCCGCATCGAGCGCGCACTGACGGTTGCGCTCGACCGGCTGCCCTCGGTCGAGGAGTCGGTCGCCCTCAGCTCGGTGGGCGGCGGTGAGCGCCGTGGGTGACGCCGAGATCATCCCGATCGGGACCCGCGGCCGGCCCGGCCGCGGCCAGCACACCGGCAAGCCGTCGTCAGCCTCGCGGAGCCTGGCTTCCGGTCCGCGCAAGGCGACCCCTCGACGGGTGCCGCAGCCCGAGCGCGAGCCCGAGCCGGCGCCAGAGATCGAGGCGGGCGAGCCCGTCGGCGCCGTAGCGGAGGAGCCGGCTGTCGGACCGGACCAGGTTTCCGAGGGGGCCGGCGCTGCGACGTACGTCGAGGAGCGGCTGCCTCAGGGCGGGATCCCCGCGGGCGAGTGGTTGGCCGCGTTCCAACAGTCCGCGCGCGAGCTGTTCGGCGACCAGTGGGAGCCGCAGTTGGCGCGGTTCCTGGCGTTCCTGCGCCGGCGGGTGACCGGTGACTACGTCGTCGACGAGTACGGCTTCGACCAGGAGATCACCGAGAAGTTCTTCATGACCGCACTGCGCCCGATCGCGCAGAAGTGGTTCCGGATCGAGGTCCGTGGCATCGAGAACATCCCCGCCGAGGGCGGCGCCCTGGTCGTGTCCAACCACTCGGGAACCGTCCCGGTCGACGGGCTGATGACCATGGTCTCGATCCACGACCACACCGGCCGGTTCCTGCGCCCGCTCGGGGCCGACCTGGTCTTCAAGATGCCGGTCGTCAGCACCATGGCCCGCAAGGGCGGCACCACCTTGGCCTGCAGCGAGGACGCCGAGCGGATGCTGCGCGGTGGCGAGCTGGTCGGGGTGTGGCCCGAGGGCTTCAAGGGCATCGGCAAGCCGTACTCCGAGCGCTACAAGTTGCAGCGCTTCGGTCGCGGCGGCTTCGTGTCGGCCGCGCTGCGCACCCAGGTGCCGATCATCCCGCTCTCGGTCGTCGGCGCCGAGGAGATCTACCCCTTGGTGGCCAACCTGCCGTCGCTCGCCCGGGTGCTCGGCCTGCCGTACATCCCCATCACGCCGCTGTTCCCGTGGCTCGGTCCGCTCGGCCTGGTCCCGCTGCCCTCGAAGTGGCTGCTGGAGTTCGGTGAGCCGATCCGCACCGACGAGTTCGACGCCGTCTCGGCCGAGGACCCGATGCTGGTCTTCAACGTCACCGACGAGGTCCGCGAGACCATCCAGTCGACGCTCTATTCACTGCTGATGCAGCGGCAGTCGGTGTTCAGATAACCCAGGTCACTGACCTGAGCCGCCACTTGTGAGGCCGCCGGTCAGGGGATCGGTGAGGGTGCCGGTCAGCCCGCCGGTGAGTCCGTCGAGGGCGTCGGTCACGCCCTGCACGGCGCCGGTGACGACGTTGTTGACGGTGTCGGTGACCGGGCTGAGGTCGACGGGCTTGTCCTTGCCGCCCTTGCCGTCGCCACCTCCGCCACCTCCGCCGTTGCCGCCGTTGCCGCCTCCAGCACCGCCGGTGGTGTCGGCGCCCGGCAACCCGGCACCGGAGGAGCCGGAGCCGGGCAGCGTGGTCGGGACGGAGGTGGGCAGCTGGGTCGGGATGGTGATCGGTGTAGGGGGTGGGTCGAGGGTGCTGGGCTGGTCGAGCCCGCTGTCGGGTGCGGCGCTCGGGGCGCCGGTGCCGGGCAGTTGACCACCCACGATCGACCCGGTGTCGTCGTCGAGCGCACCGGCGGCAGCGCCGACCAGTTGCGGTGGCACCTCGCTGAGCGGCTCCCCGCAGTCGGGGCAGAGCTGGCTGGCGGTCGCGTTGAGGGCGACGACCACCTGCGCGGCGTTGAGCAGTGCGTCGTGCGCAGCCGACGGGATCGTCGCCTCGAGGCCCGCCAAGGTGTCGACGCTGTCGGCGCTGAACTGGAGGAGCTGCTGCATCGACGCCTGGTCACCGTTGGCCTCGAAGTCCTTGACGAGATGGTCGCCGGCCTGGTCCGCCTGGGCCGCGAAGGCGTCGAGGGTCTGGGTGACCAGCTCGGCGTCGGGGTCCTGCTGGCTGGTCAGCTCGGCGACCTCGTCGAGCCGGCCGGAGGCGTTGCCGAGGAGCCGCTGGCCCTTGGCCTCGTCGCCGACGCTGAAACCGGCCCGGGTGTTCTCGATGGCCCGCTTGACCGGATAGAGGGTCTGGCCCGGGATCGCGCTCTGGGAGGCGACCGCCATGGAGGTCGTCGCGGCGACGATGGCGGCCGCGCCCAGGGCCAGTCCGACCCGGCGTTGGCCCCGGGTACGGGTGGGCCGGACCGTGAGCCGAGCGATGTCGTCGCGCTCGCGTGCCGTGGCGGCCGGCACGAACTCGGTCTCGGCCGCGGCCATGAGCCGGCTGCGCAGGTCGGCGACGAACTCCGGCCGCGGCTCCGGTGTGGGCACGGACCGCAGCCCGCCCACGAGCTCGAGAAGCTCGGAGGTACGTGGGTCGAGGTCGTCGGGTGGGACTCCCTCGAGGAGGGAGTCGAAGTGCTCGGCGCGTTGTCGCGTCGGGAACAGCGGGCTCATCGGTGCGATCCGTTCACGTGGGTGTCGGCGCCGTCCCCGTGCTGCGGCGCCGACGTACGGATCAACGACGTGGCGGCCACCGGGGTTACGCGGGGGCTCAGGCGCAGGAATGCCGGGGTCATCGGAGCCCCTCCGGCATCAGTTTGGCGAGGTTGCGTACGCCGCGCAGTTGGAGCTGCTTGACCGCGCCCTCGCTGCGGCCCAGGACGGCAGCGGTCTCGGCGATGCTCATGCCCTGCAGGAACCGCATGATCAGGCAGTCCCGCTGTTCGGTGGGCAGCTCGGTGAGCGAGGTGAGCAGCACCTCGTTGGTCAGACTGGCCAGCACCGCGTGCTCGGGCCCCTCGGTGGCGTCGTCGTGGACGCCCATGTCCTCGGTGGCGACCTCGAGGCGGGTGCGGCCGGCCTTGAAGTGGTCGGTGGCCAGGTTGCGCGCGATCGTCATCAGCCAGGCGCCGAAGTCCTTGCCCTGCCACCGGAAGTTCTGCATGTTGCGCAGAGCCCGGAAGAAGGTCTCGGAGGTGAGATCCTCGGCCAGGGTGGTGGAGCGCGTCCGATGGAAGAGGAAGCGGTAGACCGGGCCCTGGTAGTGGTCGTAGAGCATCCCGAACGCATCGGCGTCGCCCTGCCGGGCCAACTCCACCAACGCGATCAGCCGCGAGCGCTCCTCCTCGGTCTCCTCGGAGGACGCGGCCTGGTCGGAGTCGCCGTACCCGGATCCGGCGCCGGACTGTGTGTCGAGGTCCTTGCCCCGGGTGACGGCCTCGCTGAGCAGCCAGCCGGGACGGTACGGCGCGCGGGGGCGTTGGGGATTGTTCGGCGCTGCCGGCGGCGAGGCGAGCGTAAGAGGGTCGTTGACGAGCGCACGCGCGACCGCCTCGCGCAGGGCGTGCAGCCCCCGCGTGACGTCGTGGCCGCGTTCGGGCACCAGCGCCCCTCCCTCTGCTCCCCCCGACACCATTACCCACATTCGAGGCGAACGTCACATATTCGGGCAAATCCCTGTCGCGAGATTGTCGACCGTTGGGGTAGTCCGTGACGTTTGTGTGGGCCGGCTGCCCCGATGACCCACACAAACGTCACGGACTACCCCAACGGGTCAGGGCTTACCTCAGCGGCGCCGACCGCGCAGGGAGACGCCAGCGGCCACCGCACCGGTGACCGCGCCGGCGACGGCTCCGACGAGGAGGCCGGCCCGGGCCGCCTTGCGTCCGGTGCGGTAGTCGCGGATCCGCCACCCCTGCGCACGTGCGTGGGCGCGCAGCTTCGCATCGGGGTTGATCGCGCAGGGATCGCCGACCATGGAGAGCATCGGCAGGTCGTTGTAGGAGTCGGAGTACGCCGAGCAGCGGGCCAGGTCGAGCGACTCGCGGGCTGCCAGAGCCTTGATCGCTTCCGCCTTGGCCGGACCGTGCAGCATGTCGCCGACCAGCCTCCCGGTGTAGACGCCGTCGACGTGCTCGGCCACCGTGCCCATCGCGCCGGTCAGGCCGAGGCGGCGGGCGATGGTCTGGGCGATCTCGACCGGCGCGGCCGTGACCAGCCAGACTCGCTGTCCTTGGTCGAGGTGCAACTGCGCGAGGGCGCGGGTGCCGGGCCAGATCCGGTGCGCCATGGCTTCATCGAAGATCTCCTCGCCGAGGTCCTGGAGCTCCTTGACCGTGTGTCCCTCGATGAAGCTGAGCGCGGCCGAACGCGCCTCCGCGACGTGCTCGGGGTCCTCGACTCCGACGATGCGGAAGTAGGCCTGTTTCCAGGCGGCGCTGAGGATGTCGCGCGTCGTGAAGAACTCCCGCCGGTGAAGCCCGCGGGCCAGGTGGAAGATGCTCGCGCCCTGGATGACCGTGTTGTCGACGTCGAAGAACGCCGCCGCGTTCGCGTCGGTGGGGTGGTCCAGCGCGGTCTCGACCGCAGCCTCCGCGGCGGCCGCCTCCCCGGCCAGGATCGACCGTTGTTGGAGGTTGAGCCGCGTGCGAGGGCGCTCGGGCGGGGGCACGATCGAACCCTAGTCCGAGAATGGCGGCCACTGGCGTGTGGAAGTATCCGTCCATGGCTGCCGGACCCGCCACCGACGTCGCGGACCTGCTCGCGGTGGCCGCCGCCGAGGACCCTGACCGGCAAGCGATCGTCGATTCCGGCGGGCGCCGGATGACCTGGGGCGAGCTGGAGGACGAAGTCGGTCGCCTGGCGACCGGGCTGGGCGCCGCGGGGATCGTGGCGGGCCACCGGGTGCTGGTCGCGATGGGCAACCGCATCGAGTTCGTCACCAGCTACCTCGCGATCCTGCGCACGCAGGCGGTCGCCGTACCCGTCAATCCCAGCTCCCAGTCGGGAGAGCTCGCCCGGATGATCGCCGACTCGGGGTCGCGGCTGGTCCTGGCCGATGCCGACACCGTGACCGCGGTCCGAGGTGCCGTGCGGGCCCTCGAGGAGGCTCGCGCGGCCGAGCACCCGGCGGGTTCGATCGAGGCCGACCTGGTCGCCCGGCTCGTGGTGCCGAGGGTCGTGGTGGTCGGCGGGACCCTCCAGCCGGGGGAGCGCTCGTATGACCACCTCCGGGCCGAGAGTGCGCGCGCCGTACCCCCGCTCCAGGACCCGGAGAAGCTCGCCGCGCTGCTCTACACCAGCGGTACGTCGGGCCGGCCGCGCGCCGCGATGCTCACCCACCGGGCGCTGCTGGCCAACATCGAGCAGGTGGCGGCGGTCGAGCCGGCCATGATCCATGGGGACGACGTGGTGCTCGGGGTGCTGCCGCTCTTCCACGTCTACGGCCTCAACGCCGTCCTCGGTGTCGTGATGCGGCATCGCGCCAAGTTGGTGCTCACATCGCGGTTCGAGCCGCAGGGCGCCCTCGACCTGATCGAGGACGAGGCCTGCAGCGTGGTCCCGGTGGCGCCGCCGGTCTTCGCCTACTGGCGCGAGGTGGACGGGCTGCGCGATCGGCTCGGGCCGGTGCGGCTGATGCTCTCCGGATCCGCTCCGCTCTCGCCGGAACTCGCGGCGGAGTTCAGCGAGCTGACCGGGATCCCGATCCACCAGGGCTACGGCCTGACCGAGGCTTCGCCAGTGGTGACCAGCACGCTGTGCAGTCAGCGGCTGCAACCCGGCTCGGTCGGCGCCGCGCTGCCCGGCATCGAGATCCGGCTCGTCGACGAGACCGGCCGGACGCCGGACGGCGAGGACGCCGGCGAGATCCAGATCAAGGGTGCGAACCTGTTCAGCGGCTACTGGCCCGATGGCGCCGACGGGCCCGACCACGAGGGCTGGTGGTCCACCGGCGACGTCGGCTTCCTCGACGCCGGCGGAGACCTGTTCCTCGTCGACCGGCTCAAGGAGCTGGTCATCGTCTCGGGGTTCAACGTCTACCCGGTCGAGGTCGAGGAGGTGATCCGCGAGGTGCCCGGTGTCGCCGAGGCGGCGGTCATCGGTGTCGACGACCCGTCCACCGGCGAAGCGGTCGTCGCCTATGTCGTCGCGGCGGTGCCCGACGCCGGTTCCGACACCGGTTCCGACGCCGGTTCCGACACCGGATCGGTCGCCGACGCCGTACGCGCGCACTGCGAGCAGCGGCTCGCACGCTTCAAGCAGCCCAGCCGCATCGAGGTCGTCTCCGAGCTGCCCGTCGGGGTCACCGGCAAGGTCCAGAAGGGTCGGCTGCGCGGCATGGAGCGGCGCCGCGCACTCGGACTCCTCGAGCAATGACGGCGCGGGTCACCCTCTACTCCAAGCCGGGCTGCCACCTGTGCGACGACGCCCGCACGATCATCGAGCGGGTCTGCGCCGACCTCGGCGAGTCCTACGACGAGATCTCCATCCTTTCCGACCCCGTCCTCCAGGAGCGGTACGGCGAGGAGATCCCCGTGACCTTCGTCGACGGCCGGCAGCACGACTTCTGGCGGGTCGGCGAGGAGCGGTTGCGGGCGGCGCTGGGCGGCGGCCAGGACTTGTAACTCACTGTTACATCGTCTCCATGGGCGAAATAGCGCCAGAGAAGACGATGTAACAGTGAGTTACAACTGCGGTGGCGGCGCGGGCGTACCTCCGAGTAGGGCCCGCCGAGACCGGGCGCCCGCTCAGTTTGTTCTCCCGTTCACAAAGTCCTAGGGTGAAACGGCCGGCGGGCGGTACGGGCCGATGGCTCCCCTCCCCGGCTGGAAAGTGGGTCTGGTGAGCGCACGCACGGCTGACAGCGCCCGGGACATCCCCGAGGCCACCGTTGCGCGCCTGCCGGTCTACCTCCGGGCGCTGACCACCCTGGTCGACAACGGCACCGCCACCTGCTCCTCGGAGGAGCTGGCCGCGGCGGCCGGCGTCAACAGCGCCAAGCTCCGCAAGGACCTCTCCTATCTCGGCAGCTACGGCACCCGCGGCGTCGGGTACGACGTCGACTACCTGCGCTACCAGATCGCCCGCGAGATCGGGGTCACCCAGGACTGGCCGGTCGTCATCGTCGGCATCGGCAACCTCGGCCATGCGCTGGCGAACTTCTCCGGGTTCCGCAGCCGCGGCTTCCGGGTGGTGGCGCTGCTCGACGCCGATCCGGACCGACGCGGTGAGCGGGTGGCCGGCATCGACGTCCGCGACTTCGCCGACCTCGAGCCGATCGTGCGCGAGCACGGCGTCGCGATCGGTGTGATCGCCACGCCGGCCTCGGCCGCTCAGGACGTCGCCGACCAGATGGTCGAGGCCGGGATCCGCAGCATCCTCAACTTCGCGCCGATCGTCATCTCGGTCCCCGACGGCGTCGACGTGCGCAAGGTCGACCTCTCGATCGAGCTGCAGATCCTCGCCTACCACGAGCAGCGCAAGCAGTCGGAGGCCACGGCATGACCACCCCACGAAACTGCTCGGTGCGGGCCCTGCGCGCCGTCGACTCGCACTTCCGCGGGGACCCCGGTGAGAAGCCTTGAGCGTCCTGGTCGTCGGCGTCTCCCACAACAGCGCCCCGGTGTCCCTCCTCGAACGGGTGGCGCCGGCGGCCGATGCAGTGCCGAAGCTCGTCCAGGCGGTGGCTGCGGGCGACCACGTCACCGAGGCGGCGGTGATCGCGACCTGCAACCGGGTCGAGGTCTACGCCGACGTCGACCGGTTCCACGGCTCGGTCGAGGAGCTGTCGCGGCTGCTGGTCGACCGGTCCGGCCAGAGCACCGAGGCGATGCTGCCGCACCTCTATGTGCACTACGACGACGGTGCCGTCTCGCACCTCTTCCAGGTCGCGGCCGGTCTCGACTCGATGGCCGTCGGCGAGGGGCAGATCCTCGGCCAGACCCGTGACGCGCTCCGTCTCGCGCAGGAGCTCGGCACCGCTGGCCCCGCCCTCAACGTGTTGTTCCAGCAGGCGCTGCGGGTCGGCAAGCGCACCCGCGCCGAGACCGCCATCGACAGCGTGGCGCCCACGCTCGTCGGCGCCGCGCTCGACCGCGCCGCGAGGCTCGACGCCGACGTGGCCGGCCGCCGCGTGGCCGTGGTCGGCGCGGGCTCGATGGCGGGGCTGGCGACCGCCACCGCCTCCCGGAGGGGCGCCGCCGAGGTCGTCGTCGTCAACCGCACACTGGAGCGCGCGGAGCGGCTGGCGGCCGAATACTCCGGTCGTCCGGCGGCCCTCACCGATCTGCCCGCCGTACTCGCCGAGGCCGACGTGGTGATCACCTGCGCCGGCGCTGCGCGGGTGCTGGTCAGCCGTGCCCTGGTCGAGTCGGTCCGCACCGACGACCGGCCACTCACCTTCGTCGACCTCGCCCTGCCCCACGACGTCGACCCCGATGTAGTCCAGATCGCGGGGGTCAGCCGGATCGACCTCGCCGACCTGGCCCGCGAGCTGGAGTCGTCCGACGCGGGTCGCGAGGTCGCCCAGGTGCGTCGGATCGTCACCGAGGAGGTGGCGGCCTTCTTGGCGGCGCGTCGCTCGGCGAACGTGACGCCGACCGTCGTCGCGCTGCGGTCGATGGCCACCTCGGTCGTCGATGCCGAGATGGACCGCCTCGACCACCGGCTCACCGACCTGACACCGCAGCAGCGCGCCGAGGTGCTGCAGGCGATCCGCCGGGTCGCCGACAAGCTGCTCCACGAGCCGACCGTGCGCGTCAAGGAGCTGGCCAACGAGACCGGCGCGGTCTCCTACGCCGCGGCGCTGGCCGAACTGTTCGCGCTCGACCCCGAGGCGGTCGACGCGGTGACCCGGCCCGAGGGTCTCTCATGAACGGCGCCGCGATCCGGATCGGCACCCGGGCCTCCCTCCTCGCCACCACCCAGTCCGAGCAGGTCGCGGCACTGATCCGGGAGCGGCTGGGCCGCGGGACCGAGCTCGTCGAGGTCTCGACCGAGGGCGACCGCACCCAGGCCGCGGGCACCCCGCTCGAGCAGGCCGGGGGCACCGGAGTCTTCGTCAGCGCGTTGCGCGACGCCCTGCTCGCGGGCCGGGTCGACGTCGCCGTGCACTCCCTCAAGGACCTCCCCACCGCTCGGGCCGACGGCATCGCGTTGGCCGCCGTACCCCTCCGCGAAGACCCGCGCGACGTCGTCGTGGCCCGCGACGGGCTCACCCTCGGCGAGCTGCCGGTCGGTTCGAAGGTCGGCACCGGCTCGCCTCGGCGGGTGGCCCAGGTCGAGGCCCTCGGCCTCGGTTTGGACCTCGTGGGAGTTCGTGGGAATGTCGACACCCGGATCGCCAAGGTCCGCTCCGGGGAGTACGACGCGGTGCTGCTCGCCCGCGCTGGCCTGGCCCGGATCGGCAGGCTCGAGGAGGTCACCGAGGTGCTCGACCCGTTCCAGGTGTTGCCCGCACCCGGGCAGGGTGCCCTCGCGGTCGAGTGCCGCGCCGACGATGACCTCGTCGCCGCGCTGGTCGCCCTCGACGACCCGTCCAGCCGCGCTGCCGTGGAGGCTGAGCGGGCCGTGCTCGCCACCCTGGAGGGCGGCTGCTCCGCCCCGATCGGTGCCTTGGCCGAGGTGGTCGAGGGCGAGGACGGCGAGGAGTTGTGGGTCCGCGCCGTGGCCCTCTCGCGCGACGGTGTGCTGTCGGTGCGGATGTCAGCTACCGGTGACCCCCGTGACGCCGCCGGGGTCGGCACCCGGCTCGCCGAGGAGATGCTCGCCGACGGCGCCGGCGATCTCGACGCAGGCCCAGATGCAGGACTTTCAGTAGGACCCTCAGCAGGATCACCAGCAGGACCAGAGACAGACAGGGTGCACGACGCATGACGCGAGGCAAGACCGCCACCACCACCGACCGCGCGAACGGCACCAGCACGGGCGTCGCCCGCGGCTGGGTCTCGTTCGTGGGCAGCGGGCCGGGCGACCCCGACCTGCTCACCGTGCGGGCGCTGACGCTCCTCGAACAGGCCGAGGTCGTCGTGACCGAGACACCCGAGCACATCGACCTCGTACGCCGACTGCTGGCGCTGCCGGCCGAGTGCGAGACCCCGCTGTTCGTCGACGGTGGCTTCGGCGAGGACGGCCAGCCGCTGACCCACGCGGCGCGGGCCAAGGTCGTGACCCGGCACGCCAAGAAGGGGCAGCGCGTGGTCCGGCTGATGTCCGGCGACCCGTTCCTCTACGCCTCCGGTCCCGAGGAGGCGCTGGCCTGCGTCAAGGCCGGGCTCGGCTTCGAGATCGTCCCGGGTGTCTCGTCGGTGTCCGCCGTCCCGGCCTACGCCGGCATCCCGCTGACCACCAAGGACCACCGTGAGGTCGCGGTCGTCACCGCCAACGAGAAGGTCGACTGGTCGGCGTACGGCGAGGACCGCACGCTGGTCGTCCTCTCGGGCGTGAACATGATCGGCGACATCGCCAAGGCGTTGGTCGCCGCGGGCCGCGACCCCGAGACGCCGGTCGCGATGACCCGGGTCGGCACCACCACCGAGCAGGCCACGGTCACCTCGACGCTGGCCGGCATCGCCGCGGCTGCTCGGTCCGCTCGGATGGCCCCGCCCGCGGTGATCGTCATCGGCAAGGTCGTCGACCTGCGCGAGACGCTGTCGTGGTTCGAGACCAAGCCGCTGTTCGGCTGGCGGGTGCTGGTGCCACGCACCAAGGACCAGGCCGGCCCGCTGGTGGCCCGCCTGCGCGGCTACGGCGCGGTGTCCGACGAGGTGCCGACGATCTCGGTCGAGCCCCCTCGCAACCCGCTGCAGATGGACAAGGCCGTCCGTGGGTTGGTCGAGGGTCGCTACGAGTGGATCGCGTTCACCTCGGTCAACGCCGTCAAGGCGGTGCGCGAGAAGTTCGAAGAATACGGCCTCGACGCGCGCGCCTTCTCGGGCCTCAAGATCGCTGCGGTGGGTGACAAGACCGCGCAGGCGATCGCCGCGTGGGGGCTGCGCGCCGACCTGGTGCCCTCCGCCAATGATCCAGCCGGCCAGTCGGCGGCGGGGCTGCTGGCCATTTGGCCGGAGTTCGACGACCTGCTCGACCCCATCAACCGGGTCTTCCTGCCGCGCGCCGACATCGCCACGGAGACCTTGGTGGCAGGGCTGATCGACCTGGGTTGGGAGGTCGACGACGTGACCGCCTACCGCACCGTGCGCGCCACCCCGCCGCCGGCCGCGACCCGCGATGCGATCAAGTCGGGCAAGTTCGACGCGGTCGTGTTCACCTCCTCCTCGACGGTCCGCAACCTGGTCGGCATCGCCGGCAAGCCGCACCCGTCCACCGTGATCGCGGTGATCGGGCCGGCCACCGCCAAGACCGCCGAGGAGCATGGCCTGCGGGTCGACGTACTCGCCCCCAAGCCCGATGTCGACGTCCTGGTCGATGCGCTGGCCGACTTCGGCGCCGCCCGTCGGGCGGCGATGCTGGAGGCCGGCGAGCAGGTGACCCGACCCTCCGAGCGCAAGCCGAGCGCACGTCGGAGCAAGGTCCGAGGCTGATGAGCACCGCGAGCGCAGCGAGCCACGTGCTCATCGACTCGGAGATCGAGCCTGTCGAGATCCTCCGCAGCCCGGGCTGGGACCGAAGCTGATGTCCGACGACGCGGTCGCCGCTCCGACCGGGCCACTGGTCCGGCCGCGGCGGCTACGTCGTACGCCCGGTCTGCGCCGGATGGTCGCCGAGACCCACGTCTCCGCGGCGCAGCTGGTGCTGCCCCTCTTCGTCCGCGAGGGGATCAGCGAGCCGGTGCCGATCGGTTCGATGCCCGGCGTCGTGCAGCACACCCGCGACACCCTGCTCAAGGCCGTGGCCGAGGCCGCCGACCTCGGGCTCGGTGGCGTGATGCTGTTCGGGATCCCCGAGGAGAAGGACGCCGAAGGCTCCGGTGCGCTGGACCCGTCGGGCATCCTCAACCTCGCGATCACCGACGTGGTCGGCGAGGTCGGCGATGCGCTCACGGTGATGAGCGACCTGTGCCTCGATGAGTTCACCGACCACGGGCACTGCGGCGTGCTGACCCCTGACGGCCGGGTCGACAACGACCGGACGCTCGCGATCTACGCCGAGATGGCCAGGGCCCAGGCCGACGCCGGCGTCGACATGGTCGGCCCCAGCGGCATGATGGACGGTCAGGTGCGCGTGATCCGCGAGGCGCTCGACGGCGACGGGCACACGGACGTCTCGATCCTGGCCTACTCCGCGAAGTACGCCTCCGCCTTCTTCGGCCCCTTCCGCGAGGCGGTCGGCTCGTCGCTGCAAGGCGACCGGCGCACCTACCAACAAGATGCCGCCAACGCCGTCGAGGGCGTGCGCGAGGCGCTGCTCGACGTCGAGGAGGGCGCCGACATCGTCATGGTCAAGCCGGCACTCGGCTACCTCGACGTCGTACGCCGGGTCCGCGACGCGGTCGACGTCCCCGTCGCTGCTTACAACGTCTCCGGCGAGTACGCCATGCTCGAGGCCGCCGCCGCCCAGGGCTGGATCGACCGCGAGCCGGCGATCCTCGAGACCCTCACCTCGATCCGCCGCGCCGGCGCCGACGTGGTGCTGACCTACTGGGCAGCCGAGGCCGCGAGGCTGCTGCGCGGGTAGCAGCCCGACACTGCCCCCAATTTCAGGTCCCGTCCACTAGCGCCAGGCTCGTAGCCTGGTGGCATGGGGGACGTCGTCGTACGCAGCAGCTACCTGCCGCGCGTCGTGGACGAGTTGATCGGTCGCGAGGCCGAGGTGGACCAGGTGTTGGCCCTGCTCGCCGAGCGCCGCCTGGTCACGCTGACGGGCGCCGGCGGAGTCGGTAAGTCCAGGCTGGCGTTGGAGGTCGCCAGCGCCCTGGAGCCGAGCCGTGTCGACGGCGTCTGGTGGGTAGCGCTGGCCGAGCTGGGCGACCCGAGCCTCGTGGGCCAATCGGTCCTGTCGGTGTTGGGGTTGGTCGACAGTGGTGGCGTCGGTCCAGAGGCCCTGTTGCTCGACTACCTCGCCGATCGCGACGCGGTGCTGGTCCTCGACAACTGTGACCAGGTGGCCACGTGGTACGCCGATCAGGTCCGGCAGCCCCCAGATGCGTAGGACCTACGGGTTCATGTAGTGGTCGAGGCAGTCCTGGAACCGCTGGGGCTGCAGGAGCTGGTCGATGCCGTCGAGCAGGCACTGGGTGGTCGCCTGCGTCAAGGTCAGCACGGTGTCGACCGGTGGGATCGAGGTGGTGGGCAGCGGCGGGATCGTGACCGGGGTGCCCGGGACGCTGACGCCGCCGCCCCCGCCAGTGTTGCCGCCGTTGCCGCCGGAGCCACCCGAACCGCCCGAACCGCCGCCGGTCGAGCTGCCGCCGCCCGTCGAGCCACCGCTCGGTGGAGTGGCCGGAGTGTCGTCGCCGCTCCCGGTCCCCGGGCTGTCGTCGTTGCCGTGGTGGGCCGGTGTCTCGAGCTGGGCGTCGTGCCCGGGGGTGGCGGGTGTGTGCACCGGCGGCGGGGTCTTGGTGATCTGCCCGGCCATCACGGTGCCGTTGGGGATCGAGGTGTAGTCGCCGGCGACGTAGGCGTCCATGATCGCGAGCACGAGGTCGACGTAGGAGTCGCTGTGGTTGTAGCGATAGACGGCCGCTCGGCGTCCGGCGTCGGCGGCCAGGTCGTCGTCGCCGGAGCAGAGGTAGACCGCCGCGCCGAGCGCGGAGTCGTCGATGTCCTGCGGGTTGCGGACCCCGTCGCCGTCGGCATCGACACCCACGACCGACCAGGTCGAGGGGATGAACTGCATCGGGCCGACAGCGCGGTCGTACTGCGCGTCGTTGTCGTACTGGCCCGCGTCGGTGTCGACGATCTCGCTGGTGCGGTTGGCACCGTTGAGGGCGACGCCGTAGATGCCCGGGGTGGCCAGGCCGTTGTCGTCGAGGACGTTGCCGTTGGCACGCCCGTGGTTGGACTCGACCCGCCCGATCGCGGCGATGAGCTGCCAGCTGAGGTGGCAGGTCGGGTCGGCGGTGTTGATCACCGTCTCGGCGCGCTGGTAGGCAGCGAGCGCAGCCGAGGGGATGCCCGAGGTCGAGGAGGTGGCGATGATCTGGTCGGCCTGCGCGGTGTCGAACTCGGGGCCGAGCACGCTGCCGTCTGTGGCGCTGGCCGGCGCCTCGATCGCCTGGGTCGGGACGCTGGTGCCGTCGGGGAGCGTGGGGTCGGGGAGCGCCCCGGCGACCGCGACCGGCGAGGAGGAGGTCACCAGGCTGGTGGTCCACGCGGCCGAGAGCAGCGCCAACGGCACCAGTGCCGCAGCCTTGTGCATGCGCCCGAATCGCTTGGCCATCTGCCCTCTCCCGCAAAGCTGTCCGAACCGCCCCCTCCAGGCGGTTCGAGCACTCAACGAACCGTGATCAACCCAAGTTACGCCTCAGTACCTCCTGCTGTACCCATGATGAGCGCCGCCATCGCCACCGCCGCCCAATCTGCTCCAGTCTTCCCCCAAACTCGTCATGCGCAAACGGCTGTGTGGCGGCCCTGGGTGACGCGAGTTCGGCCGGTTGGGACCCCTCGGAGAGAATGAGGCGTGCCCCGGCCGACCCCACAGTCAGATGCGCTGTTCGAGCGTGCACTCGCTGTCACCCCGGGGGGCGTGAACTCGCCGGTGCGGGCCTTCAACGCCGTCGGCGGGACGCCCCGGTTCATCGAGTCTGCCCAGGGGGCCTGGCTGACCGATGCCGACGGCAACGAGTACGTCGACCTGATCTGCTCGTGGGGACCGATGCTGCTCGGCCACGCCCACCCCGAGGTCGAGGCGGCGGTCCGCGAGGCGGTGGCCCGCGGCACGTCGTACGGCACCCCCACCCGTCCCGAGGTCGAGCTGGCCGAGGAGATCGTGGCCCGCGCGCCGGTGGAGCGGGTCCGGTTCGTCTCCTCGGGCACCGAGGCCACGATGTCGGCGATCCGGCTGGCCCGCGGGTTCACCGGCCGCGACGTGGTCGTGAAGTTCGCCGGCTGCTACCACGGGCATGTCGACTCGCTGCTGGCCTCGGCCGGCTCGGGTGTGGCGACGTTCGCGCTTCCCGGGACGCCCGGAGTACCCGCCTCCTCGACCGAGCTGACCCTGGTGCTGCCCTACAACGATCGCGCGGCGGTCGAGGCGGCGTTCGCCGAGTACGGCGACCGGATCGCGTGCCTCATCACCGAGGCCGCGCCCGGCAACATGGGGGTGGTCCCGCCCGAGGAGGGCTTCAACAGGTTCCTCGCCGAGACCTGCCGCACCCACGGCGCGCTGTTCGTCAGCGACGAGGTGATGACCGGCTTCCGGGCCTCCAAGCTGGGCCAGTGGGGGCTCGACGGCGCCCACGAGGGCTGGCGCCCCGATCTGATGACCTTCGGCAAGGTGATGGGCGGCGGCTTCCCGGCCGCGGCCTTCGGCGGTCGGGCCGAGGTCATGCACCACCTCGCACCGGAGGGGCCGGTCTACCAGGCGGGCACCCTGTCCGGGAACCCGATCGCGACCACCGCCGGACTGACCACGCTGGGGCTCGCGACCGACGAGGTCTACGACCACCTCACCAAGACCGGCGACGTGATCAAGACGGCCGTGTCGGACGCCCTGTCGGATGCCGGTGTGGCCCACTGCGTCCAGGCGACCGGCACCATGTTCTCGGTCTTCCTGACCGAGGGGCCGGTCCGCGACTTCGACGATGCCCAGCGGACCGACGTGGCGGCGTACGCCGCGTTCTTCCACGCGATGCTCGACCACGGCGTCCATCTGCCCCCGTCGGCGTACGAAGCGTGGTTCCTCTCCGCCGCACACGACGACCGGGCGGTCCAGACGGTCCTCGACGCCTTGCCCGCCGCGGCCCGCGCCGCGGCCGCCGCACAGGAGACACACGCATGAGCCGTACGCCCGACACCGTGGTCCACCTGCTCCGCCACGGCGAGGTGCACAACCCCGAGGGCGTCCTCTACGGCCGCCGCGACGGCTACCACCTCTCCGAGCTCGGCCGCACGATGGCCGAGCGGGTGGCCGGCGCGCTCGCCGACCGCGACGTCACCCACATCCGTTCCTCGCCGCTGGAGCGAGCTCAGGAGACCGCGGCGCCCACGGCGGCGACCCATGGCCTCGAGGTGGTCATCGACGAGCGGGTCATCGAGTCGACCAACGTCTTCGAGGGCAAGCGGTTCGCCGGCGGCAACGGAGCGCTGCTACGGCCCTCGGCCTGGCGCTACCTCTGGAACCCGCTCAAGCCCTCCTGGGGTGAGCCCTACAAGGACGTCGTGGCCCGGATGATGTCCGCGGTCCACGACGCCCGCATCGGGGCCACCGGCCACGAGGCCGTGATCGTCTCCCACCAGCTGCCGATCTGGATCACCCGGCTGCACGTCGAGAAACGCTCGTTCCTGCACGACCCGCGCCGTCGGCAGTGCACGCTCTGCTCGCTGACCTCCTTCCACTTCGTCGGCGACCGGATCACGCAGGTCTCCTACAGTGAGCCGGCCGGCGACCTGATCCCGGCCAAGGACCGGACAGCGCCGTTCTCGGCGGGCAATGCGCCCGAGGAGAAGTCCTGAACGTTCGCAATCTTCCGCTGTTGGTCGCCGCGCTGCTGCTCGCGGTCGGCTCGGCATCCGCCTGCTCGGATCTCGACGGGACCGACGGCAAGACCTGGATCACCAGCGAGGGTTCGCTCCAGCAGGTGGCGGAGGCCGACCGCGGCAAGCCCGTGGAGGCCGAGGGTGACGACCTCGACGGGAAGCCGCTCGACCTGGCCGACTACCGCGGCAAGGTCGTGGTGCTCAACGTCTACGCGTCGTGGTGCCCGCCATGCCGATCCGAGATGCCGACCGTCGTGGAGCTGGCCGACAACGCCGATCCCGCGCAGGTCGCCTACCTCGGCGTCAACATCCGCGACAACGACTCCGCGGCCCGGGCCTTCGGCGACAACGTCGGCGTCGACTTCCCGTCGTTCGCCGATCCCGGCAGCTCGATCCTCCTCGACCTGAGCGACAAGCTCGGCCCCTACTCGCTGCCCAGCACGGTCGTACTCGACCGCGAGGGCCGCCTGGCCGCACTGGTGCTCGGCAAGATCCCCGGCGCGGTCACCCTGCAGGACGTGGTCGACGACGTGGTGGCGGAGGGGTCCGCAACCACCCAGGGGGCTACAGCGGATGGGTGAGTGGTTCGCCCAGGTGGCGGGCTCCGGCTCGATGGTCCTGGCGGTGCCGATCGCGGTGCTCGCCGGGCTGGTGTCGTTCTTCTCCCCGTGTGTGATCCCGCTGCTGCCCGGCTACCTGTCCTACGCCACGGGACTCTCCGGCGCCGACCTGGCCGACACGTCCGAGACCGGTCCGCACCGCGGCCGGATGCTCGCCGGCTCGCTGCTGTTCGTCGCGGGGTTCACGGTCGTCTTCGTGCTGCTGGGTGTCGCCTCGGCGAGCGTCAGCCGCTGGTTCTTCGTCAATCAGACGGCGCTCAACATCTTCCTCGGCGTGCTCGCCATCGGGCACGGGTTGGCCTTCATGGGGGCGCTGCCGGTGCTGCAGCGCGACTTCCGGATCCATCGGGTGCCGGCCGTCGGCCTGGCCGCCGCGCCGCTGCTCGGCTTCCTCTTCGGGCTGGGTTGGACGCCGTGCATCGGTCCGACGCTGAGCGTCATCCTCTTCCTCGCGTACGGCGAGGACACCCTGCGCGGCGGCGTCCTGATGGCGTTCTACTCCCTCGGGCTCGGCCTGCCGTTCATCCTCGCGGGGCTGGCCTGGCGGCGCGCGCTCGGCACCGTGGCGTTCGTACGCCGCCACCAGCTGTGGGTGACCCGCCTCGGCGGCGGCATGCTCGTCGCGGTCGGCGTACTCCTGCTGACCGGCTGGTGGACCGAGGCCGTGCAGTGGCTCCAATACCACGTCGTCAACGACTACCAGGTCGGCGTATGAGCGCATGGGGGATGCCATGACGACGACCGCCTCCCGGCCGACCGCGCCGGCTCCGGAGCGCCGCTCGGGCGAGCTCACGATGCGCGAGCTGCTGCGGTGGTGCTGGCGTCAGCTCACCTCGATGCGGATCGCCCTGATCCTGCTGCTCCTGCTCGCCCTCGCGGCGGTGCCCGGCTCGCTGGTGCCGCAGGAGCGGGTCGACTCGCTCAAGGCCGGGCAGTGGAAGGACCAGCACGAGACGCTCACGCCGATCTACGAGAAGCTCGGCATCTTCAACGTCTACGGGTCGCCGTGGTTCGCCGCCATCTACATCCTGTTGATGATCTCGCTGGTCGGCTGCATCATCCCGCGCACCTTCGTCTACTGGCGCGGCCTGCGCGCTCAGCCGCCCGCGGCGCCGCGCAACCTCACCCGGATGCCCAGCCACGCGACGTACGGCACGACGGAGTCGGCGGACGTCGTGCTCGAGCGGGCCCGCACGATGCTGCGGCGCAAGCGATACCGGCTCCGCGCCGACGCCGCTGACGGCACGGTGAGCGCCGAGCGTGGCTACCTCCGCGAGCTGGGCAACCTGATCTTCCACCTCGCGGTGCTGGTCGTGCTGGTGGGCTTCGCGACGGGCAGCCTGTTCGGCTACAAGGGCGGCGTGATCCTGGTGACCGGGACGCCGTTCAGCAACACGCCCACCCAGTACGACGACTTCGTGCCCGGCAGCCTGTTCCGCGCCGGACAGCTCGACCCGTTCAGCTTCACCGTCGACGACTTCGACATCGACTGGCTGACATCCGGACCGCGGGCCGGGATGGCCCGGGGTTTCCAGGCGCACATGCAGTATCAGACGTCGCCCGATGGCGAGGAGCAGGACTACAACCTCCGCGTCAACCATCCGCTGACCATCGGCGATACGGACCTGTTCCTCATCGGCCACGGCTATGCGCCGGTCGTCACCGTCCGCGACGGCGAGGGCAACGTCGTGTGGGGGCCCGCGCCGCAGATCTTCCTGCCGCAGGGGCCGGACCTGTTCTCTTTCGGCGTCATCAAGGTGCCCGATGCCAAGCCCAGCCAGCTCGGCTTCGAGGGCTTCTTCTACCCCACCTTCGCCAACGTCGACGGCGACCCGGTCAACCTCAACGGCGACGACCTCAACCCCGCGCTCTCCCTCAACGTGTGGACCGGTGACCTGGGACTCGACGACGGCACCCCTCAGTCGGTCTACGTGCTCGACAAGTCCAAGGCCACCGCACTGCCGGCCAAGAAGGGGATGGAGACGCTGCGCGTCGACCTCGCCCCCGGCGACACCGCCGTACTCCCCAACGGGCTCGGCAGCATCACCTTCGATCGGGTCGAGTCGTGGCAGCGCATCCAGATCAGCCAGACCCCGGGCAAGGGCGTCGCGCTCCTGGGTGTGGTGCTGGCGCTGCTCGGGCTGATGGGCTCGCTGTTCATCCGCTCCCGTCGCGTCTGGCTGCGGGTGACGGACGGTCCCAACGGGACCCTGGTCGAGATCGCGGCCCTGGACCGCTCCGGTGGCGCCGACACCGACGCCGTACTCTCGGACCTGGTCGCCGAGTTGCAGGAGGAGCCCCGATCATGACGGACGCGGCGTGGAGCACGCTCAGCAATCAAGCCGTCGCAGCGGCCGCGGTCGTCTACTTCCTGGCCCTCCTCGCGTACGTCGTCGAGTGGTCCTCGCTGCGTCAGGTCGATCGGTCCAAGGTGCTGGCCGGCTCCGGTGGCCCCGAGGTCGAGCCTGCCTCCGACGCGGAGGTCGACAAGCACCGCGACCGGGTGGCGATGTTCGGCCGGCTCGGGCTGCTGCTGACCGCGATCGCGGTCGTGATCCACTTCGTCGCCCTGCTCGGTCGCGGGATGAGCGCGGACCCCAACCGGGTGCCGTGGGGCAACATGTACGAGTTCACGCTCGCCGGCACCTTCGTGGTCGCGGCGCTCTTCCTCGTGATGAGCCGGCGCTACGCCCTCGACTGGCTGGGCCCGGTCGTCGTCACCTTCGTCCTGGCGCTGCTGATGATCGCGGTGGTCTGGCTCTACGACCCCGTGGGCC
>DOWL01000043.1:5030-5662 GCA_003519585.1 Nocardioides sp. | reverse complement strand
CAGCTACTGGCTGGTGATCCACGTGGTGTCGGCGATCGTCGCGACCGGCGCCTTCACGCTCGGTGGCATGACGTCGGCGACCTACCTCCTCAAGCGGCGCCGCGGCGACCGGGCCGAGACGGGCCTCTGGGCGCGGGTGCCTTCACTCGACAAGCTCGACCTGATGTCCTACCGCATCCACGCGTTCGCGTTCCCGGTGTGGACCTTCGCGGTGTTGATCACCGGGCCGATCTGGGCGCACCAGGCCTGGTCGTCGTACTGGAACTGGGACCCCAAGGAGGTCTGGGCGTTCATCACGTGGGTCGTCTACGCCGCCTACCTCCACGCCCGCACCACCGCCGGCTGGCGCGGCCGCAACGCCGCCATCCTCGCCCTGGTCGGCACCGCCACGCTGTGGTTCAACTTCATCGGGATCAACTACTTCTCGAGCTCGAGCCAGCACTCCTACGCCGGCGCGACCGCACCGATCTCGCAGCTCGATCGGTAGGACGGTTCGTCTGCGGACCCGAGCCTGAGAAAGGCGGTCGGCACGCAGACGAATCGTCTAGTCGGCGTGTTGGATCTCACCGCGGTGGTCGGCGTCGAGGTGGCGGGCGATGACCATGCGTTGGATCTGGTTGGTGCCTTCGAAG
>DOWL01000043.1:3136-4943 GCA_003519585.1 Nocardioides sp. | reverse complement strand
GATGATGTTGCGCTGGATCTGGTTGGTGCCTTCGAAGATCTGCATGACTTTGGCTTCGCGCATGTAGCGCTCGACGGGGAAGTCGCGGGTGTAGCCGTAGCCGCCGAAGACTTGGACGGCGTCGGTGGTGACCTTCATGGCGTTGTCGGTGGCGACGAGTTTGGCGATCGAGGCCTCGCGGGAGAAGGGGAGGCCCTGGTCTCGCAGTCGGGCGGCGTGCAGGGTGATGGCGCGGGCGGCCTGGGTGTTGGCTTCCATGTCGGCGAGGATGAAGCCCAGGCCCTGGTGGTCGATGATGCGTTTGCCGAAGGTTTCGCGTTCCTGGGCGTAGGTGATGGCCTGGTCGAGGGCGCCCTGGGCGAGTCCGGTGGCGACGGCGGCGATGCCGAGGCGGCCGGAGTCGAGGGCGGAGAAGGCGATCTTGAGTCCTTCGCCTTCGGCGCCGAGCATCCGGTCGGCGGCGACGCGGACGTTGTCGAAGTTCATGGCGGTGGTGGTGGAGCCGGTCAGCCCCATCTTCTTCTCGGGTGGGTTGGCCGAGAGGCCGGGGGCGTCGGCAGGGACCAGGAAGCAGGAGATGGCGGTGCGGGCGGGCTCGTCGGGACCGCCGGTGCGGGCCATGACTTTGTAGAAGTCGGCGAACCCGCCGTGGGTGGTCCAGGCCTTGGTGCCCTTGAGCACCCATTCGTCGCCGTCCCGCCGCGCGGTGGTGCGCATCGCGGCGGGGTCGGAGCCGGCGTGGGGTTCGGAGAGGCAGTAGGCGCCGAGGAGTTCGCCGCCGAGCATGTCGGGCAGCCATCGCTGCTTCTGCGCCTCGGTGCCGTAGGTGGCCAGGCCGTAGCAGGACAGGGCGTGAACGGAGACGCCGACCCCGACGCTGGCCCAGACCGCGCCGATCTCCTCCAGCACCTGGAGGTAGACCTCGTAGGGCAGGCCGCCGCCGCCGTACTCCTCCGGGTAGGGCAGGCCGAGGAGCCCGGCCCGGCCGAGCATGGTGAAGATGTCGCGCGGGAAGGCGCTGTCGGCCTCGGCCGCGATCGACCGGTCGGCCAGTTCGTCGGAGGCGATCCGCCGGACCAGTTCGAGCAGGTCAGCGGTCTCCTCGCTGGGGAGCACACGACGAGCGGTCACGAACCCACCCTAGGCTGATCCGATGGCCCAGACCGAGGTCTCCTCCGAGGAGTACGCCGAGGAACAACCGCTGCGCTGGTACGTCCTGGTTCCGTACGTGCTGGTGATCGTCGGCGGCTTCGCGATCACGGTCTGGTGCACCGCCAGCTGGGCGGCCACCTGTTCGGACATCGGAGGCAAGACCACCAGCGTGGCCGGCGACTCCACGCGGGCGAGTCTGTGCGAGTCGGCGCACGGCGCGGCGATCGCGCTCATCCCGGCGGCCTGGATCCTCGGCCTCGTGCTCGCAACCCTGGCCCTGCTCCGGTGGGGTGGCGGAGCGATCCGGGCCGTCCTGCTCGCCGTACTCTTCCTCACCCCGGTCCTGCTGCCTGCCGCTGCGTACGGCGGGCTGCACCGCTCCGGGACGACGTGCTCGGGCGACGAGCTGGCGGCCTACCGCGACTGGGTCGACGATGGCGCGCGGGGGACCGCACCTCACGACTGCCGCACCTTCTGAGGACGAGCCACGGCAGGATGGCGCCATGGACACCACGACGACGTTGGTCTTCGTGGCCGTCGTCGGGGCGCGGTTCCTGCTGCCGCTGGCCATCCCGTTCTACCCGCTCCCCGCGATCGTCGCGTGCCTCGTCCTCGACGGCGTCGACTAGGACGTGTCCCGTAAATCCTGGCGGCG
>DOWL01000043.1:0-2937 GCA_003519585.1 Nocardioides sp. | reverse complement strand
CGAAGACACCCAGTCTGCGCGCGCGCCGGCGCCTTGCCACCGCGCGCCTGGACGACGCCGGCATCCACCACGATTTACGGGACACGCCCTGGCTACGACACGCTCTTCTTCCTGACCCTGATCTCCCTGATCACCACGCTCCACGACCGTTGGCGGCCGGTGCACGAGGTGCACGAGGTGTTGTCGCGGGGTGAGCCGGCGCCGGTGCTGGACGTCGAGCGCGGCTGAGTAACGCTCGGCCGCCACGGGCTCAGCCAGCCAGGTGCGCCTTGAGCCAGTCGCTCACGTCGCCGAGCACCAGCTCCTGCTCGGGCTCGTTGAAGACCTCGTGGAAGAGGCCGTCGTACATCTTCAGGGTCTTGTCGGACGAGCCCGCCAGCCGGTCGACGAGGCGCGCGCCATCGGGATTGACCAGCTTGTCGTCGGTCCCGCTCAGGACCAGCAGCGGCAGCCGCAGCGACGGGAGCCGGGCGGGGAAGGTGTCCATCGTGCGCAGCATCGCGCCGCCGATGCCGGCCGGCAGGGCGCCCCGGTAGTTGAGCGGGTCCGCGTCGTACGCCGCCACCACCTCGGGGTCGCGGGAGATCGACGCGGAGCTGAGCTTCTGACCTGGTAGCCCGGGGGCGACCTTGCCGATCACCTTGGCGACCTTGATCAGCACGGGGTTGATGTCGTCCCCGGGTAGTACGGCGGGCGCCGACAGCACGAGTGCCGCGAGGGAGTCCTGGTGGTCGAGCGCGTAGTCGAGTGCGATGCAGCCGCCCATGCTGTGGCCGAGGAGGTACGTCGGGCGCCCGTCGACCAGCTCGAGCGCGCGCAGGGTCTCGAGGTCGGCGGTGAACTCCGAGAGGTCGCGCGCGAGGAGCCGCTTGCCCCCGGAGCGACCGTGGCCGCGATGGTCGGGGATCGCCACCCGCAGCCCGAGCCCGACCAGCAGGTCGGCGACGTGCTGGTAGCGGCCGGCATGCTCGGCCACGCCGTGCGCGACCAGGATCAGGCCGACCGGATCACCGGCGGGTTCGTAGAGGTCGTACACGATGTTGGTGCCGCCCACTCCCGTGAACGACTTCTCGACCGGCGTCGTCATGGCGCACATCATGCCGCCCTTCGTAGTGGGCGGCACGGAGTGACCGTCGTCACGTTCGGGCGCGCCAGCGGATGAGTGGATGACTGATGTCGGTGGCCCGACCTACCGTGGAGCGGTGACGAGCGAGACCACTGCCCAGACCGGCAACACACCCGGCCAGCCTCCGGGTGGCGCCTCCGGCACCGGGAGCGACGACAAGCTCGATGCGCGCGTGTTGCTCGTCGCCGGAGTGGTCGTGCTCGGGGCGATCATGTCGATTCTCGACATCACCGTGGTCTCCGTGGCGCAGCCGACCTTCCAGACCGAGTTCGACGCCTCCCCGGCCGAGGTCGCCTGGACGATGACGGGCTACACCCTGGCCCTGGCCACGGTGATCCCGCTCAGCGGCTGGGCGGCCGACCGGTTCGGCACCAAGCGGCTCTACATGCTCGCGGTGCTGCTCTTCGCGCTCGGCTCCGCGCTGTGTGCCTTGGCCACGAGCATCGAGATGCTGGTGGCGTTCCGCGTGCTCCAGGGGCTCGGCGGCGGCATGCTGATGCCGGTCGGCATGACGATCATGACTCGCGCGGCCGGCCCCGAGCGGGTGGGTCGGGTGATGGCCGTGCTGGGCATCCCGATGCTGCTGGGGCCGATCTTCGGGCCGATCCTCGGCGGCTGGCTGATCGACGCGGCGAGCTGGCACTGGATCTTCCTGATCAACATCCCGATCGGGATGGTCGCGCTGGTCTACGCCTGGCGCGTGCTGCCCAAGGACGAGGTGGCGCCGAGCGAGACCTTCGACTGGATCGGCATGCTGCTGCTCTCACCGGGCCTGGCGCTGTTCCTGTTCGGGATCTCCTCGATCCCCGGCGAGGGCACCGTGCTGGCGCCGCGGGTGCTGATCTCGGCCGCAGTCGGTCTGGCGCTGATCGTCGCCTTCGTCTTCCGCGAGCTCTCGGCCAGGCGCGACCACCCGCTGATCGACCTGCACCTGTTCCAGAACTTCCGCCTCACCATCGCGGTGATCGCGATGGCGCTCTTCGCGATCGCGTTCTTCGGCGCCAGCCTGCTCTTCCCTCAATACTTCCTCCTGGTGCGTGGCGAAGACACCCTCCAGGCAGGTCTGCTCCTCGCGCCGCAAGGCATCGGCGCGATGCTGACCATGCCGGTGGCGGGGCTGCTCACCGACCGCATCGGTCCCGGCAAGGTCGTGCTCACCGGCATCGTGGTCATCGTGATCGGCATGCTCGGCTTCACCCTGGTGGGCGTCAGCCCCGACCAGGTCGACGTGAGCGCCTCCGGTGTCTCGATCGACGACCCGTCCTACCTTCTGCTGCTCGGCTCGCTGTTCGTGATGGGGCTGGGCATGGGCGCCACGATGATGCCGATCATGTCCTCGGCGCTGGCGACCCTGAAGGATCACGAGATCGCCCGCGGCTCGACGCTGATGAACATCAATCAGCAGGTGGCGGCCTCGATCGGTACCGCGCTGTTCTCCGTCCTGCTGACCAACGGCTTCAACAGCAGCGAGCAGGCGAGCGCGCTACGCGACGCGGCGCAGAGCGGTCAGCCTTACACCGGCGGCCCGCAAGACATCGCCATCGCCTACTCCGACATGTCCCAGGCGTTCGCGACCTCGTTCCTGGTCGGCGTGATCCTGGTGGCGCTGTGTCTGATCCCGGTGTGGTTCCTCCCGCGCAAGCCCTCGGCCACCTCGGCCGACCCGGCTGCGGCGATGATGCACTAGGAGATCCTCGGCGTACGCCGGGGGCCGATCACAATCTCACTGGGCTCGCGTCGAGTTTCGTCGGCTGACCGACGAATCTCGACCTTGGACGACGAGATTGCGTCGTCCAACCACGAGTTTCGTC
>DOWL01000150.1:23175-29279 GCA_003519585.1 Nocardioides sp. | reverse complement strand
TCCGGGCTCAACCACCGTCCGGGCTGTAGCCAGCCGCCCGCGGCACCAGCCAGCCCGCCGCGGTAGACAGTCAGCCGAACGGCGCCAGCAGCCGGCGCAGGAGCGTGGCCAACTCCTCTTGGTCGGCGGCGGGAAGCTCGGCCAAGAGGGACTTCTCGGCCTCGATGAGGGCGGTGAACGCCCCGTCCACGGCGTCCTTGCCCTCGCGGGTCAGCCGGACGATGACCCCGCGCCGGTCGTCGGGGTCGGGGTGGCGTTCGACGAAGCCGCGGTCGGCGAGCCGGTCGACGCGGTTGGTCATGGTGCCGCTGGTGACCAGCGTGGCGCGGAGTAGTCGCCCGGGGGAGAGCTCGTACGGCGAGCCGGCGCGGCGCAGGGCGGCGAGCACGTCGAACTCCCACGACTCGATCTCGTGGGCCGTGAACGCCTCCCGCCGCGCCAGGTCGAGGTGGCGGGCGAGCCGCGAGATCCGGCTGAAGACCGCGACCGGGCCGAGCTCGAGGTCGGGTCGCTCGCGTGCCCAGGCCTCGGTGAGCTCGTCGACCTCGTCCTGCACCCGGCCATGGTATCCGGCTGCCGGTCTGATCGAGATTCTTGACGTCGAGAGACTAGGAAAGTATCTTGATGTCAAGATAAATGAGGAGCTGACCGTGGCGCATACCTGGGACCCCGACCGCTACCTGACCTACGCCGACGAGCGTGGCCGCCCGTTCGTGGAGCTGCTGGCCCGGATCGACGCGGGCGATCCACGAGAGGTCGTCGACCTCGGCTGCGGGCCCGGCAACCTCACCGCACTGCTCGCCGAGCGCTGGCCGGACGCGCACGTCGTCGGCGTCGACTCCAGCCCCGAGATGATCGCGTCAGCTCAGGCCCTCGGCCTCCCACTGGAGTTCGCCGTCGGAGACCTGCGCGAGTGGCGTCCGGAGCGGCCGGTCGATGTCCTCGTCTCCAACGCGACCCTCCAGTGGGTGCCCGACCATCTCGCGCTGCTGCCCGCCCTCGTGGCCGGGGTCGCACCCGGTGGGTGGCTCGCCTTCCAGGTGCCTGGCAACTTCGACGAGCCGAGCCACACCCTGCGGGCCGAGCTTGCTGCGGAGCCGGCCTATGCGCCGTACGCCGCCGGCACCGCGCGCCCGGGCTCGCACGATCCGGCCACCTATTACGACGCCCTGACCGCTGCGGGGTGTGCGGTCGACGTGTGGGAGACGACGTACGTGCATGTGCTGAGCGGGCCGGACCCGGTCTTCACCTGGGTGTCGGGGACCAGCCTCCGTCCCGTGCTCCAGGCGCTGCCGGACGGGCTGCGCGAGGAGTTCGCGGCCGAGCTGAAGCGGAGGTACGCCGCCGCCTACCCGGTCCGTCCGGACGGCACGGTGCTCCTGCCCTTCCGGCGGGTCTTCGCGGTGGCGAGCAGAGGGTCGGCTTGAGCCTCTCCCATAGCCTCGGGGTGAGTGGGTTGTCGGCGGTGGGTACCGACCAGCCCGTAACGGTCCGGTTGACAGAACGTCGATCCAGGCGAGACTGTCCAACGGACGTCAACTTCGGGGGGAGTGATGTTGGGTGACCCAAGCGGTTGCGGCAACGTCAGTGGGGTCGTCGGGGACGACCCAGGTCGTGAATCGGATCAAGCGCGCCCAGGGCCAGCTGTCCGGCGTGCTCCGGATGCTGGAGGAGGGGCGCGAGCTGCCTGAGGTGGTCAACCAGCTCAAGGCGGTCTCGCGGGCGCTAGATCGCGCCGGGTTCGCGATGATCGCGGCCGAGCTACGCGAGTCAGCCAGCGAGGGGCCGGTCAGCGAGGAGGAGCTGGACCACTTGGAGCGGGTCTTCCTCTCGCTCGCTTAGCGCCGCTATCTACTGACAAGTAACCTGAGCTCATGAGCCAGGTCCTGTCCCTGTGGCGGCGGTGCCGCTCGGTGCCGGTCGTCGGACCGGTCCTCGGCGCGCGGGCGTTCTCGTTCGCGTTCAGCCAGAAGGCGCCGTACTTCGGCTCGATCCGCCCGCGGTTCACCGTGATCGAGCACAACCGCGCCGAGCTGGTCATTCCCGACCGCCGGCGCGTGCACAACCACCTCGGCACCGTCCACGCCATCGCGTTGTGCAACGGACTCGAGGCGGCGATGGGCGCGCTGGCCGAGGCGACGATCCCCACGACGAGGCGCTGGATCCCGAAGGGCATGACCGTCGCCTACACCGCCAAGGCGGTCGGCGACATCACCTGCATCGCCGAGACCGACGCCGCGCAGTGGAGCTCCGGCGACCCCGACCTGCCGGTCCGGGTCCGCGGCGTCGACCGCAACGGCACGGTGGTCGTCGAGGGCGTGATCAACCTGTGGGTGACGGAGCGGAAGTCCCGGCCGGCGGTCGCCGCCGGGCCGTGAGGTAGCGCCGCCGCGTGACCGCCATCGCGGCCACGAAGGCCACCGCCAGCACCGCCAGGGTCACCGGCACCCAGTCGGGTGCGCCCCGACTCGCGGCCAGCGCCGCGATCGCGAGCGCGGCCACCACCAGCGCGGCGTACCGCGCCATCTTGACGACGTAGAACGACCGCGCGATTCGCAGCATCGACTCGTCGTCGAGGTCGCGGGGTCCGCCGGACATGGCCACGACTCGAACCTAGTACGCCCGCATCCGTCGCCAGAACCAGATGTGGCCGGCGACCGCGGCAACCGACACCGCGCCGAGCAGCAGGGTCGCCGCCGTACCGAGGTCCTTGAGCTCGCCGGCCGCACTCTGTGCGCGCACCGATCGGTAGGACTGCTGGGAGAGCACCGACGCCTTGCTCTGGCTGCTGAGCAGCGAGCGGTCCGACTGATGCGAGAGCACCGAACCCTGGCTCTGAAAGGACCAGAACGAGCCGATGCTCATCGACGAGCCGACCGAGAACAGCGACGCGAACGATCCCACCGACCCGATCGACGCGCACGAGCCGACCGACCCGATCGACAGCACCGATCCGTCGGACCACAGCGACAACATGGAGTTCGTCGACCCGATCGACCAGCGAGCGCCCATGGGTCGAGCGTACGACCAGCGACGGCTCGCCGATGAGCGTCGTCGCCCCGGACGTCCTACCCTTGACGATCGTCATGCGTACCTACGAGGTCCGCACCTACGGGTGCCAGATGAACGTCCACGACTCCGAGCGGCTCAGCGGCCTGCTCGAGGAGGCGGGGTACGTCGCCGCGCCCACCGGCGAGGACGCCGACGTCGTGGTCTTCAACACCTGCGCCGTGCGTGAGAACGCCGACAACAAGCTCTACGGCAACCTCGGTCACCTGGCGCCGAAGAAGGCTCAGCGGCCCGGCATGCAGATCGCGGTCGGCGGCTGCCTGGCCCAGAAGGACCGCGCCACGATCACCCGGAAGGCGCCGTGGGTCGACGTCGTCTTCGGGACCCACAACATCGGAAGCCTGCCGGCTCTGCTCGACCGGGCCCGCGCGCAGGAGGAGGCACAGGTCGAGATCCTCGAGTCGCTCGAGGTCTTCCCCTCGACGTTGCCGACCAAGCGCGAGTCGGCGTACGCCGCGTGGGTGTCGGTGAGCGTCGGCTGCAACAACACCTGCACGTTCTGCATCGTGCCCAGCCTGCGCGGCAAGGAGAAGGACCGCCGGCCCGGCGAGATCCTCAGCGAGATCGAGGCGCTGGTCGCCGAGGGTGTCAGCGAGATCACGCTGCTGGGGCAGAACGTCAACGCGTACGGCGTCGAGTTCGGCGATCGGCAGGCGTTCTCGAAGCTGCTCCGCGCCTGCGGCGGGATCGAGGGGCTCGAGCGGGTCCGCTTCACGAGTCCGCACCCGGCCGAGTTCACCGACGACGTCATCGAGGCGATGGCCGAGACCCACAACGTGATGCCGAGCTTGCACATGCCGTTGCAGTCGGGCTCCGACCAGGTGCTGCGGGCGATGCGGCGCTCCTACCGTCAGGAGCGGTACCTCGGCATCATCGACCGGGTCCGGGCCGCGATCCCCGACGCGGCGATCACCACCGACATCATCGTGGGATTCCCGGGCGAGACCGAGGAGGACTTCCGGCAAACGCTGGAGGTCGTCGAGCAGGCACGGTTCAGCGGCGCCTTCACTTTCCAGTACTCCAAGCGCCCCGGCACTCCGGCGGCCACCCTGCCCGACCAGATCGACGCGGCGACCGTCAAGGACCGCTACGAACGGCTGGTCGAGGTGGTCAACGACGTCGCGTGGGCCGAGAACAAGCGGCAGGTCGGCCGGACCCTCGAGGTGATGGTGGCCGAGGGCGAGGGGCGCAAGGACGCCGCCACCCACCGGCTCTCCGGTCGTGCCCCCGACAACCGGCTGGTGCACTTCCAGGCGCCGGAGACCGAGGTCCGCCCCGGCGATGTGGCGACAGTGACGGTCACCTATGCCGCCCCGCACCACCTGGTCGCCGACGGCGACGCCACCGTCCGCCGTACTCGCTCCGGAGACGCGTGGGCCGCCCGCACCGCCGCTCCGGCCCCGGCGACCATCGGCCTCGGCATGCCGAGCGTCGGCGCCCCGCCCCCGCTCCCGGACGCGCCGGTCTGCGGCTAGCCTCCGGTCGCTACTGCGCGGCGTTGTACGGCTTGTCCTTGGAGCGTGGGTCGAGGCGGGGATAGCCGGCTGCGGGCGCCAGCCCGTCGGGCTGGACCTCCTCGGCGCCGGGGCGCTGCTCGGGAGGTACGTCGTCGTCGAGTGCCGGCACGGAGGTGTCGCGGACGCCGTCGGTGGCCGCCTGACCGTGGCCGACGTGACCGACCCGTTCACTGCTGACGCCCATGCCGCCTGCGGCGTGCTCGGGTCCGTCGGAGTTCGGTGTCGAGTCCTGGATGTCGTGGTCCTGCTCGTGACCGCTCATGGTCGAGCGGTACCCGGAGTCAGCCAGGCTCAGGCGGGCGACTCGTCCTCCGGGTCGACGTCGTCGTTCTCGCCATCGGGCGACTCAGTCGCCTTGGTGTGGGTGTCCTCGCCCTCTTCCAGCACCCGCTTGAGCGGGTCGGGTGACTCGTCGACGGCCGGGTTGGAGTCCGGACCGAGGTCGGCGGAGATGTTGTCGTCCTCCTCGGGCAGCGCGTCCGGACCACCGGGGTTGGGCTCGCCCGGTTCGATGCTCGGTTCGGGCTGCTCGCCCAGGTCGCCGGTCTGGGTCGGCTGTTCGTCACTCATCTGTCTCTCCCCGTGGTGGCTTCGGCGAAGCCGAAGGTCGTGTACGGCGCGAGGTCGCCCGCGACGATGCCCTGCAGTACCCGCAACTCGTGCGGCACCACCGGATCCGGCAGCGCGATGAGCGAGAACCAGCCGAGGTCGGCGCACTTCGAGGGCTCGACGATCCGGGGCGTGCCGGACCACGAGCGTGCGGTGAAGAAGAAGTCGATCCGCTCGTCGATCGGCTCGCCTCCGCGGGTCCGCTGCATCGCGGTGATGAAGCTCAACTCGAGGTCGTCGACGTCGATCTCCTCGAGCGCCTCGCGGCGCGCCGCGTCGTACGCCGTCTCGCCGCGCTCCACGTGCCCCGCCGCGGCGGCGGCCCAGTGGTCGTCCATATAGCCGGTGCCTTGGCGCAGCTGGAGCAGGACCTCCGTCCCGCTCGCGCTCTCGCGCAGCAGGAAGACGTACGCCGCGGGGACGACGACGAATCGTTGGTCGATCGACTTGGCCGTCACCGGGAGGGCTGGGTCGAGGTCACGTGATGTCGTCGTCCTTGCCGTCGAGCGAGTCGAGCCCGTCCTTGAGCTTGTCGGCCCCGGTGTCGATCTTGTCGTCGAACTTGCCGCCGGTCTTGTCCGAGGCGACGTCGGCGGCCTTGTCGATGCCGTCTCCGATCTTGTCGCCATGGTCGTCGACCGCGTCGCCGAGCTTGGCCTTGGCGTCGTCGAGGAAGCCCATGTCTGCTCCTGAGGTCGTGCGGAGCCCGAGTGACCCCGCCCCATTGCCACACTAGTGGTCATGTCACCACCCCCGACCACGGTCCCCGTGGTCCCTGTGGTGGCCGTCGTCGGCGCCACGGCGTCCGGCAAGACCGGGCTCTCGCTCGACCTGGCCGAGCGGCTCGGCGGCGAGGTGGTCAATACCGACGCCATGCAGGTCTACCGCGGCATGGACATCGGCACCGCC
>DOWL01000150.1:22395-22956 GCA_003519585.1 Nocardioides sp. | reverse complement strand
GCGACGTGATCGACCGGCTGCGCGGCCAGGGCACGACACCCGTCCTGGTCGGTGGCTCGGCGCTCTACACGCGGGCGATCCTCGATCGCTTCGAGTTCCCGGGCACCGACGAGGAGATCCGGGCGCGGTGGGAACGACGTCTCGCCGAGGAGGGCCCGGAGGCACTGCATATCGTCCTCGCCGATCGCGACCCCGACGCCGCTGCGCAGATCCTCCCCGAGAACGGCCGTCGGATCGTCCGGGCGCTCGAGGTCGGCGAGCTGACCGGGCGTCCCTTCTCTGCGAGCCTGCCGTTGCTGGAGTATGCCGATCCGCACACTGTGCAACTCGGCGTCGACATCGACCGGACCACCCTCGACCGACGGATCGCGGAACGCGTCGATGCGATGTTCGCCAGCGGCTTCGTGGAGGAGGTGCGACGCCTCCTCGACCATGGGCTCGCCGACGGCCGCACCGCACCGCGGGCCATCGGCTACCGCGAGGTGGTCGCGCACCTGCGCGGCGAGCTGACCGAGGCCGAGGCCAAGGAGCGGACCGCCCAGGCGACCCGACGCTTCGCCC
>DOWL01000150.1:15886-22330 GCA_003519585.1 Nocardioides sp. | reverse complement strand
CCCTCGCCGAGGCCATCGAGCAGACGACCGTCGCCACCCGCCGCTTCGCGCGCCGCCAGGACTCGTGGTTCCGCAAGGACCCACGCATCGTCTGGCTCCGGTACGACGACCCGCAGCTCGTCGAGAAGGCGGTCGAGGTTGTGGGCAGCATGAGCGCAAGAACGGTCGGGCGGACCGGGCAGTGAGCAGGTGAGACTAGGCACGTGAGCGAGCAGTGGCCGGCCGGGCGCGACCGGCTCCGCGAGTTGCTCGACGCGGTGCTCGCCGAGGAGCACCACAGCCTCGACGACATGGCCGGCGGCGCGCATTCCTCGCCGTACCACTTCAGCCGCCGGCTGAGCCGCGACGCCGGGGAGCCACCGGTGGCGATGCGGCGACGGGTGATGTTGGAGCGCGCGGCGTGGCAGCTGCGTCGCGGTACGACGGTCACCGACGCGGCGTTCGCGGCGGGGTATGAGTCCGTCGAGGGTTTCAGCCGCGCGTTCGCCCGCGCGTACGGCCATCCGCCGAGCACGGTGCGCAACGCGGAGCACCCCGCCGGGAGCCACTGGCTACCCGCCCCCAACGGCATCCACTTCCACCCACCCACCTCGCTGTGGGTACACGCCCAGGAGCAGTCGATGAACCCGCTCACCGAGCAGCTGGTCGCCCACGACCTCGACGACACCCGAGCCCTGCTGGACCTGGCCAAGCAGCTGAGTGACGACGACTACCGGCGAAGACTCCTGCCGGACAACGACGTCCTCGGCTTCGACGGCCTCGACGAGTCGGTGGCCGACGTGCTCACCCACCTGGTCTTCACCAAGGAGGTCTGGCTGGCCGCGATCGACGGCACCGACTTCCCGCCCGACCGTGCGAACGACGTAGGCACGCTCATTGAGCGACACGACGACGCGGCAGCCCGTTGGCTGGCGGCGGTGCGCGACATCGACCGCCGAGGCGCCTGGGACGACCGGCTCATCGACGCGTTGTGCGATCCGCCGGAGAGCTTCGTCCTCAGCAGCGTCGTCGCGCACGTGCTCACGTTCTCGATCCACCGTCGGCAGCTCGCCCGCCAGCTGCTGCGCACGCTCGGGGTCGAGGTCGACGTGGGCGACCCGATCAACTGGCTCCGGGAGCGGGCGGATCAATGAAGACCGTCTTCTACACCGCGATGACCCTCGACGGCTTCCTCGCCGACGAGCACGACTCCCTGTCCTGGCTCTTCGTGCAGGACCAGGACGAGCAAGGGCCGCTCAACTATGACGACTTCATCAAGGACGTCGGGGCGATCGTGATGGGCGCCACGACCTACGAGTGGGTCCGCGACCATCTCGCCCGGACCTCCGAGCCGTGGCCGTACGCCATGCCGGCCTGGGTGGTGACCCATCGGCAGCTCGAGGGGATCGAGGGCGCCGACGTCCGGTTCGTGCAGGGTGACGTCGCCCCGGTGCACGACGAACTGGTCGCGGCGGCCGACGGCAAGGACGTCTGGGTTGTCGGCGGGGGTGACCTGGCGGCGCAGTTCGCCGAGGCCGGAAAGCTGGACCAGCTGATCTGCTACATCGCGCCGGTGACCCTGGGCGCGGGACGGCCGCTGTTCCCGCGCCGCTGGGAGCTCCGCCTGGTCGAACTCCACCAGAACAAGGCGTTCATCGCCGCGCGGTACGACGTGGTCGGGCCCGGGAGTTGGTCGACGACCGAGTGAGACGGGGCCAGTCCGGGTACTACGCCGGTCATGTTCTCGGGTCCCCTCGTCGCTCTGACCACGGCTGCGCTCGCCGTCGCCACCCTCCAAGCCCCCGCGGCCCAGGCGTCCGCAGCGACGGCGTCTGCGACGGCGTCCGCAGCAACGGCGTCCGCAGCAACGGAACGGGCCGCCGTACCCAAGGTCAAGGAGCCACCGCGGCATGCCACCGCGGTCGGTCGCGGTGGGGCGGTCACCTCGGTCGACCCGTACGCCTCACGGATCGGGCTCAAGGTCCTCCAGCGCGGCGGCAACGCCGTCGACGCGGCAGTCGCCACGGCCGCCGCGCTCGGTGTCACCGAGCCCTACAGCGCAGGCATCGGCGGGGGCGGCTACTTCGTCTACTACGACGCCAAGACCAAGCAGGTCCGCACGATCGACGGCCGCGAGACCGCCCCCGCGCGGATGAAGCACGACGCGTTCATCGACCCGGCCACCGGCCAGCCCTACCCCTTCACGCCCGATCTGGTCACCAGCGGCGTTTCGGTCGGCGTCCCCGGGACGCTCGCCACGTGGGACCGTGCGCTCGACCGTTGGGGCTCGCTGTCGCTGGGCGACGCGCTGCGCCCGGCGGCCGGTCTCGCGCGCCGGGGCTTCCGTGTCGACAAGACCTTCCACCTGCAGACCGAGGAGAACGCCGAGCGGTTCAACACGTTCACCTCCACCCGCCAGCTCTATCTGCGGCGCGGGAAGGCGCCGGGGGTCGGCAGCACGTTGCGCAACCCCGACCTCGCCGACACCTACGAGCGGCTCGGCCGGGTCGGCACCGACTGGTTCTACGACGGGACGCTGGGCGCGCAGATCGCCAAGACGGTCCGTAAGCCCCCGGTGAGTGGCCGCACCGACCTGCCGGTGCCTCCCGGCTCGATGCGCCCCTCGGATCTCGCGCGCTACCGCGCGATCCTGCAGAAGCCGACCAAGGTCGGCTACCGCGGGCATCAGGTCTACGGCATGGCGCCGTCATCCAGCGGCGGCTCCACCGTGGGCGAGGCGCTCAACATTCTCGAGCGCTACGACCTGAAGGCGCTCACGCCGGTGCAGGTGCAGCACCTCGTGATCGAGGCCGCCCATCTGGCTTTCGCCGACCGTGCGAAGTACGTCGGCGACGTACCCGACGTCCCTCTCAAGACGCTGCTCTCCGACACCTACGCCGCCGAGCGCGCCTGCCAGATCAACCCGGCGCTGGCGTTCACGCCGCCGGTCCCGGCCGGCAATGTGGCGGCCGCCGATGGTAGCTGCGCGACGCCGACGACCAGGAGCGAGCCGGCCCCGGACACCGAGGGCGTCAACACGACCAACCTCACCGTCGCGGACAAGGACGGGAACGTCGTCGAGTACACGCTCACCATCGAGCAGACCGGAGGCTCGGGCATCGTGGTGCCGGGTCGCGGGTTCATCCTCAACAACGAGCTCACCGACTTCACCGCCGTCTACGACCCGGCCGATCCCAACCGGATCGAGCCCAACAAGCGGCCGCGCAGTTCCATGTCGCCGACCATCGTGTTGAAGAACGGCCGGCCGGTGCTGGCGCTCGACTCGCCCGGTGGGTCGACGATCATCACCACGGTGCTCCAGATCCTGGTCAACCGTCTCGACCTGGGCATGACCCTGCCGAAGGCGCTCGCCGCGCCGCGAGCTGCGCCGTCGAACCGGACGCCGGTGAGCGCGGAGCAGAGCTGGATCGACCTGTACGGCGCTGCGTTGACCGCGCTCGGCCACTCCTTCACCCCGGTCGGCGCACCAGGCACCTCTGCCGCCGAGATCGGGGCCGCGACGGCGATCGAGTTCGGCCCTCGGGGGCAGCTCACGGCGGTGGCCGAGCCGACCCGCCGGGGCGGGGGAGCGGCCGGCGTGGTCGATCCGAAGTAGGGCCGTGCGGCCGCTCGCCGGCGCCCCCTACCCTTGAAGCGTGACACTGACCGAGCCGGCGCGTACGTGGACCACCATCGACACCGTCGACGAACTGGTCGACGTGGTCGGGCTGCCGGGCGAGCGGGCGGCGACCAAGGGCCGCGCCTCGCTGCTGCCGGTCGACCGTGAGTGGCTGGCCGCGACGCCGTTCTGCGTCCTGGCCACGGCCGAAGCGGACGGTAGGTGCGACGCGTCCCCGAAGGGCGACCCGCCCGGTCAGCTCGTGCACGTCCTCGACGACACGACGATCGCGATCGCCGAGCGGCCCGGCAACAGGCGCGTCGACGGCTACCGCAACGTGCTCTCCAACCCACACGTGGGCCTGAACTTCCTCATCCCCGGCCGTGGCGACACGCTGCGGATCAACGGGCGGGCCCACCTGGTCCGCGAGGCGCCGTTCTTCGACGAGATGCTCGTCAAGGGGAGCCGCCCGATCCTGGCGCTCGTGGTCGACATCGAGGAGGTCTTCTTCCACTGCGCGAAGGCCTTCCTGCGCTCGGGCATCTGGAAGCCGGAGACCTGGGACCCCGAGGCGCGCGTGCCCCGCCGCGCGGTGATCGCCCAGGAGGTCGAGCCGGCCGGCATGACCATCGACCAGCTCGACGACTACTACGACGAGAAGAACTACTCCCGAGGGCTCTACTGATGTCCTACCCCTTCCTCAAGGGACACGGCACGGAGAACGACTTCGTCCTCCTGCCCGACCTCGACGGTGCGGTCCATGGCGGCCTCGACGACGAGCAGATGGCCGACCGGGTCCGCGCGCTCTGCGACCGGCGGGCCGGCATCGGCGGAGACGGCGTGCTGCGCGTCGTCCGCGCCACCGGAGACGACGCGGAGTGGTTCATGGACTACCGCAACGCCGACGGCTCGGTCTCGGAGATGTGCGGCAACGGCATCCGGGTCTTCGTCCGCTACCTCCTCGAGCAGGGGCTGGTCGACGGCACGGCTCCGATCCGGGTCGACACCCGTGACGGAGTCAAGGTGATGACCGTCGAGGGAGAGCTGATCACCGCCGACATGGGCACGCCGAAGCTGTTGGGCAGCAGCACCGTGGGCGCCGGTGGCATCACATGGGCGGCCCGCCAGGTCGACCTCGGCAACCCGCACGCCGTCGCGAGCGTGTCGAACCTCGACGAGCCCGGCCCGCTGCTCGAGGCGCCTACCCACGACCCGGCGGTCTACCCCGACGGCGTCAACGTCGAGTTCGTCGTACGCCGCGGTGAGCGGCACATCGCGATGCGGGTGCACGAGCGGGGCTCGGGCGAGACCCGGTCCTGCGGCACCGGTGCGTGCGCCGCGATGGTCGCGTCCGCCGACGCCTCCGGCGACCGACCGGCAGGTGCGGACGTCGCCTACCGGGTCGACGTTCCAGGAGGCACGCTCACGGTGACCTGGACGATGGACGACCGGGTCCTGCTCACCGGCCCCGCGGTCATCGTGGCGTCGGGAGAGACAGACCTCTGACCACCAGGACGGTCGCCCCGACCGCCGCCAGGGCCAGCAACGGCCAGATCAACGGGCACAGGACCGGTAGGCCGATCCAGGTGAACCAGTCGGACCGGAAGCCGTCCGTACCCAGCTCCAGCGCGCGTCGGTGATGGTCGTGGGCAACAAGCACCAGCACTGCAGCGGCGAGCCCGATCGGTAGCCATAGCCAGGGCCGGCAGCCGAGTCCGAGCACCGCCAGCCCGCCCGCGAGGACCAGGATGCCGGCCGTCGCCAGCTCGACGTCGGCACTCGCGGCGTACTCCCACCCGGCGATCGGTCGTTCCGGGCCGCAGCACAGCCGTACGGTCCGGATCCAGTGCCCGAGCACGAGACCCGAGGCGCCGGCGAGCGGCACCGAGAGGGTGACGAGGAGGTCGACGACAGTGTCGGTGCGAGACGGCACCGCCGCAGCCTCACGCGCAGGATGGTGGTGAGGCATCCGCCCGGATACTCAGTCGGGGCCGCATCTATGCTCCGGATCCATGGACATCAATGGATCGACCGCCATCGTCACCGGCGCTGCCTCGGGCATCGGCGCCGCCTGCGCCCGTCAGCTCGCCGCCAAGGGTGCGACCGTCGTGGTTGCCGACCTCCAGGCCGACAAGGGTGAGGCGCTGGCCGCCGAGATCAAGGGCGTCTTCGCCCAGGTCGACGTCACCCAGACCGACCAGATCACCGCGGCCGTCAACGCCGCCGCCGAGATCGCACCGCTCCGCGCGGTCGTCAACTCTGCCGGCATCGGCTGGGCCCAGCGGACCATCGGACGCGACGGGCTGATCGAGTCGGCCCACGATCTCGACGCCTTCAAGCGCGTGATCGCCATCAACCTGATCGGCACCTTCGACATGGTCCGGCAGGCCGCGACCGTGATGAGCCGCAACGAACCGGACGCCGACGGCCAGCGCGGCGCCATCGTCAACCTCGCCAGTGTCGCCGCCTTCGACGGCCAGATCGGCCAGGCCTCCTACAGCGCCTCCAAGGGCGGCGTGGTCGGCATGACGCTCCCCGTCGCCCGCGACCTCGCGGCCTCGGGCATCCGGCTCAACACGGTGGCCCCGGGCCTGATCGACACCCCGATCTACGGCGAGGGCCCGGAGTCGGACGCGTTCAAGGCCAAGCTGGGCGAGAGCGTGCTGTTCCCCAAGCGGCTCGGCGTCGGCGACGAACTGGCCAGCATGGTGATCGAGTGCCTGACCAACTCCTACATGAACGCCGAGGTGGTCCGTGTCGATGGCGGTATCCGGATGCCGCCGAAGTGAGAGTTTCGTCGGCTAGCCGATGAAACTCGTGCTTGGACGACAAAACTTCATCGTCCA
>DOWL01000150.1:0-15669 GCA_003519585.1 Nocardioides sp. | reverse complement strand
AACTCGCGCTGGGACGACAAAACTCGCGCTTACCCCTCACTCCACCAGCGACGCACGCTCCTCAGCGGTGAAGGCCTCCATGGGGGCGGCGGGGGAGACCAGCCGCGCCGCGCGCAACTTGCTGATCTTGGCCCCGGCGGCTCCGATCGCCTCGCGACTGCGGCCGCGGCCGAAGGTCACCGCGTGGTCGCGGGCGATGCCGAGGCCGGCGCCGACCTCGACGGCGTCCTGGTCGGCGCCCATGTAGAGGAACTGCCAGTGGTACTGCTGGCTCTGCTGCTCGACCAGCGCCTTGATGGCGGCGGCGGTCCACTCCTTGCTCGCGTTTTCGAGCCCGTCGGTCATGATCGCCACGATCACGGTGCCGGGCCGCTGGTCCTCCGGCAGTGCCGCCAGCGCCTGACCGGTGTCGGTGATCAGCCGGCCCATCGCGTCGTGCAGAGCGGTCATCCCGCGTGGCTGGAGGTCGAGAGCCGGCACCTCGGCGATGGGGCGGTCGGCGTAGACGATGTCGTAGGCGTCGTCGAACTGGGCGAGGGTCGCCCGGCAGCTGCCGGCAGCAGCGCGCTGCTCGTCGACGAACGCCGCGAAGCCGCCCTCGATGTCGGACTTGATCGACTGCATCGACCCGGAGCGGTCGAGCAAGAAGTAGAGCTGGGTCAGATCGGAACGCGTCATCGGTCCTCCTAGGACTTACGGCGGGGTTTGAACCGCATCGGTGCTGCGGCTGGTGCAGGCGCCGGCTTGGGTGTGCCGGACTCGTGGTCGTACTTCGCGCGCTCGACCCCGGCGGCCGTCACCCGGCCGTCCTCGTTGGCGTAGGCGCCGAGGGTCTGGGTGCGGGCCAGCCGGGGTGGTACGGCGTTCTCGGTCAGCCCTGCCGCCGCGCCGGCTGCGCGCAGCGACACCTTCCCCTCCAGGAGCGCCTCGGCCATCGACTCGTCGATCAGCGAGGTGAGCCGGTCGGCGGCCGCCCGCAGGTGCGGGAGCGCCTCGTCGGCGTCCTTGTCGGCGGCTGCGTCGAGGGCCTCGCGCACGGCGTCCAGCGCCTTCGGGTCCGGTGTCATGGATCCAGTGTGCCGCATAAACTGCGGAAACACAAATAATGCGCTTCCGCATAGTTTGCGCATCCGCACACACTGCGGAGCCGGACGCTCACCCAGGGTTGGGCGACACGTCATCCGCGCGTACCCACCCCGACAACCACGACCGCTGACCTGCAGCCATGGTCGACACCGACTGGCAGGTCGGCAGGCGGACGGCGCTCCTCGGCGGCGTGGGCATCGGCGCCGTTCCAGGCCTGATGGCCGTCGGCTGGCCGGGCGCAGCCCCGAACCAGATCCGTTCGCGGCTACCGCTGGCTCACGGCGCCCGCTCGGGCGAGGTGACCACCGACTCGGCGGTCGTGTGGGCGCGCTCGGCCGGCTCGGGTCGGCTCACGGTCCGCTTGGCGAGCAACGGCCGGGTCCTCCGGACGGTCCGCGGTCCGTGGGCGGACGAGCGCACCGACCACACTGCCCGGGTGCAACTCCGCGGCCTCGCGCCGGGCCGGCGGTACGACGCCACGGTGTGGTTCACCAACGACGCGGGGGCGACGGGCCAGACCGAGCGGGTCTCGTTCAGCACCGCCCCGGTGCACGCGGCCGCACAGTCCGTGGTGTGGTCGGGCGACACCTGCGGTCAGGGGTTCGGCATCAACGAGGAGCTGGGCGGACTCACGACGTACCGCGCGGTCCTCCGCACCCAGCCGGACCTGTTCGTGCACTGCGGCGACACCGTCTACGCCGACCTCGAGATCCCGCCGAGCTTCACCGAGGAGAGCGGTGTGGTCTGGCGCAACGTGGTCTCCGACGGCGTCGAGAAGGTGTCCGAGACGCTCGAGGAGTTCCGCGGCCGGCAGCGCTACGTGCTCCAGGACACCCACGTCCGAGAGCTCTACGCCCAGGTGCCCACGATCGCGCAGTGGGACGACCACGAGACCTGCAACAACTGGTATCCGGGCGAACTGCTCGAGGACGATCGCTACACCGAGCGTCGCTGCGACGTGCTCGCCGCCCGCGGCCGACGGGCCTGGCAGGAGTACCAGCCGGTCCCGGTCCGCACGCTGATCGACCGCTCCGGTGACGGCTACGCGACCGGCCGGATCTACCGGCGGGTGCCGCGCGGCCAGCACCTCGACCTCTTCGTGCTCGACATGCGGTCCTATCGGGGGCCTAACGACACCTTCCGGGTTCGGCCGCAAGGGATCCTCGGCGCCGATCAGGAGCGGTGGCTCACCGACTCCGTGATCGCCTCCACGGCGACGTGGAAGGTGATCTCGGCCGACCTCCCGCTCTCGATCCCGTCCACCCACGACGACGACCTCGACGGACCGTGCAACGGCGACGACGGCCCGCCGCTCGGCCGAGAGCCCGAGCTGGCCCGGATCCTGTCGGCCTGGCGCCGGGCCGGGGTGCGGAACGTCGTGTTCGTGACCGCTGACGTGCACTACACCGCCGCACACCACTACGCACCCGAGCGGGCGGCGTACACCGACTTCGATCCCTTCTGGGAGTTCGTCTCCGGTCCGCTCGCCGCCGAGACCTTCCCACGCAAGGACGGGGTGCTGGACGGCACGTTCGGGCCCCAGGTGGTCTTCTCGAAGGGCAACGACTCGCCCCGCCGACAGTCGCCGCGCGACGGCAACCAGTTCTTCGGCCACCTGGCCATCGACGCGGCGGGTGCGCTCACGGTCACCCTGCACGAAGCGTCAGGCGCCGCCGTCTGGAGCCGGACCCTCGATCCGGCCTGACCACTCCCCGAGGTCGAGCACGAGGTCGGCTCGGTGCGCCGCGGCCTCGACCTGGTCGGCGTTCGGCTGGTCGACCCGCGCGACCCATTCCCGCGCGAACCGCGGGTCCTTGCCCGAGTCGTGGTGGCGCCGGACCAGCCGCTCGGTGCGCACCTGGTCGTCGGTGACCAGGTGCCAGACCGCATCGCAGGCGTCGTACGCCGCACGCCACCGCGCCTCATCGAGCAGCAGGTAGTTGCCCTCGGTCACCACCAACCCGGCCGTGCCGGGCACCGCGATCGCATCCGCGACCGGGTCGGGCAGCCGGTGGTCGAAGGCCGGCGCCCAGACCTCACCCCCGTTGACCCCGCCCCGCAGCCGCCGCAGGAGCTCCGCGTAGCCCTCGGCGTCGAAGGTGTCCGGGGCTCCTTTGGCGTCGAGCCGGCCCATCACGATCAGCTCGGCGTTGGGTCGGTGGAAGCCGTCCATCGGCACCACCGGCGCGCCGTACGCCGAAGCAAGGTCCGCGGCCAGCGTTGACTTGCCGACTCCGGGGGAGCCGCTCAGCCCGAGCACGAACCGGCCCGGGGGCAAGCCGGCCACCAAGTCGCGGATCTCGCGGCCGTCGGGGGAAACGCGGATGCGCCTCATGGGGCCCGACCGTACGCTTGAGCACGTATGACGAACGCACCTGACCTCAGCCCCGACGCCGACGACCTCTCCTCGGCCGACTCCACGATCGAGCTGGAGGAGTTCGACCTCGGCGACGAGCTCGAGGAAACCTCCGACTGGGCGGACGACCCCGACCCCGAAGAGTGGCCCGAGGACGAGCCGACCGTGGGCGCGATGGAGCTCGCCGAGCGGCACGCGCTGCGCCGCGTCGCAGGCCTGTCCACCGAGCTCGAGGACATCAGCGAGGTCGAATACCGGCAGCTCCGCCTCGAGCGGGTGGTCCTGGTCGGCGTCTGGACCGAGGGCTCGGTCGAGGACGCGGAGAACTCCATGGCCGAGCTGGCGCTGCTTGCCGAGACCGCGGGTTCGGAGGTGCTCGAAGCGATCTACCAGCGTCGGCAGTCTCCCGACCCCGCGACGTACGTCGGCCGCGGCAAGGTCGAGGCCATCGGAGAGATCGTCCGCGCCACCGGCGCCGACACGGTGATCTGCGACGGCGAGCTCGCGCCCAGCCAGCTGCGCAACCTCGAGGACCGGCTCAAGGTGAAGGTCGTCGACCGGACCGCGCTGATCCTCGACATCTTCGCTCAGCACGCGAAGTCCAAGGAGGGCCAGGCCCAGGTCGAGCTCGCCCAGCTCAACTACATGACCCAGCGGCTCCGTGGGTGGGGCGGCAACCTGTCCCGGCAGGTCGGTGGCCGGGTCGCCGGCGGCGCCGGCATCGGCGGCCGCGGCCCCGGTGAGACCAAGATCGAGACCGACCGTCGCCGGATCAACACCAAGATCGCCAAGCTCCGCCGCGAGCTCAAGGAGATGAAGAAGACCCGCGACGCCAAGCGCGCCATGCGGCACGCACGCGCGATTCCTGCGGTCGCGATCGCGGGCTACACCAACGCCGGCAAGTCCTCGCTCCTCAACCGGCTCACCGACGCCGGTGTCCTGGTCGAGGACGCACTGTTCGCGACCCTCGACCCGACCACCCGCCGTACGACCACCGCCGACGGCCGCGTCTACACCATGAGCGACACGGTCGGCTTCGTGCGGCACCTGCCCCACCAGTTGGTCGAGGCGTTCCGCTCGACGCTGGAGGAGGTCGCCGACGCCGATCTGATCCTGCACGTCGTCGACGGCTCGCACGCCGATCCCGAGGGCCAGATCTCCGCAGTGCGCGAGGTGTTCGCCGAGATCGGCGCGTCGGAGATCCCCGAGATCATCGTGATCAACAAGGCCGACGCCGCCGACCCGCTGGTGCTGGCTCGGCTGCAGCGCGAGGAGCCGCACTCGGTCGTCGTGAGCGCCAAGACCGGCGAGGGCATCGCGGAGGCGCTGGCCCTCGTCGAGGGTGAGTTGCCCAAGCCAGGCGTGGAGTTCAAGGCGCTGCTGCCCTACGAACGCGGCGACCTGATCAACCGGCTGCACCAGCACGGCGAGATCGACTCCATGGAGCACACCGCCGACGGCACGATCGTCGCCGGCCGGGCCAACCAGGACCTCGCAGGCGAGCTGGCGACCTACGCCGTTTGATACCCCGGCGGCCGCGGACTGAATACCCCCGCGAGCTTCGGCCCGGCACCCACGACGGACGCTCGCTCCGCTTCGCGGGCTTCGCAGTCCATCGTGGGCGACGGCCCGATCGCGGACTGAATACCCCCGCGAGCTTCGGCCCGGCACCCACGACGGACGCTCGCTCCGCTTCGCGGGCTTCGCAGTCCATCGTGGGCGACGGCCCGATCGCGGGGCGCGGGCTTCGCCCGTTTGGGCGCGCGGCTCCGCCGCGACAAACCGGGTCGCTGCGCTCCCTCCCGAGTGAACGAACCCCGTGCGGTCACACCAACTAGTCAACTTCCGCGTGCGAAACCATCCGTTCTGACCATGGGGTCGGGGCGGCGCGCACCGCAGACTTGCGCTCGTGCTCTCTCGGGTCGGACTGCCGCGCCGTCGTGTTGTCCTCGCGACGGCGCTGACGCTTGTGGCGACGCTGGTCGCGGTCGGCGTCGTCGCGGCACGGGCCAGTGCGAACCTCTCGAAGTGTGAGCGGTTCGCCGCGTCATCCGCGGCCCGCGCCAAGCAGGTCACCGGCTCGGGGGCGCGGGTCGTGGTGATCGGCGACTCGTGGTCGGCCGGTCTCGGCCTGGACCATCCGGAGCGGTCGTGGCCCTCGCGGCTGCCGGGCCGGGTGCACGTGGCCGGTTTCTCCGGATCGGGCTTCAGTGCGGGTGCGTCGCCCTGCGGCCGGGTCTCGTTCTCCGATCGCGCGCCGGCGGCGCTCAAGGGCGGCGCCGACCTCGTGGTCATCGAGGGCGGACTCAACGACTACGACGAGAGCCGGGCGGCCATCAAGGCCGGCTTCGCGCGGGTCGTCCGCACGGCGTCGCCGTACCGCGTCGTCGTCGTCGGCCCCGCGCCCGCGCCCGCCCGAGCGCGCGCGGTGCCCCGCGTGGACCGGCTGCTCCGCTTCCTCAGCACGGTGTACGGCGTGGCGTACGTCTCGACCGCCGACCTCGACCTGCCCTACCTGCGCGACCGCCTGCACCTGACGCCGGCCGGCCACCGCGAGTTCGGGGACATCGTGGCCGACCGGATCGCCGCTCTCAACCTCAGCTGACGAACGGCTCCTCCTGGCGCCCCAACCTGCGGCCGAACAGTCCGAAGGCGAAAGCGATGGGCAGTGTGACGTTGCCCAGCGACGTGACCATGGGGATGAGCACCAGCCCGGGCAGCACCAGGGTCAGCAAGATCGCGGGGAGGCGGGGCTGCGCGCGCTTCACCAGCAGCACGATGCCGAGCACCGTCGAGGCGAGCACGGTGAGCACGAACGGCAGGGTCACCAGGAACAGGTCCTCGAGCAGGTCGCTGGTCTCGCTGCCCCACTGCAGCCAGTACTCCGCCGCCACCGATACACACGCGCCGACGTAGGCGAACAGCGTGACCCGCCAGCACCAGCGCTCGGCTCCGGTCGGACGCCGGTGCCGATGCACGACGAACGCGCAGACGGTGAAGGCCACGAAGATCGGCAGCCACACCTTGCCGTAGGTCACGTAGACGAAGTCGGGAGTGCCCCACGAGAACAACGGGGAGAGCAGGTCGCCGGCGGGCTCGGCCCAGAACCGCGTGAGTGCCAGGTCCAGGTCGGCCTTGCCATCCTCGGTGCGGTGCCGGGCCAGGGCGTGCAGTTGGCCGACCACCAGCGCGACCCAGGCACTGACCCAGGCGATCCGCCCGATCAGGCGGTCGCGGTCGGTCACCTGCGTCACCGCAGTGACCGGAGTGTTGATCATCGTCATCTGGCTCTCCTCGGGGTCGTGGTCCAACCGACGCTCGATCGGTGGTCAATCGATGGTCAATCGATGCAGGGAACGTAGAAACGACCGGTGGTCCAGGTCGTCGCCCTCGGGGGCGGTCCGGTGTCCACCCCAGGGTTGACGGCGGATACCTCGTCGGACGCGTAGCCTCCGGACGTGGACAGCACCTCGCTGCGCTGGCGCGACGGGCTGCTGCCGCTCGGCCTGGCCGTGCTGGTGGTGGTCGAACTGCTCGCGCTCGACATCGACGGCCGGCTCGGTGCCGCGATCGCCCTGCTGACCGCGTGCTCGGCGCTGGTGCCGCGCCGCGTCCATCCCATGGCCAGCGGCATCGTGGCCGGCGTCTGCTGCGCCGGCACGCCATGGCTCGGACCCGCGGTCGACGAGGTCGCCACGCCGATCCTCATCGTCGCGGTGGCGTCGTACTCGATGGCTCGCTGGGTGCGGGGGTACGTCGGTCTGGTGGGCGTGCTGGTGACGCTTGGACTGCTCGTCTTCGACTACGCCACGATCGACATGCGTGCCCACAACATCACCGACGCGGTCTTCCTCCTGGCACTGCTGGTGCCGCCGTACGTCTTCGGCCGGGTCACCCGACGGTTGGCCGACTACAACGCCGCGCTGCACCGCGAGCAGGAGCTGATCCGCCAGGCCGCAGCCCGCGACGAGCGCGACCGGATCGCCCGCGAGCTGCACGATGTCATCGCCCACTCGGTCAGTGCGATGGTCGTGCAGATCAGCGTGGCCGAGGATCTGGTGGAGCGCGACCCGGCCCGCGCGCGCGGCGTACTCGACGCGGCAGCCGGCACCGGGCGACGGGCCCTCGCCGAGACCGGCCGGTTGTTGCACGTCATCCGCGACAGTGGCGACGAGCTCGGGCTGACTCCCGTTCCCGGGCTGGCCGACGTGCCCGCACTCGTCGAGGAGCACCGCCGGGCCGGGCTGCGCGTCGAGCTGGCGGGCGACCCCGTCGTCACCGACCTGCCCGCGGCGCTCGACGTCTCGGCGTACCGAGTGGTCGCGGAGGCGCTCACCAACGCCGAGCGGTACGCCGCGGACCGGGCGGTCCAGCTGGAATTGCGGACCGACCCGCGACAGCTCCTGATCCGGGCCGCCAACGCCAGCTCCGGCGCTTCCGGCGCGGGCTCTGGGCTGGGGCTGGTCGGCGTCGCCGAACGGGTCTCGCTGCTCGGCGGCACGCTCAGCACCACCGACGACGGCGGCCGGTTCGTGCTCGAGGTGCGGCTCCCGATCCGCTCCGGCGTCGAGGAACCAGCATGACCACCGTCGTGGTCGCCGACGACCAGGAGCTGGTCCGCTCCGGCCTCGAGCTGCTGCTCACCGGACGCGGCATCGACGTCGTCGCCACCGCGGCCGACGGCCGGGATGCGGTGGACCAGGCCCTGAGGCACCGGCCCGAGGTGGTCCTGATGGACATCCGGATGCCCGTGCTGGACGGCATCGCGGCCACACGTGAGCTGGTCGCGCGAGGCAGCGAGTCCCGGGTGCTGGTGCTCACGACCTACGACGTCGACCGCTACGTCTACGAGGCCCTGAGCGCCGGCGCGGCAGGCTTCCTGCTCAAGGCCACGCCGCCCGACCGGCTGGTGGAAGGCGTGCACACCGTGGCCGCCGGCGAGGCGCTGCTGGCCCCCACACTGACCCGCCGCCTCATCGAGGAGCACGTACGCCGGCCGGCTCCGCATCCCGGCGTACCACCAGCTCTCGGCGCGCTGACCGAGCGCGAGCTGGAGGTGCTGGGGCTGATCGCTCGCGGCCTCGCCAACGACGAGATCGCCGCCGCCCTGGTGGTCTCGGCGGCGACCGTGAAGACCCACGTCAACCGGGTCATCGCCAAGCTGGGCGGACCGAGCCGCGCCCAGCTCGTCGTGCTCGCCTACGAGACGGGCCTGGTCCGGCCCGGCGAGGCTCTCACCGACCCGCCAGCCGCTTCAGGTCCGCCAGGATCTCGGGGAGCCGCGTCACCAGGGTGAGGTGGCCGTCGTCGTCGGTGAGGTGCGCCTCGGCGCCGGGCACGTGGGCGGCCAGCCACTCACCGTGTGCGAACGGGACCATCGCGTCCTGCCGGCCCTGGTAGATCGCCACGGGCACGGTGATCGCGCCCACGTCGAACCCCCACGGACGCACCGCCGCCTGGCCGTCGTCGAGCACGCCGGCGGTCCGCTGGACCCCGGCCCGGTGGAAGGTCTCGGTGAGCCATTCGAGGAACGGCCGGTCGAGCGCGGCGCGATCGACCGGAGGCAGCAGCTCTCCCATCGCGTCGGCCAAGTCGTCCGCGTCCGCCTGGAGCACGGGGAGGAACTCCTTCTCGAGATAGGCGTCGTACGCCGCGCGCCCGGTCTCGGCCGCGGTGTACTCGGCGACGTTCTCGGGCGCCATGCCCGCCTTCCAGTCCAGGCCGGCGCCGTCGTGCGGTCCGACGCCGGCGATCGACGCCGCGGCCAGGCAGCGGCCGGGCAGCAGTGCGGCACAGCCCAACGCGCGCGGCCCGCCCCCGGACCAGCCCGCGGTGACGAACGTGTCCAGGTCCAGGGCGTCAAGGACGGCCACCGAGTCGGCGACGTCGTCCACCATCCTCGGCTCGACCCGCGGCCGGGCCGTGGAGTCGCCGTACCCGGGACGTGAGTAGGTGATCAGCCGAAACCCGGCCTCGCGCGCCGCCCGGTCCAGCGGCGCGAACGGCACCACCGCCGACGGCGAGCCGCCGTGGAAGAGCAGCGGGAACCCGTCCGGATCGCCGCCGGTGAGCACCTCCAGGCTCCGTCCGTCGGGCGTGTGGACCGCGCTGATCTCCGTCATGGACCGACGATAGGGCCGCGCGGTTCGAGCGGCCTCTGTTCGAGCGGCCTGTGTATGGCGCCCACACTCCGTCGTTCATGCACCGTAGGGTTTCCGGGTGAGCGCCGCGACCGAGACCGAGCAGGGGGCGGTCGCGTCCACGCTCGCGGCGGCCGTCGAGGCGCTCGGCGGCCAGGAGCGGTCCGGACAGGTCCAGATGGCCGAGGCCGTGGCCGACGCGATGACCAGCGGCACCCACCTGCTCGTCCAGGCCGGCACCGGCACCGGCAAGTCGTTGGCCTACCTCGTGCCGGCGCTGCTCCACGACAGTCGGGTCGTGGTCGCCACCGCGACCCTCGCGCTCCAGCACCAACTGGTCGAGCGCGACATCCCCCGGTTGGTCGAGGCGGTCGGCGACCTGCCCGGGGTCGACGCCTCTTACGCCGTGCTCAAGGGCCGCTCCAACTACGCCTGCCTGCATCGCATCCGCGCCGGCGTACCCGACGACCAGGGCGCGTTGATCGAGGTGCCGCAGGGCTCGATGGCGACCAAGGTGCTCGAGCTGCGCGCCTGGGCGGAGGAGGTGGCCGAAGCCGGGGGCACCGGTGAGCGCGACCACGCGCCGCGGCACACCGACCGCGAGTGGCGCCAGGTCTCGGTCAACCACCGCGAGTGCCTCGGGGCGGCGAAGTGCCCCTTCGGCCAGGAGTGCTTCGCCGAGCTGGCCCGCGAGAAGGCCCAGCGCTCGCACCTGATCATCACCAACCATTCGCTGCTGGCCATCGACGCGATCGAGGGCGTGCCGATGATCCCCGACTACGACGTCGTGGTCGTCGACGAGGCGCACGAGGTGGTCACGCGGGTCACCCAGGCGGCGACCGACGAGCTGTTCGCAGCCGACGTCGACCGCGCGGCCAAGCGCAGCCAGCGGCACATCGAGGGCACCCAGGCCGACGACCTGGCCGATGCCGGTGACGCGTTGCGTGCCGCCGTTGCCGAGCTCCCCGCGGGGCGCCTCGACCAGCTGCCCGATGCGCTCGGCGACGCCCTGGTGGCGGTTCGCGACAGCGCGCGGGCCTGCCTCTCGGCGTACCCCAAGACCGATCAGGGCAGCGAGGGCGACGCGGGGTTCACCCAGGCCAAGGGCGCCGTGCAAGAGGTGTTCGCAACGGCCGAGCGGATGGCCGCCAACGCCGAGTCCGACGTGTTGTGGGTGACCGAGGGCGGCATGGTCGGGCAGAACCAGCGCCCGGCGCATCTGTGCGTGGCGCCCCTGCAGGTCTGGGGGCCGATGCGCGACAAGCTGCTCACCGACAAGCTGGCCGTGTTCACGAGTGCCACGCTGCGGCTGGGCGGCGACTTCAGCGCGGTGGCCGCGAGCTTCGGGCTCAAGGCCGCCGAGAACGTCGAGCACGGTGGTCTCGAACGCACCGAGGAGGTGCTGCCCTGGCGGGGGCTCGACGTCGGGAGCCCGTTCGACTACGGGCAGCAGTCGATCCTCTATGTCGCCCGCCACCTGCCCCCGCCGGGCCGGGACGGTCTCGGCAAGGCCCAACTCGACGAGATCGTCGAGCTGGTCGACGCGAGCGAGGGCCGAGCGCTCGGACTCTTCTCCAGCAGGCGCGCTGCCGAGGCCGCCGCCGAGGTGGTCCGCGAACGGCTGCCCCACCTCACCACGCTGGCCCAGGGCGACGCGCAGCTGCCTGAGCTCGCCCGGCAGTTCGTCGCCGACCCGCACACCGCGCTGTTCGGCACCCTCTCCCTCTGGCAGGGGCTCGACGTTCCCGGCGACACCTGCCAACTGGTGCTCATCGACCGGATCCCGTTCCCGCGCCCCGACGACCCGCTGATGAGCGCCCGGCAACGAGCCGCCGATCAAGCCGGCGGCAACGGCTTCATGCAGGTCGCGGCGACCCACGCCGCCTTGCTGCTAGCCCAGGGGACCGGTCGGCTGATCCGCACCACCACCGACCGGGGCGTGGTCGCGGTGCTCGACCCGCGGCTGGTCACCGCCCGCTACGGCAACTTCCTCAAGGCCAGCCTGCCGCCGATGTGGACCACCACCGATCCGGCCGTGGTCCGCAAGGCGCTGGCCCGGCTGGCCGAGGCCGCTCAGTCCGAGGCCCGATAGGGCTGGCACTCGATAGGACTTCCCTGGCGTGGGATGAGACGCTGGTGGGCATGCGACTGCGTTCCTCGAGATGGGGCTCGTCCGGAATCGTCGCCGTGATCCTGGTGGCGTCCACCGCTTGCGCCTCGAGTGGCGCCCCGGCGCCGGGCGTCGACACCACGCCGGCGCGCGACGTGGCCGCGGCACCGAAGGCCAGCTCGGCAGCTCCGGTAACCCCGACCGCGGCCAAGGTGAAGACCCGCACCAGCGGCTGCAACACCGACGCCAACTACGAGATCTGCTTCTCCTCACCCGCGGCGAAGGGCGGAAGCGATCCGGCCGTCGTACGCCGCTTCGTCGAGATCTTCAACGCCGCCGGGGCGGGCGACTCGCTGCGGATCGCGATGTTCCGCTGGGACATCCCGGTCACCACCAAGGCGTTGGTGGCCGCCCAGAAGCGCGGCGCCCACGTCGAGATCGTGGCCGACGCAGACATGACCACCAAGCCCGCCGGACGCGCGGTGATGGCGCAGATCGAGAGCGGCGACCCGGCTCCGGGCAACGTCGTGGTCTGCAAGGGCTCCTGCCTGCCGTGGCGCGGCCGCGGGCCGGCGCCGCCGTCGCAGGACGTCAACCACCTCAAGTACCTCCTCGCCGATATCGGCGGGCGGCGCTCGGTGATCACCTCCTCCAGCAACTTCGAGGGTCGCCAGTACTCCCAGGTCAACAGCCTCGCCCGGGTCTACGACGACGCCTTCTACGACTTCGGACTGCAGTACTTTCAGCGGCTGCGCGCCCAGAGCTGGACCGTCGGCGGAGTGACCTGGAAGGACGCACAGAAGCGCTACCAGGGGCCGCCGCCCGCGATGGTCTACCCGCGGCGCAGCGACCTGGTCCTCAACACCCTCAAGCAGGTGCACTGCGCCAAGGGGATGAAGACCGTCGACATCCTGGTCGCCGTGATCCAGCGCTACGACATCCGCGCCCAGATCGGCCGGCTCTGGAACGAAGGCTGCAAGATGCGGATCGTCACGACCCGCGACCTGATCGAGAACTGGCTGCAGTCACCGTTCCGGCTCCCCAACGGTCAGCGGGTCGACATCAACGACAACGTCGTACGCACGATCGTCGCCCACGACAAGGTCTACGCCATCCACGCGAAGGTCGGCGGCAAGGAGCGTTACCTGGTGCTGACCGGCACCAGCAACACCACCTGCGGCGGGCTGCTCTACAACGACGAGATGATGCTGCGCCTCGACGGGCAATGGGCGTTCAAGACCTACGTCGCGCATGTGACCGACGCCTTCCGCCACGCCCACCAGAGCCGCGAGTCGGTCGTGCCGGTCCAGGCCCGCTGCCGCTGATCCGCCGCTGATCCGCCGCTGAGCTACCGCTGAGTCGATCGCGGAAAGAAAACAGACCCCGGTGGTCTCCCACCGGGGTCTGTCGCGGATGTATCTGGCGCTGGCCTACGCGGCCTTCGCGTTGAGCAACGCCCGCTGGTTGTCGAACCGCGCCTTGCCCGAGCAGGAGATCGGGTTGTTGGTGTGGCGGTAACAGTCGAAGACGTTGCTGCTGGCGTTGACCAGGGTGACCTGGACCTTGCCGACCGTCGCGTCGAAGAGCACCTTCTTGCCCGCGACGCCCCTGCGGTTGACCTTGATGTTCTTGGTCTGCAGGATCGCGCCCGTGGTGCTGACGACCACCACCACCGCACGTGAACCGTGCGACTTGGGGGCCATCTTGAACCGGAGCTTCAGCTTCGAGGTCCCGCCGCCGGGCACGAACTCGTACGTCGCGCTGGACAGGTGGTCCAGCTTGGCCTTGAAGTTCTTCTTCTTGTGAGCACCCAGCGCGGCGGAGCCGCTGAGCTTCTTGGACGGGTACGCCGGGTGGGTGGCCTCGCCGGCTCCCTCGCTGAACGAGGTGGGGAACGGCGTCGCGGCCGAGAACGCGGCGAACTGCGCGGCCAGCGAGGTGTGGCCCACCTTCTTGAGCGCCTTGTTGATCGCCTGGACGGAGAAGAGGTCCTTGCGCGGCCCCTTCGAGCTGTCGGCGTTCTGCCACATCTGGAGCAGCAGCGTCGGCATCGCGCCGGTCTTGGCGGGATAGTGCTCGGTGAGGTAGCGGAAGAAGATCCACACGCCGTAGTGGAAGGTGCCGTTGCTCTCGAACTTGTCGATGGGACGGCCAGGCTTGGTGATGGGGCTGTTGCGGAGGTACTGGTAGTTGTCGTCGACGCTGTCGTACAGCTCGTCCTCGGCCCAGGTCGCGGTCGCCTCGAGGAACCAGCCGTCGTCGGCGATGTCGTAGGCGAACTGAGTCGCGTGGTAGTACTCGTGCGCGGCGGTCACCTGGAGGTTCTGCAGCGGTGTGTGCTGGGGCGGGAAGCCGGCGTAGTCGTTGTCGAGCACGCAGAAGGCCCAGACGTCGAACTTCGTCGCGGTCGACTTGATGCTCTGGTCGGTGGTGCAGTAGCCGTAGAGACCGGCCGGGAGCGTGTCGAGGTAGATGTCGATGCGGTCGTCACCGCCGCGGCCTTTGTCGGGCTTGGGACGCCGATAGCCGGAGCCGGCGTAGGTGTCGGCGACGTTCTTGAGCGTCGCCAGCGCGGTGTTGGCGTCGAACGCGGCGGGGTTGATCTCGGCCGGGTCGTAGTGGACCAGGATGTTGGGGTCGGCCGCGCCGGTGTTGGCGGGCTTGTCGGGCCGGCTGGCGAGCTTCTCGGCCGCCGCCCGCTCGGCGGGGGAGAGCGAGTCCTTGAGCAGCCACAGCTTACGCAGCGCCAGCGTCGCGTCGGGTCGCTCCTTCGCGGGCGTAGCCGGGGAGAACGCCTTCTGGGCGCGTACGAGCGCGGCGTGTGCCCGCCAGGCCCGATCGTGCTTGCCCGCCTTGGACGTCTTCGACGTCGTGGTCGTGGTCGTCCCTGCCTGTGCGGACGGGGCGGACGCCTGGGCCGGCGTGCTCAGTGACGTGGCGACCAGCGCGGCTGCGCTGGCGACGACGACCGCGAGCATCAGCGCCGACTTATGGCGCGCTCGAGTCGAGTGAGGCATGGGTTCTCCGAGTCTTTGTGGGGTAACGACGAGGTCTGCACGACCTTACCGTGAGAGACGAAGCCGGAGGGCCTTTGGTTGGGTGCTCCAGCCCTGCCCGAAAGGGTGGCACGGAGAATGCCTCAGAGCTTGCGCAGGACCGCCGTGACCTTGCCCAGGATCGATGCGTGGGTGCCGTCGATCGGCTCGAAGGCGGGGTTGTGCGGCAACAGCCAGACGTGGCCGTCCTTGCGCTGGAAGGTCTTGACGGTCGCTTCGCCGTCGATCAGCGCAGCGACGATCTCGCCGTTCTCGGCGGTCTGGGCCTGCTTGATGACGACGTAGTCGCCATCGCAGATCGCGGCCTCGATCATCGACTCGCCCCGGACCTCGAGCAGGAACAGTTGGCCCTCGCCGACCAGTTGCTTGGGGAGCGGGAAGACGTCCTCCACGCTCTCCTCGGCCAGGATCGGACCACCGGCGGCGATCCGGCCCAGCACGGGGACGTAGGACGCCGCCGGCACCACGTCGCCGATGCCGGTCTCGTCGTGCGGGCTCTCGTCGGCGGAGGAGACCGCGCGCCGCGCGGCCATCACCTCGGGCAGGAAGACCTCGAGCGCCCGCGGCCGGTTGGGATCGCGGCGGACGTATCCCTTCTCCTCCAACACCTTGAGCTGGTGGGCGACGCTGGAGGAGCTGGTCAGCCCCACGGCCTCGCCGATCTCGCGCATGCTGGGCGGGTAGCCGCGGCGCTCCATGAAGTCGCGCAGATGCTCGAGGATCCGCTGCTGCCGGGTCGTCAGCCCCGTCGCGTCCGTGGGCCCGTCAGGGAGCTCGGACACCGTGCCGCCGTCGTTGCCTCGTGGGCCATCGCTCGTCGCCGCCATGAGGCGAACCGTAGCGGGGGCCCAGGCCCGGATTCAAACATCTGTTCGAACGGGCGTGTCGCCAGGCTCTCGACACGCCCGTTCGAACAGATGT
>DOWL01000179.1:40302-48876 GCA_003519585.1 Nocardioides sp. | reverse complement strand
GTCGTCCAAGGTCGAGTTTTGTCGGCTGGCCGACGAAACTCCGCGCGATCGAACCGCCTCAAGCGAGATCGGAGATCTTCTCGATCAGCGCGGTCGTGGAGATCGCAGGCGTCCGGGGGAGGTAGATCACCTCGCACACATCCGAGAATTCGTCGAAGCGGCCGGCCCAGTCGTCACCCATCACGAGGACGTCGGCGGCGTACTGCTCGATGTAGTGGCGCTTGAGCTCCAGGCTCTCCTCGACGAACACCTCGTCGACCGGCTTGAGGGCGCCGACGATGGCCAGCCGCTCGGCCTGGCTGAACACGGGCTCGCGGCCCTTCTTGCTGAGGTTCAGCGCGTCGGACGACACCCCCACGATGAGCCGGTCGCCGTGCTGGGCGGCGCGCTCGATGACCCGCAGGTGACCGACGTGGAAGACGTCGAACGTGCCGAAGGTCAGGACGGTGCGAGGCATGGCGGGATTCTCCCAGCCTCCACCCGTCGGCCAGAATCGAGGCGATGGCCACCATGACCGCCCCCCTGATCGCCGGAGATCCCGCCGCGGACGCCGCGCGCCGGGCCGGGCTGCGCCGGATGCGCACGGTCGCGACCGGGCTGCTCGTGCTCGCCGCCGTCGTCTACGTCCTGACTCGTGATCAGGACGGCTTCCTCGGCTTCGTCAACGCCGGCGCGGAGGCGTCGATGGTGGGTGCGATCGCGGACTGGTTCGCCGTGACCGCGCTGTTCCGCCACCCGCTCGGGCTGCCGGTGCCCCACACGGCGCTGATCCCGCGGAAGAAGGACGAGTTGGGCCGCGGGCTCGAGGAGTTCGTGGCCGAGAACTTCCTGCAAGAGGCGATCGTCCGCGAGCGGATCGGCGATGCCCGGGTGTCCCTGCGGCTGGGGGAGTGGCTCTCCGAGCCAGCGAACGCCCAGCGGGTGGTCGACGAGGTGGCCGAGGTGGCCGCCATCGCGCTGTCGAAGGTGCGCGACGAGCACGTCGAATCGTTGGTACGCGATGCGCTGGTGCCGCGGTTCCGCGACGAGTTGATCGCACCGCTGCTCGGTGGCCTCCTCGCCGAGGCGCTCGCTGATGACCTGCACCACGGGCTGGTCGACCTCGCCCTCGAGGAGCTGCACGGCTGGCTGGTCGAGAACCCCGAGAAGGTGGCCGAGGTGCTCGAGGAGCGGGCGCCGTGGTGGGCACCGCCGCGGCTCAACGAGGCGGTCACGTCCCGCATCCACCTCGAGCTGGTCCGCTGGGTGGCCGATATCCGCAACGACCCGCGGCACCGGGCCCGGCTGGCCCTCGATTCCGTGCTCCGGCAACTCGCGGACGACCTGCAGACCGACCCCGACACGCAGGCGCGGGCGGAGGCGCTCAAGGAGCGAGTCCTCGACAACCCGGCCGTCATCCGGTCGTCCATCTCGCTCTGGAACGCCCTACGGCGTGCGCTCACCTCCTCGCTCGAGGACCCCTCGGGCGCCGTACGCGCGCGCATGCTGACCGAGCTGTCCCTGTTCGCCGACCGGTTGCGCTCCGATGTCGCACTCCAGACCCGGCTCGACGGCCTCGCCGCCGACGCCGCCGTGTTCGTGGTGGACAGGTACGGCACCGAGGTCACCGCGGTCATCACGCACACGATCGAACGCTGGGACGGGCGTGAGGCCGCTCGTCGGATCGAGCTGCACGTCGGCCGCGACCTGCAGTTCATCCGGATCAACGGCACAGTGGTCGGCGGCCTGGTCGGCGTGCTGATCCACGGGGTCAGCCTGCTGCTGTGATTGCGCGTTCAATTTGGGGACGCGACACGCCCGGGAGGAGAATGAGGGCGTGAGCGACTACAACGACGTGCCGATCGACGAGGACTCGATCAAGCTCGGCCAGTTCCTCAAGCTGGCCAACCTCATCGAGTCCGGCGGCGAGGCCAAGCAGGTGTTGGCCGGCGGCATCGTGCGGGTCAACGGCGAGGTCGAGACCCGCCGGGGTCGCCAGCTCGAGCGCGGCGACGTGGTCAGCGTGGCCGCCAACTCCGCCCGCGTAGGCGGCGAGCGGGAATGGGAGTGAGCTGAGCGGCGCGAGGAACGAGCGCGGTCAGCTCGACGGTGGTCGAGCAGCGAGCATGACCCTGCGAGGAACGAGCGGGTGCCTTCCTTGCGGTGGTTTCGACACCGAACGCGCTGGCGCGCCTTCGGGCTCAACCACCGTGCGGCGGTAGAGCCGCGAGCGTGTCGACGCTCAGCCGACGCCGATCAGGTCGACCACGAAGACCAGCGTCGCGCCGGGCTTGATGACCCCGCCGGCGCCGCGGTCGCCGTACGCGAGGTGTGGCGGGATCACCAACTGTCGCCGGCCACCGACCTTCATGCCCTGGACGCCGGTGTCCCAGCCCTGGATGACCTGGCCGACACCGAGACGGAACTTCAGCGGCTCGCCGCGGTTGTAGGACGCGTCGAACTCCTCGCCGCTGTCGTGGGCCACCCCGACGTAGTGGACCTCCACGAAGTTGCCGGCGGCCGCCTCGGCGCCGTCCCCTTCGATCAGGTCGACGATGACGAGGTCGGCGGGGGGCTCGGGGTCGACGAAGTCGATCTCAGGCTTGTCCATGCCTTGACCCTAGCGACCGCCCGCGACCCGCAGCGTGATGCCGGTGACGTACGACGCCTCGTCGCTCATCAGCCAGGCGACGGCGGCGGCCACCTCCTCGGGCTCGCCGGCCCGCTGGAGCGGGATCAGGGGCGCCACCCGCTCGAGCCGGCCGGGCTCGCCCGCGTCGGCGTGGATCGTGGTGCGGATCATCCCGGGCGCCACCCCGACCACCCTGACGCCCTGCTGGGCGACCTCCTCGGCCAGGCCGAGGGTGAGCGCGTCGACGCCGGCCTTGGCCGCGGCGTAGTGGACGTACTCGCCCGGGGAGCCCTTGGTCGCGGCACCGGAGCTGATGTTGACCAGCACACCCCCGTGGCCGCCGTACTCCGTGGACAGCGCCCGGACGGCGGCCCGAGCGACGAGGATCGCGCCGGTGAGGTTGAGGTCGACGGTCCGGCGGATCACCTCGACGGGCGTCTCGGCCAGGGTCCCGACGTGGAAGGTGGCCCCGGCGTTGTTGACCACTCCGGTAAGCGAGCCCGCCGCTGCGAACAGCCGCTCGACCCCGTCCGGCTCCAGCAGGTCGGTGCGTACGACGGTGCATGCAGCACCGGCCGCCTCGACATCGGCCTCGATCAGCTCGGCCGCGGCATCGTCGCGGGCATACCCGAGGACCAGGTCGTGCCCGGCTCTGGCGAGCCGGTGCGCGATCGCCGCACCGATGCCGCGGGTGCCGCCGGTGACGAGAGTGCGGGGCCGGGGGTGGTTCAAGTCTGATGCACGTAGGAGTCGAGCTGATCGCGTTCGAACTCCAGCTGACTCATCTTGTGCTTGACCACGTCTCCGATGGAGACGATGCCGACCAGGCGACCGCCGTCGACGACCGGCACGTGGCGGATCCGGCGGCGGGTCATGACCTCCATGAGGTCATCGAGCGTGGAGCCGGGCTCGCAGGTCTCGACGACGTCGGTCATGATCGCGCCGACCGTGTTGTTGATGACCGTGCCGTCGTGGTGGAGGTGGCGGACCACGTCGCGCTCACTGACGATGCCGTCGACGGAGTCGCCGTCGGCGCTGACGATCAGGGCACCCACGTTGTGCTCGGCCAGCAGTGCGATCAGCTCACGCACTCCAGCGTCAGGGGTGATCGTCACGACGCCACCCTCGGCCTTGGCGTTGAGCACTTCGGTGATCTTCATCGCGACCTCCCGGACGGTTGGTGTTCCGACGTTATCGAGCCCACGAGGCTGTGAACAACACAACGCTCAGGACTCGGGATCTGGTTCCCCGTCCGGTTCAGACTCACGCTCCCGATCGGATGGGAGGTCGTCCGCAACCGGTCGCGGCCCGCGGGGCCGCAGCTCGGAGACCGAACCCGGCCCCGAAGGCTGCCAGTCGGCGTCGCCGTCGCCGTCGACGGAGCCGAGGAAGGAGAGCGCGACGTCGTGCAGGTGCCCGTTGGTGGCCAGTGCGTTGCCGCCCCAGGGACCGTCCTCGCCGGCCAGCGAGGTGAAGGTGCCGCCGGCCTCCCGCACGATCACGTCGAGCGCAGCCATGTCGTGGACTGCCAACTCCGCCTCGGTGGCGATGTCCACCGCACCCTCGGCGAGCAGCATGTAGGACCAGAAGTCGCCGTACGCGCGGGTCCGCCAGACCCGACGCAGCAGCGAGACGAAGTCGTCGCCCTGGCCGCGGTCCTCCCAGCCTCGGAGGGAGGAGTAGGAGAGTGAGGCGTCCTCGAGGCGGCGTACGTCGGACACGTGGCACTGGGTGGCCTTGAGCAGCGAGCGGCCGGTCCACGCCCCGGCGCCCGCGGAGGCCCACCAGCGCCGCTGCAGCTGGGGAGCGGACACCACGCCCAGGACCACCTCGTCGTCGACCGCCAGCGCGATCAGCGTGGCCCAGACGGGGACGCCGCGGACGAAGTTCTTGGTGCCGTCGATCGGGTCGATGATCCAGCGCCGCTGGCTGTGGCCGGTTGAGCCCTGCTCCTCACCGGTCACGGCGTCCCGCGAGCGCACCCGCGACAGTGTCCGCCGGATGCCCTCCTCGACGGCCTCGTCGGCGTCGGTCACCGGGGTGAGGTCGGGCTTGGCCATCACATGCAGGTCGAGGGCCTTGAACCGGCCGGTGGTGAGCGAGTCGGCGTCGTCGGCCAGCACGTGCGCGAGGCGGAGATCGTCGGTGTAGTCCGGGCCCTGTGCTGGCACGGCCTCACCCTATGCTGCGGTGAACCGATCCCGGCGGACGTACGTGAGGTACAGCATGTGGGAGTTCAACGGTCTGCCGCTCCACCCGCTCGTGGTCCACGCGGCCGTGGTGCTCGGCCCGCTGGCGGCGATCGCCGCGATCGCGTACGTCGCGCTGCCGCGGTACCGCGACTGGCTGCGCTGGGTGGCACTGATCTCGGTCCTGCTCGCGACCGTCGCAATCTGGGCTGCCTACCTCACCGGTGAGAACTTCTACGACCACGGCAACTTCGACCAGTTCTCGAAGGAGATCCAGGATCGGATCCAGACCCACGAGAACTACGCCCGCACCCTGCGGTGGATCACGACCGGCTTCGCCCTGGTCACGATCCTCGCGACCTGGCTGCACACCCGCACCGGCGCCGTACGCGTCGTCCTCAACGTGCTGGTGGTCGTCGGAGCCGTGCTGACCCTGGTCTGGGTCGCCCTCACCGGCGACGCCGGCGCCCGCGCGGTCTGGGGCAAATAGGTCGGCGTGCCCCCGATCCGTCTGCGCCGTCACGTGGCGAAAGAGCGGTCACCCCGCAGACGAATCGTCGCGAGCCAGTCGACCGCGGCGTCGGCCGCGTGGTGTGCGCCGGCCAGATGGTCAGTCGCCGGCACCTCGACCCAGGTGACATCGGTGCCCTGGACGCGATAGGTCCGCGCGAGCTCGCGGCCCAGCCACGCGGGGACGATCTCGTCGTCGGTGACGTGGTAGACGTACGTCGGGACCGCGGGCGCCTGCACGCCGTTCCGTTCCCGCGCCAGGACCCGGCACCACGCGGGCTCGTCCCAGGGCTCGGCCCGGGTGGTGTACGCGGCCAGCGGCTCGGGGTGTTCGAGCACCAGTCCGACGACGTCGAGCCCCGCCGCGTGCCGGGCGGCGCGCCGCCCGTCCTCGGTGAGGATCGACCAGAGGCACGGGTCGTCGTACGCCGTGGCCAGGCCGACCAGGACCGCCAGGTTGAGACCGCTGAACGGCCCGCCGTCGATCGCTCGCGCGGTGGCCCGCAGGTCGGCCGGTACGCCGCCCGCCGCGACGGCGACCAGGTTGAGGTGTGGCGCGTAGCCGGGCTGGAGCTCGGCCGCCCAGGCGGCGTTCCGGCCCCCCTCGGAGTAGCCCCAGAGCAGCACCGGCGTGTCCGCGGTCAGCTCGGGGACCAGACGGAGCGCCGCCCGGGCGGTGTCGAGGAGCGCGTGGCCGCCCGCGCGGCCGGCGCCGTAGGTGTGCGGCCCGGGCATCCCGAGCCCCTCACCGTCGCTGATCGCGACGGCCCACCCGTGGGCCAGGGCACGGTCGATCAGCGGTAGCTCGGTCTCCGCGCCGCTCGCGAGCAGGTAGCTCGGGGCGGCGTCGCGGCCCAGTCCGTGCACGCCGACGCCGTAGCTCAGCAGCGGCCGTGGGCCTGGTCCGCGCCACGCGTCCCGGGGTCGGAGCACGGTCCCGGAGACGACGTTCGGCCGTCCGCGGGTGTCGGTGGAGCCGTGCACGACCTGCCAGGCGTACGCCGGCACGGTGGTCGGGATCTCGACCGCGCGGGCCTGGACCACCTCGCCCGGGCGCCAGGGCGCTGGGACGGGTCGGTAGAAGCGGTCTCGTGACGGTGGCCGGGTCATGCTGCACCTCGCTGGGTCTTGGTCTTGGTCTGGGTCTGGGAACGGGGAGGGGGTGCGGTGAGCAGCGCCACCACGGCGGCGGCCGCCGCCAGCGCCGTGGTGATCGCGAAGCCCACCCCGAAGCCCGACAGCAGTGCCTCTCGGACCGCATCGAGCGTGGGTGGCGGTGGGAGCGCCGCGAGTTCGTCCTCGGTCCGGCCGGCGGCGAGGGCGGCCACGACCGCCACGCCGATCGTCCCGCCGACCGCCTGGCAGGTGCTGAGCAGCCCTGAGGCGATCCCGGTGTCGGAGTCCGGCACGTCGGTCATCGACAGCGCCGACGTGGCGACGAACGTCGTACCGACCCCGGCGCCCAGCCCGATCAGGCAGGGGAGGAGCACCGCGGCGTACGGGCGGTCGGGGTCGAGGGCCAGCAGTCCGGCCGAACCGAGTGCGGCGGCGAGGGTCCCGCCGACCACGAGCGGCCCCGGGCCGGTGACGGTCATCAGTCGGCGCGCGCAGAGGGCGAAGACCAGCACGCCGATCCCGATCGGCAGGAACCGCAGTCCGGCCGCCAGCGGATCGTGGCCCCACACCTGCTGCAGCGCCCGGCTGAGGAGGAAGAACGACGGGTACAGCGAGGCGAACAACAGCCCCGCGACGGCGTACGCCCCGAGCCGGACCCGATGGGAGAGCAACGCCAGCGGCAGGGTCGGCTCCGCGGCGGCGCGTTCGACCAGCGCGAACGCGATCCCCAGCGCGGCCGACAGAGCCAGGGCGACGATGGAAGCGGCGTCGCCCCAGCCGTCGGTGCCCGCCCGAATCACGCCGTACACGAGGGCGAGGAGGGCACCGGTGCCGAGGACGGCCCCCGGCAGGTCGAAGCGCCGCAGCGGGCCGCGGGTGTCCGGCAGCAGCCTGGGCGCGCCCCACAGCAGCACGACGCCGATCGGGAGGTTGATCAGGAAGACCCAGCGCCACGAGGCGTACGACGTGAGCAGGCCGCCGAGGACCAGCCCCAGCGTGATCCCGAGGCCCGCCATCGAGCCGAAGGCGACCATCGCGCGGGTCCGGCGCGGGCCGGCCGGCACCAGAGTGGTGATCAGTGCCAGCGTGGTCGGGGTGGCCAGCGCGGCGCCGATCCCCTGGCCGGCCCGGGCCGCGAGCAGCAGACCGGGGTCCTGCGCCAGCCCGGCGAGGGCCGAGGACACGGTGAAGACTCCGATCCCGGCCATCAGCGTCCGGCGATGGCCGAACAGGTCGCCCGCCCGACCCCCCACCAGCAGGAGTCCGGCATAGGAGAGCGTGTAGGCGTCCACGACCCACGCGAGGCCGGCGTTCGACAGCCCGAGCGAGCTCTGCACCGAGGGCAGAGCCAGGTTGACGATGGTGACGTCGAGGGTCGCCATCAACTGGGCGACGCAGATCAGGGGAAGCGCCCATCGGCGCAGGTCGGCCCGGGCGCTCCGGGTCTCGGCCACGGGGCCGTGGGTAGGTCGAGTCGTCATGGCGGACACGCTCGCGTCGGGACCTGTCACCGATCTGTCACGACCGACTGTCCGTGGCCTCTGGCAAGATGCCGGAGGTGGAGGTCGCGGTCCTGGGCGGTCTCCTGGTGCGTGACCACGACGAGGAGCGGGTGCCGCGTGGGCAGCGCTCGCGCGACCTGCTCGCCGCGCTCGTGCTGCGCCATCACCAGCCAGTGGATCCATCGGTGCTGCTCGAGCAGGTGTGGGGCGAGGGAGCCGGTCTCGGGGTCGCGGTGGTCCACACCCAGGTGGCCCGGCTGCGTCGCGACGTCGGCGACCCGACGGTCCTCACGACCGGTGGTGGCTATCGGCTGGGCGAGCTCGACCTCGACGCGGACCGGTTCGCCTGGTTGGTGTCCGAGGCTCGGGGCGCAGCGCCGGACGACGCCGTGGGGCTGCTGCGCCGGGCGCTCGGCCTGTGGCGCGGCGATCGCCCGTACGCCGACGTCTCCGAGCAGCTGGTGGTCGCGGAGTCGAGCCGCCTCCTCGGCCTCCGTACGGCGGCGTTCGAGCTGCTCGCCGAGCGGCTGCTGGACCGTGGCGACGGCGCTGCGGTCGACGAGGCGGCCGCCCTGTCCGAGCGGCTGGTCGCCGCCGACCCGCTGCGCGAACGCGGCCACGAGCTCGCCATCCTGGCGGCGGCCCG
>DOWL01000179.1:27493-40164 GCA_003519585.1 Nocardioides sp. | reverse complement strand
TAGCCTCCCCCCCCCGCCGGGGGGGCGGCCGGGGCCGGCCGCCGCGCCGATGCGCTGGCGGCGTACGACCGGCTCCGCACGACCCTGACCGAGGAGCTCGGCATCGACCCCGCGCCCCGGGCCCAGGAGTTGCAGCTACGGGTGCTGCGCGACGAGATCGGACCGTCCGCGATCGGCTCGCCGGGCTCGAGCAGCGTCTCCGCGCCGGCACCGACCACCCGCATCGTCGGCCGGGAGGAGGAGTTGGCCCGGCTCCGGGAGCTGCTGGCCGAGCGGCGGCTGGTGACCGTCGCCGGCCTCGGCGGGGTCGGCAAGAGCCGGCTGCTCGCCGAGCTCGCCACCATACTCGGCCGCGGGCGGGTCGGCGGCTACCTCGACCTCGCCACACTGCCCGAACGCCCGGGTGCCGAGCTGGTCGAGGCCGTGGGTCGGGCCTTGGGGTTGTCGGTGCCCGATGCCGACCCGGTCGAGGCACTCGCGGCCGAGATCGGCACCCGAGCGACGGTGCTCCTCGCTGACGAGGCGGAGCGGTGCCTTGCCGACGTGGCCCAGGTCGTCGAGGCGCTGCTCGCGCGGTGTCCGGGACTCCGCGTGGTCGTGACCTCTCGGCGTCCGTTGGGCGTCGCCGAGGAGGCCGTGTTCGCGCTCGGACCGCTGCCGACGCCGCCGCCCGACGTCGACCCGGCCACCGCCGCGGCCGCGCCCGCCGTTGTTCTCCTGCGCGAGCGGATCGCCGACCGGGCACCGGATCTGGTGCACGGGGACGACGCGGTGCCTCGCCTGGCGGCGCTGGCCCGGCGCGTCGACGGCGTACCCCTCGCGTTGCAGCTGCTGGCGGCCCAGGCCCCGGGCCGGTCGCTCGACGAGCTCGACGCGCACCTCGACGTACCGCTCGCGCTCGCCTCCGACGAGGGTGGACTGGCGCCGCGACATCGGACCATGCAGGACACCGTGGCGTGGAGCCTCGACCGGCTGGCAGCCCGCGAGCTGCGGATGCTCCGTCGGCTGGCGGTCTTCGCGGGCTCGTTCGAACCACCGGTGGCCCGAGCCGTGGCCGGGTCCGACCTCGGGTCCGAGGCCGACGCCTCGGCGGCGCTGCACGCGCTGGTTCGCGACGCCCTGGTCCACGTAGAGCGATCGCCGTCCGGGTTGTCGTTCCGGTTGCTGCGACCGGTGCGCGACCTCGCCCGGGAGCGGCTGGCCGAGGCCGGGGAGCTCGACGCCGCAACCCGACGACACCGGCGCTGGTACGCCGAGCGCTGGCGTGGCGCCCAGCGCAGCGACGCGCTGCTCCAGGACGTCCGTGAGCACCACCCCGACTACCTGCTCGCACTCGCGGGTGCGCACGAGGCCGGCGATCGCGAACAGATCGTCGACCTCACCGCGACGATCGGCTACCTCTGGATCTTCGACAACCTGCTCGGGCCTGGCGTCCGCTGGTGCACGCGGGCGCTCGACTCCGGCCTGCTCAGCCCGCTCGAACGCGCCCGGGTGCTCCGGATGCGCGGCGTCCTGGAGGCCAACCACGACGCGGAGCGCGCGCGGGTCGACCTGACGGAGGCGATCCCGGTCTTCGCCGAGTACGACGACCAGGTCGGCCTCTCCGGCGCCCACTACGCCCTGAGCCTCGAGCGCTCCTACAGCGGCGACGACGAAGCGGCCCTCGAGCACGCCCGCCTGGGGGTGTCGGCCGCCCGGCACACCCACGACGAACGGCTGGCCGATGCCCTGGCCAACCTGGCCGTAGTGGCATCCGTGATCGATCCGGTGGAGGCGGAGGCGGCCGCCCACGAGGCGTGGGCGCTCGTGGGTCGCTCGGGGTCGGTGGTCGCGCTCAGCGGAGTGGCCACGAACCTCGCCTGGGCGCAGTTGGCGATGGGCCACGGCGAGGTCGCGCTCGAGCTGATCGGCCGGGCCGAGGCCCGGCTCGCGCCCGCGGAGCCCACCGACTACCTGCGCTTCCTACGCGCCTGGGGGCTGCTCGTGACCGGCGAACCCCGGCCCGCGCTGGCCGACCTGGCCCGGGTCATCGCCGCCCACGAGGAGGCCTGGGAGGGCCGCTGGATGGCCACCTGCTTCGTCGCCGCGGCGATCGGGCTGGCCGCCGTGGCCCACCCCGTGGCTCCCGAACTCCTGGCCGGCGCCGAGGCGAACTGGGCCCGCGCCGGCACCTCGCCCGCTGCCTGGCAGGAGCCGCTGCTCGCCGCCGCCCGCGAGCATGCGGCCGCCATCGGTCCGGCACCCTGGGGCGCCGACACGGCCTCCGGTAGGGCGCTGGCGGCGCTGGTGCTGTCAGCTGTTTGATACCCCGGCGATCGTCGGGCGCGCGGCTTCGCCGCGAACGAATTGCGCGACACACCCAGTCGGGATTCTGGCTTAGTACGCAGGTTCTGAACGTGCTGTCAGCAGCCTTCTGAACGACGCCACGCGATCGGGGTCGGCGAGGCCCTCGGCGACCGCCTCGTCGAGGCCGCATTCGGGCTCGTCCGCACCGTGGGTGCAGCCGCGGGGGCAGTCCTCGGTCAGCTCGTCGAGGTCGGGGAACGCCTCGATCAGGTCCTCGGGGCGTACGTGCGCCAACCCGAACGACCGGATACCGGGGGTGTCGATGATCCAGCCGCCGGCGGCAGGCAGGGCGAGCATGTAAGCCGAGGTCGAGGTGTGCCGGCCGCGTCCGGTCACCGCGTTGACGTGCCCGACCTCGCGCATCGCATCGGGCACCACGGCGTTGACGAGCGTCGACTTCCCGACGCCGCTGGAGCCGAGGAGCACGCTCACCCGGCCCGCGAGCCGTTCCTCGAGCTCGGACAGGTCGCCGCCGCGGTGGGTGACCACCCACGGCACGCCCAGCGAGCGGTAGGTGGTGAGCAGCTCCTCGGGGGACGCCAGGTCGGACTTGGTGAGGCACAGCAGCGGGGCGAGCCCCGCGTCGTACGCCGCCACGAGGGCGCGGTCGATCAGCCGCGGCTGGGGATCGGGGTTGACCACGGCGACCACGACCACCAGCTGGTCGGCGTTGGCCACGATCACCCGCTCGACCGGGTCGTCGTCCTCGGCTGTGCGCCGCAGCGTGGTGGTCCGCTCCTGCACCTCGACGATCCGGGCGAGGGTCCCGTCGTCGCCGGACACGTCGCCGTCCACCTTGACCCGATCGCCCACCACGACGCCACGGCGACCGAGCGGCCGGGCCTTCATCGCCAACACGACCCGGTCGCCGACCAAGAGGGTGAACCGGCCGCGGTCGACGGTCACGACCACGCCGTCGGCGGCGTCGTCGTAGGTGGGCCGTTCTTTGGTGCGCGGCCGGGTCCGGCGGCGCGGCCGGTCGTAGTGCTCGACGTCCTCTTCGGAGTACCGGCCGGTGGGCATCAGCGTCTCAGCGTCCCTCGACCATCAGAACAACCCCGACCAGAAGCCGGCGAAGTCGGGGAAGGTCTTGCTGGTCGTCGCGACGTTCTCGACGAGGACGCCGGCCACCGCTGCGCCGACGATCACGCCCGCGTGTGCCATCCGGTGGTCGGCGTAGGTGTGGAACACCCCGCCGTGCAGGGCGGCGGGCCGGAACGACAGGCCATCAGGGTGCTCGATGACGTCCGCGCCCAGCGCGCCGAGCTCGGTCGCGAGCGCGGCCAGCCGGTCGGTCTCGTGGCCGCGGATGTGGGCGATGCCGCGCAGGTGGCTGGGCCCGGCCGCCAGCGCACAGAGCGCCGCCACCGCCGGGGTCAGTTCGCCGTGGTCGTGGAGGTCGACATCGATGCCCTCGAGCCGGGCCGGCCCGGTGACACTCAGCCCGGCGTCGGAGTGGGTGACCGTGCAGCCGAGTTGCTCGAGGATGTCGCGCAGGGCGTCGCCCGCCTGGGTGGTGGAGGCGGGCCAGTCGCGGACGACGACCGTGCCGCGGGTCACTGCGGCGAGGGCGAGGAATGGCGCCGCATTGGAGAGATCCGGCTCGATGACGTGGTCGACCGGCTTGACGACGCCAGGCGCCACGGCCCAGCGATTGGGCTCGGAGTCGTCGACCTCCACGCCATGCTCGCGCAGGATCGCCACGGTCATGTCGATGTGGGGGAGTGAGGGCACCGGCTTGCCGTCGTGCCGGACGTCGACCCCCTCGTCGTACCGCGCCCCGGCGAGCAGCAGCGCCGAGACGAACTGCGACGAAGCCGACGCGTCGATGACCACGCGGCCGCCACGCACCGCACCGGTGCCGTGCACCGCGAAGGGCAGCGCACCACGACCGCCGTCGTCGACCTGGACGCCGAGGGTCCGCAGGGCGCCCAGCACCTCGCCGATCGGCCGGCTGCGCATGTGGGGGTCGCCGTCGAAGCCCACCGTCGCGGACGAGAGTCCGGCGGCCGGCGGGACGAACCGCATCACCGTCCCGGCCAGTCCACAGTCGACGTCCGCCGCGCGATCGAAGGGACCGGGCGTGACCGTCCAGTCGTCGGCAGAGGTGTCCACCTGCGAACCGAGCCCGCTGAGCGCCGCCGCCATCAGCAGCGTGTCGCGCGAGCGGAGCGCGCGGCGTACGACGGAGGGCCCGTCGGCGAGTGCGGCCAGCAGCAGCGCCCGATTGGTCAGGGACTTGCTGCCCGGCAGCGACACGACGGCATCGACCGGACCGGTCGCCACCGGAGTCGGCCACGGGTCGGGCACGCCGGGGTTCACGCCTGTCGAGGTCACCTCAGCCATGTCGTTCAGGCTCGCTCAGGTGACCCGAGCCCTGGCCAGCGCCGCCTCCCGCCGGGCGGAGCGAGCCAGGTGGCGCGCCTCGCGGCGGGCGTCCCGAGCGGCGCGCCGGGTCCGCCACACGACGCCCGGCTGACCCTCGGTGTCGCCCGAGGCGATGATCAGGCCGCCCAGCATCGAGACGTTCTTGAAGAAGTGGATCCGCTGGTTGGCGCGCACGGTGGGGTCCTGCTCCTCCCAGAACCGATGGCCGGCCGCGGTCGTCGGGATCAGCGACAGGGCGAGCACCGCCGACGAGAGCCGCGGTGCCTTGCCGGTGGCCAGGGTGGCGCCGGCGACCAGCTGGACGCCGCCGTTGATGCGGGCCAGGGTCGCGGGGTCGGAGGGCAGCATCGGGACCGCCTTCTGGAGCAACGGCACCAGCCGGTCGGTCACCGCCTGCGCACGCGCTGCCACCCGCTCCGGATTCTTGACGGCGTTGTAGCCACCGACCAGGAACATCGAGGCGAGCATCGGACGGGCGAACACCCTGCTGACGGCCATGGCCGAAGGGTAGCCCGTCTGGGTCTGCCCCGGTCGGCGGTCGGCGGTCGGCGGTCCGCCCTAGGCTGACCCCATGTGCGGCCGCTACGCGTCCAGCCGACGACCCGAAGACCTGATCGAGGAGTTCGAGGTCGTAGACAGCAGGGTGCCCGAGCCGCTGGCCCCCGACTACAACGTGGCGCCGACCAAGGAGGTCTACGCCGTCGTCGAGCGGCCGCCGTCCAAGGAGTCCGAGGAGCCGCCCGAGCGACAGTTGCGGGTGCTCCGGTGGGGGCTGGTGCCCTCGTGGGCGAAGGACGTCAAGATCGGCAGCCGGATGATCAACGCCCGGATGGAGACGGTCGCCGAGAAGCCGGCCTACCGCCGAGCCCTCGCCTCGCGTCGTTGTCTGCTGCCGGCGGACGGCTACTTCGAGTGGTATCCCACCGACGAGCAGACCAAGTCCGGCAAGCCCAAGAAGCAGCCGTTCTTCATCCGTCCTAAGGACGGAGGGACGCTGGCGATGGCCGGCCTCTACGAGATCTGGCGCGACCCGGCGAAGGCCGAGGACGCCGACGACCGGTTCCTGTGGACCTGCACGGTGATCACCACCGACGCCCCCGACGATCTCGGCAAGATCCACGACCGGATGCCGCTCATGGTCGAGCCCGACCAGTGGGCCGCCTGGCTCGACCCGCGCACCGAGAAGGGCTCGGTGCTCGACCTCCTGGTGCCGGCCGCACCCGGCCTGCTGGAGGCCTACCCCGTGTCCACGATGGTCAACGCGGTGAAGAACAACGGCCCCGAGCTCGTCGAGCCGCTCGCACTGTCATGACCCCCACGACGCGGAGCATCGACACCCCCCAGGGCGAAGCCCGGCTGGTCAGCCACCGCGCGCGCTCGCCGTTCGTCACCCTCCTGCTCAGCCATGGTGCGGGCGGCGGGATCGACGCCCGCGACCTGCAGGCTCTCGCAGATCGGCTGCCCCGCCACGGTGCCAACGTGGTGCTGCTGGAGCAGCCGTGGCGGGTCTCCGGGCGCAAGGTGGCCACCCCGCCACCGACCCTCGACGTCGCGCTGGTGGCCGCGGCCCAGAGCCTGAGGTTCCGTACGCCGCTCGTGGTCGGTGGCCGCTCGGCCGGCGCCCGGTCGGCGGCTCGGTCGGCGGCGGGACTCGATGCGGCTGGCTGTCTCGCGCTGTCGTTCCCGCTGCACCCTCCCGGTCAACCGTGGAAGTCACGGCTCGACGAGCTTCGCGGGGCCGGGGTGCCGACGCTGGTCGTCCAGGGTGAGAACGACCCGTTCGGCCGGCCGGAGGAGTTCCCCGGCGACCTCGAGCATGTCGACTTCGCCGTCGTCCCGGGCGGTGACCACGGTCTCCGGGTGCCCAAGTCGGCGGGGATCAGCCAGGCCGAGGCGTTGGAGATCGTGGTCGAGTCCACGCTGGAGTGGCTGGTGCGAGAGGTAGGGGGTGGCTGACGGGAATGCCGCCGGGCGGGTCGGCGTTCCGCTGATGTGATCGCCGTACTGGAGCCTCCCGCGGCCCGCGTAGGCTGGGAGGCGATGACAGAGAGCCAAGACGTCCAGGCGCCCGACGACCTCGCCACGCTCGAGGAGTCGGTCGACGCACCCGGCGAGGTCGACGTCGCGACCGAGACCGACGAGGAGCGTTCCCAGCGCTTCGAGCGTGACGCGCTGCCGTTCCTCGACCAGCTCTACTCCGCGGCGATGCGGATGACCCGCAACCCCGCGGACGCCGAGGACCTGGTGCAGGAGACCTTCGCGAAGGCGTACTCCTCCTTCCACCAGTTCCGGCCGGGCACCAACCTCAAGGCCTGGCTATACCGCATCCTGACCAACACCTTCATCAACAACTACCGCAAGAAGCAGCGCCAGCCGCAGCAGTCGATGTCCGAGGACGTCGAGGACTGGCAGCTCGCCCGCGCCGAGTCGCACTCGTCGTCCGGGCTGAAGTCGGCGGAGATGGAGGCGCTCGAGCACCTGCCCGACTCCCAGGTCAAGGACGCCCTGCAGCGGCTTCCGGAGGAGTTCCGGCTCGCGGTCTACCTCGCCGACGTCGAGGGGTTCGCCTACAAGGAGATCGCCGAGATCATGGAGACCCCCATCGGCACGGTGATGTCACGGCTCCATCGCGGACGGCGCCAGCTGCGTGACATGCTGTCCGACTACGTGCGGGCCAACGACCTGCTGCCGGCCGGCCGGCTGCCCGCCGCCGAGGGGGGCGACTCGTGAGCGCGACACACGACCACGGCCGCGACCCCTCCGCAAGCGAGTGCGCCGACTTCCTCGAGCAGATCGTCTACCTGATCGACAACGAGCTCGACAAGACCGACTGCGCCCTGGTCCGGGCACATCTCGACTCGTGCAACCCCTGCCTGGAGAAGTACGACCTCCAGCGCACCGTGAAGTCGATCGTCGCGCGCTCCTGCTCGGAGTCCGCCCCCGCCGAGCTGCGCGAGCGGGTGCTGCTGCGGATCCGCGAGGTCCAGGTCCGCATCACCGACGTCTGAGAACGTCGGTCGTCGGTCAGAAACACCACGAGCCCCAGCCGTCAGGCTGAGGCTCGTCGCTGAACGCGCGTCGGTCAGGCGTTGGGGCGCTTGCCGTGGTTGGCGTTCTTCTTCTTGCGACCGCGGCGCTTGCGTCCGGTCTTGCCCATGGTGACCTCCTGGGTCGATTTCGATCGTCCCCAGTCTCTCAGGTGTGGGGTGACGGGGCTAAATCCTGGACAGGAACCGCTCCGCGTCGACCACCACCCTGGTCACCTCGCCCGACGCGATCACTTTGCCGTTCGAGACATGCCGGGCGGCCACCGCGAACCGGTGCAGCCGGCCGTCGACGTACGCCGTGCTGGCGCTCACCTCGACGACGGCGCCGACCGGGCTCGCGGCCAGGTGCTCGAGCTGGACCCGGGTGCCGACCGAAGTCTCACCCTCCGAAAGCGAGTCCTCGATCGCGGCGCAGGTCGCCGCCTCGCACCACGCCAGCAGCCGGGGGGTGCCGAGCACCGGCAGGCTTCCGGATCCCACCGCGATCGCGGTGTCGCCGTCGGCCACCGTGAAGGTCAACGCGTGCGTATCGCCGCTCACGCCAGCTCCTTGCGGTAGGTGATCAGCACCGTGTCGGGGTCGGGCCGCCAGTCGCGTTCGGGGGAGCGGACGAAGCCGAGCCGTTCGCAGATCCGGTGCGCGGCGGTCATCGGGCCGCCCTGGTCAGCATCAGATCCCGAACGTTGTGCGTGGGTAGCCGGCCTCTACGTCGGTGATCACGTTGACGAGGTAGGGGACTCCGGAGGCGAACGCGCGGTCGATGGCCGGGCCGATGTCGCGGGGGTCGGTGACCGTCTCACCGGCGCCGCCGAGGGCCGTCACCACGGCGTCGTACGGCGTCCGCGGGGCGAGGTCGGCGATGACGTCGTAGCCGTAGAGCAGCTGCATCGGACCCTTCTCGAGCGCCCACGCGGAGTTGTTGCCCATGACCATGACCACCGGCAGCTCGTGCCGGACCAGGGTGTCGACGTCCATCAGCGAGAACCCGGCCGCGCCGTCGCCCAGCAGGAGCACCACCTGCGACGATGGCCTGGCCAGCCGGGCGGCGATGGCCGCGCCGGGTCCGGCGCCGAGGCAGCCGTACGGGCCGGGGTCGAGCCAGCCGCCGGGTCGCTTCGGCTCGACGAACTTGCCCGCGAAGCTGACGAAGTCGCCTCCGTCGCCGATGACCACGGCATCCTCGGCCAGCCGCGGCACCAGCTCGCCGTAGATCCGGGCGGGGTGGATCGGGTCGGCCTCGGCGCTGAGCAGCTCGGCGTCGCGAGCGGCGGCCGCGGCGACGGTGTCGGCCAACTGCTGACGCCAGGTAGACCAGTCGGGCTTGGCTCCGCGCTCGACGGCGGCCTGGATGCCGTCGAAGACCGCGGTGAGGTCGCCGGCGGCCGACGCCGCGAGCTCGGCATGCGTCGATACCTGCGCGGGGGAGTCGGCCACGTGGACGACCCGGGCGGGCGTCGAGCCCTCCTCGTTACCTCCGAACACGCCGTACCCGAGCCGGAAGTCGAGCGGCGTCCCGACCACGACCACGAGGTCCGCGCCGCCCAGGGCGACGCCACGGGCCTTGGTGACCAGCAGCGGATGGCCGCCCGGCACGATGCCGCGGCCCATTCCGTTGGTCAGGGTGGGGATCCCGAGATCCTGCACGAAGCGCAGCGCGGCCTCCTCGGCGCCGTCGGCCCACACGTCGGTGCCGAGCACGAGGACCGGCCGCTGGGCCTGCGCCAACAGGCCGGCGATCCGAGCCAACGCGTCCGCGTCGGGTTCCATCCGCAGCCGCTGCGGTGGCACCGGAGCGGCACCGGAGGCGGAGTTGAAGAACTCGTCCATGGGGACGTCGACGAACGCCGGTCCGCGGTGCGGACTGCGCGCGGCCACGAATGCCTCGTCCATCCCGGTCAGCATCTCGCCCGCGGTCGGGATGGTCCGCGCCAGCTTGGCGACCGACTCCACGATCGGAGGCTGGTCGAGCTCCTGGAGGCTCCCGGTGCCCCAGCGGTTCTGCGGGGCGCGGCCGCCGACGACGACCATGGGGGAGCCCGCGAACTGCGCCTGGGCGATCGCGCTGATGCCGTTGGTGACGCCCGGTCCAGCGGTCAGCACCGCCAGTCCGGGCACTCGGGTCAGCTTGCCGGTCGCCTCGGCGGCGAACGCCGCGGTCTGCTCGTGGCGTACGTCGAGGAGCTGCATCGGCGGGTCGGCCTTCACCGCGCCGTCGTACATCGGGAACACGTGCGCGCCCGACAGCGTGAACATGGTCTCGACACCGTGCGCGCGGGCAACGGCCACGGCGAGCTGGCCACTGTGGCCCTCGATGCTGACGTCCTGGTCGCTGGGCCGGTCGGTCTGGGTCATGGGGCCATCGTCACAGACGAGCGGCTCGAGAGGGCCCTCACTGGGGCTGCGCGGCCCGCAGGAGCTGGCCGTTGGTGGAGCGCAGCGCATCCACGATGACCAGGAGCAGGTCGGGTCGGACCTGGGGCGGTTTCGGACCCAGGGCCAGCTGGAGGTAGAGCGCGCGCAGGAACGCCTCGGCGTTGCCGCTCTTGAGGTGCGGGTCGCGGTCGTCGTACGACGCCTTCGCGGCCGCAGTGGCCGCGAGTCGAGCGATCCAGGGCTCGAGGACGCGCAGCGAGACGATGTCGCGTCTGAGCACGCCCATGGTGGCTGCGGCCAGTCGGTCCGGTTCGCCGTTGGTGAACAGCCGGTCGACCGGGAGAAGCACGCGGTCGGCGATCACATCGAGGATCACGGTCAGCTCGTTGGTGGCCACGTGCGGCGACTGAGCCAGAGTCCCCATCGCATCGGCGCCGTGCGCCACGGCGTGCGCCCAGCCCTTGCCGGGCACGAAGCCGCGCAGGTCGCGCTCGCGGAGCAGCCAGGTGGCCAGCCGGTCGCCCCACTCGAGCACCTTGTTGCCCGGCACCAGGGGCTGCTGGTTGTCGCGGGCGATGCACTCGCCGAGGATCAGGGCCGAGAAGCTGCGTCGGAACACCGAGTCGGTCTCGCGCTCGCCGAGCCCCACGCCCAGCCCGGCCGCCATGCCGTCGCCGAGCCCGGACAGCAGGTCGTCGTAGACCCCGCGGGAGACCCAGGTCGCGAGGGTCGGGTACGCCGTACCGTCGCGCGCCTCGGGATCGGTGTCGCCCAGCATCCGGGTGAGCTCGGCGGTGAGGTCGTCGAGGGGTCGGTCCTGGGGAACTGCGAGCCCGGAAGCGGCGACTTGCTTCCAGTACTGCCCAGGCATGGATCCCATCCTGCCAAAGGATGCCCGCAGTTCCGCAGCGAGGGGAGTCTTGTCTTGACCAGGGAAACATGCATGGCCCTGCGAGCTGGGATTTCGTCGGGGTCACCTCGGCGGACATCTCCGAGAAGGGCCGGTATCGGCCCCTACGCTGACCTGCGTGGCGTCCCTCATCGAGCTGGTCCGTGCCCACACGGACCTCGACGCCGACGACGTGGCCTGGCTCCAACTCCTGCAGGCGGATTGGCAGATCATCGCCGACCTGAGCTTCGCCGACCTCGTCCTCTGGCTCCCGGACCGCGAGGGGCGGGGCTTCTGGGCCGGTGGGCAGATGCGGCCGACCACTGGCCCCACGGCGTACGTCGACGACATCGTCGGCACCTTCGTCGAGGCCGGCCGCCGGCCCCACCTCGACATCGCGTACGCCGAAGGGCGGCTGGTGCGGGAGGGCGACCCCGAGTGGCGTGACGACGTACCGGTCCGAGCCGAGACCATCCCTGTGCGGCGTGGGCAGCGAGTGATCGCCGTGGTCGGCCGGCACACCAACCTGCTCGGCGTCCGGACACCGTCGCGGCTCGAGCTGTCCTACCTCCAGACCGCGGCCGACCTGACCCAGATGATCGCGGGCGGGCACTTCCCGGTGCCCGGCCAGCGCAGTGACCATGCCGACACCCCGCGGGTCGGAGACGGCTTCCTCCGCGTGGACGAGCAGGGCCGAGTCGTCTACGCCAGCCCCAACGCCCTCTCGGTCTACCGTCGGCTGGGCCACTCCGGTGACCTCGACGGGCTGCGGCTCACCGAGGTCACCCGCGAACTGGTGCCACCGCGGCTGCGGCCGGACGAGGAGACGCTGAGCGCGGTGCTCGGCGGCCGAGCCAACCGGGACGCCGAGATCGGCACCCATTCGGTCTCGCTGATCGTCCGCGCCATCCCGCTGCGCCCCCACGGCCGGCTGATCGGTGCACTGGTGTTGGTGCGCGACGTCACCGACCTGCGCCGACGCGACCGCGAGCTGGTCACCAAGGACGCGACCATCCGCGAGATCCACCACCGCGTCAAGAACAACCTGCAGACCGTCGCGGCCCTGCTCCGGCTCCAGGCCCGCCGGATGGACAGCTCGGATGCCAAGGCCGCGCTGGAGGAGGCGGTACGCCGGGTCGGCTCGATCGCGATCGTCCACGAGCTCTTGAGTCAGGCCGTCGAGGAGAGTGTCTCCTTCGACGACGTCGCGGACCGGCTCGGCAGCATGGTCGCCGAGGTCGGCTCCGTCGGTGGCAGCATCCGGGTGCGCCGCGAAGGCTCCTTCGGGGTGCTGCCCTCGGAGACCGCCACCACGGTCGCGATGGTCCTCACCGAATTGCTTCAGAACGCCGTGGAGCACGCCTACCCGGAGCCGGAGCCGGAGGGGACGATCGTGGTCACGGCCCGGCGCACCGAGGGTCGGCTCACCTTCACGGTGGTCGACGACGGTCAGGGGCTACCGGCCGGCTTCGACCTCGACGACGCCAGCAGCCTGGGACTCTCGATCGTGGGCACGCTCGTCGAGTCCGAGCTGGGCGGCCGGCTCGGCATCGGTCCGGCCCCGTCCGGGCGCGGCACCGAGGCGGCAATCGACGTACCGCTCTGAATACCCCGGCGAGTTTCGGCCC